>QHWR01000291.1 GCA_003223835.1 Acidobacteriota bacterium | reverse complement strand
ACGGCATTCAGGCCGCCGCGTATCGGTGAAATGCACCGCGTCATGCGAGACGGCACGGACTTCCGATGGGCTTTCCCGGCGTTTGGGGTTGCTGCGTTCTTCTTTCTGTGCGATTGGGGCGGGTGGCGCGCAGGCATGGCGCCCTGGGGGGATCCGAAATCGCTGAGTGAGATTTGGTGGCACTTTCCGTTGCTGCTCGGTGCGTGGAGTATCGTGTTCTGGTTGTGGCCGGCCAACAACAACTGGACCCAGCGCCATTCGAACCTGCTGAATCGGATACTCGCCGTGGTCGTGTTGCTTCTGGCTGTACTCGTCTGGTCGGACGCCATCCGGCGGCTGATGCGCTGGGCGTTTAGCCGTTGATAAGACTGGCTCGAGTGTCAGGGATGTATGTGGCCTGAATGGAACCGGATCCGCGAGCTTGCGGAGCAGAACGGGCGGTGGGAACTCGGCGCCGCCAGGATTGTCGCGTCGATCGCCATTCCCATTGCGGTCTCGTTCTACTCCCACCGACTCGCGCTGATCGTCGCCGTTCCGTTCGGTTTGGCGCTGTATTGGTATAGCCGGCGTGCGCTGCGGCGCTTCCTGAAGCGGCAAGCATGAGCCATTGTTTTCGCATTCTCGTCCACAGCGCTGTCGGCAGGCGCAGGGCATCCCACACGTGACAGTCGGCTCGGGTGGGACCTGGGCCGCTACTGCAGTTGACTAGCGGGATTATTTTTGCCTTTCTGCGCAGAAGAAGAGCGTTAGCGAGGAGATCAGCGCCAAGAAGTTTCAGAGAAGGAGGACAACGATCAGCCTATCAGGTCAATTCAGCGCTGCAAGGTTATATCGCCAAGCTGTCTGATGATCGGAGACATCCTTCTCGACGTTCTCGAAGCGGTGGTAGGCGGACTACTTCCGGGCCCCTCGACGGATCGCGGCCTGTTGGTACTGGCGCTTGTTTTTGCGACGGGCGCGCTGGCAGGAGAGTTCTGGGCGTTTCATTTCGTGCGCGGCCCGCTCCATGGACCGCAATGGGCATTCGGGACGTTCGCACTCGGCATGCTGTTCGGCATGACCGCACTTGTAATCTCGGTCGCCCACCTTCTACGCGTCAAGGCTGGTCGTCCTCTTGCGGCGTTCACCGCGATGGTCGCGGCCATCGCCTCTGGCTGGCCGCTCTCGCTGTTATTCTAAGGACGTGCAGCGGGAAGATAGGAGTCGATTCGTTTCCAGCTGCCATGACCCATGACACTCATCAACGCGTCGAGCACCCGATCCTGATCGAGGATGGGTATGAAGAACTAAAGCCGCGAGGCGGCCAACTTGAGAAGGCCAGCGAGATTGTCCTTCTTTGCCAGCGCGTCGCCTCCGTCTCCGTGGAATTCCACCTCCAAATCAGTCTTGACCACGACGAGGACTCTCTCCTTGATGTCATCAGGGCTCAAGCCACCCGGCCAGACTTTCGACGCGTCAGTGACCCTGATCTGCAGAGAAGACGTCCCCCACGGAGTGTTTCTGGGTCCCAGCGTCGGTCACGGAACCGAGCACTCGCGCGCGAATCGCGCGACCGCGTCCGGTTCTCCTCCGCAACACAGACCGGCGGTCATGGCCGAATCTGCCGGACACCTCAGCAAAGAATGTTCCGCTTATAATCACGAACCTTCTTCCCGCCTGCAGTATGCGGGCGCCAGGCGACAACGGAAGGGAGGTTTCCCGTGAACCCCGTCGACAACTTCGTCGCCTCGTTTCTGGAATTCGCGTGCTGGGATCACCACGTGCACGGCCGCGGCGATTACCGGATGACCGAGGCCGCGGCGATGCGGATCCTGCGCAAGCATCCGGACATCGCGCGCGACAGCCTCTACACCGCCGTCGTCTGCGGCGATGTCGAGGAAGTCGAAGGGATCCTCGCCGCGCGGCCCGAGCTGGCGAATCAAAAAGGCGGACCGCGAGGATGGGAACCGATCCTGTATCTCACGTACGCCAGGCTGCCGACGCCGGCGGCGCGCGACAACGCGATCCCCATCGCGCGCGCGCTGCTCGATCGCGGCGCCAACCCGAACGCGTATTACATGGCGGGGGACGCCGTCTATTCGGCGCTGACCGGCGTGGCCGGTGAAGGAGAGCAGGACGCGCCGCCGCATCCGCAGCGCGAGGCGCTGTACCGGTTCCTGCTCGAACGCGGCGCCGGCCCGTACGACATCCAGGTCCTCTACGACACGCACTTCCGCGGCGACGTTCTCTGGTGGCTCGAGCTGACGTACGCGCAGGCCGTGAAGGCGGGCCGCAAGGCGGATTGGGACGATCCGGACTGGCCGATGTTCGACATGGGCGGCTACGGCTCGGGCGCGCGGTTCCTGCTGTGGGTCGCCATCGACAAGAGCCGCGACGTGAAGCTGGCCGAATGGCTGCTCTCGCACGGCGCGAACCCGGACGCGGCGCCCGCGCACGATCGGCGGTTGCCGAAGGGGAGTTTATACGAGGACGCGCTTCGGTACGGCCATCCGGATATCGCGGAGCTCCTCGTCCGGTATGGCGCGCGCCGCACGGAGCCGGCGCAGGATGATGAAGAGGCGTTCGTGCGCGCATGCTTCGACGTCGATCGCGGCCCGGTCGAGACGCTGCTCGCGAGACATCCGGCATACCGCACGTCAACGAAGGCGCTGTTTGCCGCGGCGAAGCACGATCGTGCCGACGCGCTCGCGCTCCTCCTCGACGCCGGCGTGTCGAGCGAACTGGAGGACGCCCGCAGGCAGCGTGCGCTGCACGTGGCCGCGGGCGCGAACGCGCTCGACGCCGCGGCGTTCCTCGTCGCACGCGGCGCGAACATCGATCCACGCGACGCCGTCCACAACAACACGCCGCTCGGGTACGCCGTCCACTACTGGCACCGTCCGATGATCGACCTGCTGGCGCCGCACAGCCGCGACGTCTGGAACCTCGCGTACATCGGCGACGTCGCACGGCTGCGCGCGGTGGTCGCGGCGGAGCCTCGGCTCGCGACACAGATCAGCCCGAGAGGCATCACGCCGCTCTGGTGGCTGCCGGACGATGAAGCGGCGGCCGCGGAGATCGTGGATCTGTTTCTGTCGAATGGCGCGGACCCGTCGGTGAAGGCGCGCGACGGGTCAACGGCGGCGGATTACGCGCGCAAGCGCGGTCTCGAGGAAGCCGCGAACAAGCTGGACGCGTTTCGCCGCGATCACGATTCGTAGCGCAGGGCTTCAGCCCTGCTCGTGGTCGCGAGCAGCCCTATATAAAGGGCTGCGCCACGACGGTTTGGCGATCACGAGCAGGTCTAAAGACCTGCGCTACGACGGTCGGCGATCACGCGCAGGTGTGAAGACCTGCGCTACGATTCTCCGAATGCCATTCCCCGACTGGGTCGAGCCGATGGCGGCGACGCTCACGCAGGAGCGGTTCACGGGACCCGAGTGGATCTTCGAGCGCAAGTTCGACGGCATCCGCCTGCTCGCGTTCAAGAACGGTCCCGACGTCCGCCTGCTGTCGCGCAACCGGCTGCCGCAGAACATCCCCGCGCTCGCGCAGGCGGTCGCGGAGCTGCCGGTTGCTGACGTCATCCTCGACGGCGAAATCACATGGGGCGAACGCCGCCCGGCCTACCACGTGTTCGACATCGTGTGGCTCGACGGGCGCGACGTGACGTCGCTGTCGCTCGACGAGCGCCGCTCGCTCCTGCAGCGGCTGCCGCTCCACGCGCCGTTGCAGCGCGTGGCCCTCCTCGACGAATCGAAGCCGTGGGAGCGCGCGTGCGCCGAGGGGTGGGAAGGCGTGATCGCGAAGCGGCGCGACTCGCGGTACGAGCACCGCCGCTCGCCGCTCTGGCTCAAGATGAAGTGCGAAGCGAACCAGGAGCTGGTGGTGGGCGGGTTCACCGATCCGCAGGGAGGACGCGTGGGGCTCGGCGCGCTGCTGGTCGGCTACTACGAGCGCGACGACTTCGTGTTCGCCGGCCGGATCGGCACCGGCTTCGACACGAAGCTGTTGCTGGACCTCCGCGCGCGGCTCGACGCGATCGAGATCCCGAAACCGCCGTTCACGAAGGGCACCGGCTTACCGCGGCTGCGCGCGCACTGGACGCGTCCCGAGATC
>QHWR01000278.1:4313-5285 GCA_003223835.1 Acidobacteriota bacterium | reverse complement strand
CGCCGGGCACCAGTACCTCTGCCTCCGGACTCGCCGCACGATGGCTTCGCGACATTCGGTCGTGACGCCGCGTGGTCCCGGCCGTTCGGCTGACGGCCGGCGCGTTCTCAGGCCGGACGGCCGCGATCGTTCCTGACGGCTTCGCGACATCGGTCGCGGTGGGCGGTTGAGACACGGCCACGACGGCTCGCGGGGTCGGGCCTGGGGCTTGCGATCGTCCGCGATCTTGCGGAGGTGTACGGCGGGTCGATTGCGCTCGATCGGTCGCCGATGGGCGGGTTGCGCGCCCGGCTGCACCTGCCGCGCGCGTGATCACGAGCAGCCCTGACCGCCTCCGCTAAAGCTACGGCGGTCCGCCGAAGCCTTGGCGAAGGCGGAAGGGCTGCGCTACGACAGCCATTCGTAGCGCAGGTCTTTAGACCTGCTCGTCGTGTCGTCGTCACGCAGGCCTTTCGCCTTCGCGTAAAGCTTCGGCGGACCGCCGTAGCCTTGCCCGCCTACGCCCTAAGGGCTCCGGCGAGGCCTCGACGAAGCCTTGGCGGAGTCGGGGCGGAGACCGTCAGGCCTGCTCGTAGCTCTATTTCATGACATTCAATCCCACGTCGATCTTCATGACCTCGCCGCTCACCGGATCCGTGGCGGAGGTGTATTGCGTCGACTGGCCGTCGCGGAGGAGGACCGCGAAACTCGCCTTGAACGATCGAAAGGACGGCACGTCTTTCGTCACGGGCGACTGTCCGGCGGATGAACCGGGTCCGGCATTCAGTTGGATCGAAGAGTCATCGACCGTGATGATCAGGCGGTAGAGCGCGTCGCTCAGCGTCTCCGCCCCGCAATCGATGTTCGTGCCGACGCTGCGGTAGCTGTACGAGGCCCCGAATCCGATCGGCACCTCGACGCCCATCCGCACGTTCGTCTTCATGCTGTTCGAAACCACGCCGAGCACGAATGGCAGGCTGCTGAGCTTCTTGT
>QHWR01000278.1:0-4242 GCA_003223835.1 Acidobacteriota bacterium | reverse complement strand
CCTGCGCGGCGACGCCGCCGAGCGCGGAAACAGCGAGCAGCACGGCGACGAAGAATCGGCGTCTCATGATCGGCACTCCTTCAGCGCCGGCCCGGTCCACCGTCCGGCCGGCGGTTGGTTTCGACAGTCGCAATCGGGATGGGCTCGATCGTCAGCGCCGGCACGACGAGGTCGGCCGGCTTGCCTGCCGCCACATCCGGCGGCGGCAACTTCGCTGGATCGAGCGTTCCGTCTTGAATCAGCTCCACGAGCCGCGCGATCGCGCGCCGCTGATCGCCGGGCACCAGTACCTCTGCCTCCGGACTCGCCGCACGATGGCTTCGCGACATTCGGTCGTGACGCCGCGTGGTCCCGGCCGTTCGGCTGACGGCCGGCGCGTTCTCAGGCCGGACGGCCGCGATCGTTCCTGACGGCTTCGCGACATCGGTCGCGGTGAGCGGTTGAGACATGACCACGACAGCTCGCGGGCTCGAGCCGCTGTGCTCCCAAAGGCCGCCCAGAATCACTGCCATCACGATGGCCGCCGCGACCGGCAGCGCCACCCACCATCGTGTCCGAGAACGACCCGCGTCAGTCCGCTCGATCCGTTCGCGCACGCCGCGTCGAAAATCGATCGACGGCTCGATCGCAATCGCGCCCAGAACGGTTTCATCGATGTCGTGCGCGTGACGCGCATGCCGCTCGAAGGTCCGCCGGCACGGCTCGCACGCGGCGAGATGCTCCGCGCCGGCGCTCGACAGCGGCGCGCCGTAAGCGTGATCGATGATGGCGTCCGCGTATTTCAGGCAAGACATTGAAGACTCCGCGCCAGCCCTTTGCGGGCGAGAAACAGCCGCGACTTGACGGTGCCCTCGGGCACGTCGAGCAACCGTGCGACCTCGGCGACGTCGTGTCCCTCGATCGCGAAGAGAACAATCACGAGTCGGAGCTTCTCGGGCAACGCGTCGATCGCTTGCCAGAGGCGCTCCGCCCGCTCGTTGCCCACCGCGACGTCTTCGGCGCTCGGAACCGCGGTCGGATTCGACGTTTTCAGCTCTCGCGCGCTGCGCCGGCGGTCGGCGCGCCAGCGATCGATCGCCAGCCGCCACGTCGTCCGCACGAGCCAGGCCCTGAATTCGTCGCGGCCCCGCAACCGCGCGAACCGCGGGTACGCCTTCGCGAACGCTTCCTGGGCGACGTCTTCGGCGTCGAGCCGCTGCCGGAGCACGCCGTAAGCCACACGTACGGCGAGGGCTGACGAGTCGCGGACCCTCTGCTCGAATTCGCGTTCGAGCGGCGCGTCGAGCGTCACCAGCGTTCCGAAGCCCAGCCCGGCCGATTCATGCATGAACAACTACCAGCTAAACGGCGCCGCCGCGAGTTTGGTTCACTCGGGGGACGTGCCAGCATAATGTCGGTCACGCTTCATGTCTTCTCCGATCGTCCACGTCTCGGGCATCCGCAAGACGTACGGCCGCACCGTGGCGGTCGCCGACGTCTCCTTCGACACGCACGAGGGGGAAATCTTCGGACTGATCGGCCCCAACGGCGCCGGCAAGACGACAACACTGGAGTGTGTGGAGGGCTTGCGGAGGCCCGACTCCGGCGCGATCTCCGTGCTCGGGCTGGATCCCGCTCGCGAGAAGAGCCGGCTGCAGGGACGCATCGGCGTGCAGCTCCAGGAAGCCCAGCTTCAGAAACGCATCAAGGTGTGGGAGGCGGTCGATCTCTGGGCGTCCTTGTATCGGCGGCCGCTCGACGGCGGCCGGCTGCTCGATCAGCTCGGACTCGCCGAGAAACGCAACGCCTGGTTCATGACGCTCTCCGGTGGCCAGAAGCAACGGCTCTTCATCGCGCTCGCGCTCATCAACGATCCCGAGGTGGTGTTCCTCGACGAACTGACCACGGGACTCGACCCGCAGGCGCGACGCGCGATCTGGGATCTCGTGCGCGGCATCCGCGAACGCGGGAAGACGGTGGTGCTGACGACGCACCTCATGGAAGAGGCGGAGCGGTTGTGCGACCGCGTCGCCATCATCGATCACGGACGGATCATCGACGTCGACACGCCTGCGGGGCTCGTCGCGCGCCACTGCCCGGACCGGACGGTCGTTCTGGCGGCGGATGACCCCGCCGCGGAAGCCGCATTTCAGGCGATCCCGCGGGTGGACGGCGTCAGCCACGACGGCGGCCGGTTCACCATCCGGGGCCGCGGCGACGATCTCGTCACGAACGTGATTCAATGTTTGTCCGAGCACCGGATCCGCGTCACCGACTTCCGCACCGTGATGCCGACGCTCGAAGACGTGTTCCTGACGCTGACCGGCCACTCGATTCGAGACTAGCCCCACATGCTGCGCGGCCTCTGGAAACTCACCTGGATCGAGATCAAGGTCTTCGTGCGCGAGCCGCTCGGCGTCATCGGCACGGTCGGGATGCCGGTCGTTGCCTTCGTCGTGCTGAGTCGAGTGTTCGGTGGGCGTCCAACGCGAGGTGTCGCCCGGATCGCCGCCGACGTGCCGGCGTTCGGCGCCATCCTCATTGCGCTGAGCGCGGTCCTGTCGCTCATCACGGTCATTGCCATTTATCGCGAAGGTGGCATCCTGAAGCGGCTGCGCGCCACGCCGCTCAGCCCCGTGACGATCCTCGCGGCGCACGTCATCGTCAAGCTGTTGTTCACGGCGATCACGCTGGGGTTGATGATCGCCGCGGGCAAGCGGTACTACACACTGCCGCCCGAAGTGTCGCTGGCGTCCTTCACGCTCGCGCTGCTCTTCAGCACGCTGAGCGTCCTCGCCATCGGCTTCGTGATCGCCAGCGTCGTCCCGACCGCGCGCTTCGCGCAACCGGTCGGCACGATCGTCCTGTATCCGATGATCGCGTGCTCGGGACTGTTCGTGCCCGTCGATGCGTTGCCGGCCGCGATGCAGCGCGCCGCACAGGTGCTGCCGCTGACCTACGCCGTCTCGCTCCTCAAGGGGATCTGGCAGGGTGACGGGTGGTCGGCGCACGTGGGCGACGTCGCGGCGCTGCTGATCGTGTTCGGCTTGTGTACGGCGCTGTCGTCGCGCGTGTTCCGGTGGGAGTGAGGGCGCGAGGACGGAGGGCCGAGGACCGAGGGCCGAGGACTGATGCGGAGAATTGGACATGAAGGCTTATCTGCTGATCACGGGGACGCTGTTCGCTGTCGGCGGCGCGATGCATCTGTTCATGCTCGTCGACCGCTGGCCGCACGAGCGTCTGGAGAACGGCCTGTTCGGCGCGCTCGCGCTGAGCCTGGCGATCTGGGGCTTCAGCCTGTTGCGGCGACGCGCGCCGCGGTGACCGGCCGTAAGATTCGTGTGTGAGGTTCCCGTCAATCGGCGGCCTGGTCATGGCGGGCTTCGTCCTCGCGGCCGGCGCACCGGGGACGCCGCTGCCCTATCGCAACCCCCACCTGTCCGTTGACGCTCGCGTGCGCGACCTGCTGCGCCGCATGACGCCCGAAGAAAAGTTCTGGCAATTGTTCATGATCCCCGGAGACCTCGACGATCCGGCGAACGACTACTCGCACGGTGTCTTCGGCCTGCAGATCTCGGCCACCCCGCGTGGAGCAGCGCCGCCGACGTCACCCGCGGAGGCTGCTCGAGCGCACGCGGCTCGCATCAACACGATCCAGCAGTACTTCGTGGAGCGGACGCGTCTGGGCATCCCCATCATCCCGTTCGACGAGGCGGTCCACGGGCTCGTTCGTGACGGCGCGACGATGTATCCGCAGGCGATTGGGTTGGCGGCAACGTGGGATCCCGCGCTCGTCGGCCGCGTGGCGGAGGCGATAGCGAGCGAGACGATCCTGGACGGCATCCGGCGCAAGCTCGGTCCGTCCAGCGACGTCCGGTACGCGCCCGGTCCGGGCCGGACCGTCCGCGATTTCGTCGTCGTACCGGCCGCGCAGTTGTCGTCGGAGGCGAACGGCCGGAACGAGCCCGGACTGCGCGGCGGGTACTTCGACAATCCGCGGCTCGAAGGCGCCCCGCGGATCGTGCGCACCGATCCGCGCGTGGATTTCGGCTGGACGCTCAATTCCCCTGCACGCGGAATCCCGTTCGACTGGTATTCCGTCCGGTGGACCGGCGCGCTGACGATTCCGTCCGAAGGTGTCAATCGAGTCGGCGTCCAGGGCAACGATGGCTACCGCCATCACCATGTCGTCGTGGATCGATCGCGTGGACGCCGTCATCGACGCATGGTATCCGGGCGAACGCGGCGGCGACGCGGTCGCGG
>QHWR01000290.1 GCA_003223835.1 Acidobacteriota bacterium | reverse complement strand
TTGTATGTGATGTCGTCAGGCACGCAACGCGATCGCGGTTGAACCGCCGACGGGCGGCGCCGATGTTGCGCTAACATTCAACTCGGTCCGGACCGACTTCATGGACCGATCAAGGAGCGGCACATGAAATACCTGGCTGCGCGTCTCCAGATGGCCTTCGCGGTCGTGTGCCTTGCACTCGGGGCCGCTTGCGGACAGAGTCAGCCGGCCACCCCCAAGCCGGATCTCAAGATCGCGATGATCGCCAAGAGCTCCAGCAACCCGGTGTTCGTCTCCGCCCGTACGGGCGCCGAGGCATTCGCCAAAGAGACGTACGATCGCACGGGCACGCGGATCGAAATCGCCTGGCTGACGCCACCGGCCGAGGACGGGGACGTGCAGGCGCAGCGCATCGCACAGGCGGTCACCGAGGGCGCAAACGCGGTGCTCATCTCCTGTTCCGACGCTGGCAAGGTGACCCCCGCGATCAACGACGCGGTCGCGCACGGCGTGCCGGTCATGACGTTCGACAGCGACGCGCCAGAGTCGAAGCGATTTGCGTTCCTGGGCATCGACGATGTGAAGGCCGGCGAGAGCGTGCTGGAGGAACTGGCCGAGCAGATCGGCGATGCCGGGAGCATCGCGATTCTGGCGGGAAACCAGAACGCTCCGAACCTCCAGAAACGCGTCGAGGGAGTGAAACAGGCCGCGAAGAAGCACCCGAAGCTCAAGATCGTCGGTACCTTCTACCACCCCGAGACGCCGGAGGACGCCACGGCCGAAGTCATGAAGGCGCAGACGGCGCATCCGCAGATCAAGGGGTGGGCGATGGTCGGCGCATGGCCGTTGTTCACGCACACGCTTCTCACTGCGTTGGATCCGGCGAAGGTCAAAATCGTCGCGATCGACGCGCTCCCCGCGGAACTCGCGTATGTCAAGACGGGGCTCGCGCCGGTCCTGCTCGCTCAGAAGACCGGCGACTGGGGCCACGAGTCCGTCCGCGCCATCTTCGACAAGGTGCATCTGAAGAAGGATGTGCCTCAGATCGTCCGCATGGAGCCCTTTCGCGTGTCGTCCGAGAATCTCGGCACGTGGGCTCGCCTGTTGAAACGGTGGGGATTCCCCGATGTCCCTGCGGAATATCTGACGCTTCCGTAGTGCGCATGCCATTGCGCGCTCTCGAAGAGTCACGACGCACGAGCGTGAGCGCGCCGTATACGATCCTCTGTGAGGAATGCCATCGTCAGGTCAGCGGCGACGCCTGACAAGCGCGTGAAGCTGGCGGCACGCGTACCTGACGGACGTGACGATGGGCCGAACCAGCTCCCGCCTGTTCGCCGGTGGCCTCGCGATCGCGATCGTCGCCTTCGCGTTGACGATGTACCTGCTCAAATTGCGGCGGGACTTTTCCGGGCGGACGGCTATCACTATCGGTACGGTCGTTCGCAAAGGCGCCCTGCTGGGGACGAGCCGACGCTCACAGAGCGAGTGGTTCTGCTGGGTCGAGTATGAGTTCACTCCCACGGAGGGCGGCGCGCGCCGGAAGGGTTGGGGTATGTGGGACGAGGCATGCGGCCTCAAGCGCGAAGGACCCGTCCCGATCGAGTACGTCATCGCCAACCCGGACACGAACCGGCCGCCTGGGGGCGGCCCGCCCGTTTCTCCACTTTTGCTGTGGTTCGCGGCAGGCGTCATGGCGGTGATCGCGGTCATTCGACGCGGGTCTGAGATCGACACCCTCCTGGCTCGCTAGATCGCTGACGTCTTGTCCCCTTCGCGGTCCGTCGCGGCCATCACATACACGCCGCGCGCGGGCGTCGTGGCGTAGCCTTCCGCCACCAGCGCGCGGTTGCCGAGACCGGCGTCCGGCCGGGACAGCCCGGTGACGCGCGCCAGCTCCCCAGGCACCGTCATCCCGGCGCTCGAAAGAAAACACCGGGCGATCTCGCGCAGCGCCACATCGCGGCGGATCCGCCGCCGGAGTTCATCCGGAAACCGCCCGACGGCGAGCGTCCAGATGTAGGTGAACTTGGGCTGGTAATACACCTCGCTCGGGACGACGAGCATCGCGGCCTGCAGCTCGTCGAGCGCGCGGGTGAACGTGGCGCGATCCTTCACGCCGGAATCGTCGCGCAGATCCGACGTCGCCATCTCCCACTCGCGCCGAAGCACGCGCAGGATGGCCCGTGCCGGACGGCTCAGGCGTCTCGGCTCTTCCGCGCGCCGCAGCCCCCACACCGCATGGAAGTACCGAATCATGCGAGGCGCGATGAACATCGTCCGCGCGCCGGCGAGCTTGCCGTAATAGATCTTGCCCCGGCGGACGAGATCGTCCTTGAGCAACCACGTGTGCGACGCCTCGGGATCCTTCTGGACGTGGCGCGGCAGGATCGCGTCGCGGCGGCCGCAGACCGCGACGTAGAGCGACGGACCCGGACGCCGCGCATCCGTCAGACACGCCGCGAAGCCCACGCGATCGATGAACCGCTCCGCGTCCAACGTCGTGTCGACCTGCCTGGTCGCTTCGCGTTGCCACCGCTCGTCACGGTATTCCTCGGCCTCAGCTGAAATCTGCGTGCGCATCACATCGGCCGGCGTCCGGCATCCGATAGGATCGCTGATGCTGACCCTTTATCGATAGAAAGGATCGTCATGCCGAATTTGCAGCGGACGGCGGCCGGTGCGATCATGACCCGCGGCGGCTGAAAGGCGGGCGTCAGATCGTGGCGAGGTCTTTATGCAGGCAACATTCGTCTGCGTCGCGATGCTGTCCAGCACCCTGGTTGCACAAGAACGGGCCACACCACTTCAGATCAACTTCACGGCTTCGGCGGAATCATTCCGCCCGGCGGCGAAAGAGTACGACGAGATTTGGGCGGCCGAGGGATCGCGAATCGTGGCGGCGATGGAACGCGTCACGGGGCTGCGCTTCGAGCCAGGCCCGATTGGCGCCGTCATCTACGAGGGGCCGAGCTTCTCCGGGTTCCGTGAACGGCCGATGCAGCTCCGGGCGAGCTATTCGTCGGCGACCAAGCGCGCCACGCTGGTGCACGAGCTGGGTCATCGATTGATGGGCGACCTCGTGCCAGCAGATGTCGACCATCACTCGATCATCTTCCTGTTCGTGTATGACGTGTGGGTGGAGCTGTGGGGTCAGTCGTTCGCCGACGAGCAGGTGGCCGTCGAAAGAAAGCGCACGGGGTCGTCGGCCAACTACGATGCGCTGTGGACGCAGGCACTCGCGCTCTCCGCGTCCGAGCGGGCAGCCCGCTTCCAGCAGTTCGTGCAGGAACACCGAAAGTAACGCGGTCTGGCTGGTGCTGGCCGTCGCGATCTATACGGTGGAACTGGCAAACTCATGAAGCACAGTCCGGTCCTCGAGTTCCAATCGTCGGCCTTTCCGATCGCACCTGGAGAAGACGAGGCGACCAATCCTCGCATCTATGGCAAGGCCCTCGCCCAATGGGTGGCGAGCCAACTTCGTGCTGCCGGTGTTCCCGCCGGCGACGTCATTCCCGAAGATTTTGGCTGGTGCATCCGCGTCGCCTCGAGGCCTCACTCGCTTCATGTCGCGTGCGCAGGTTTCGGTGAGCCGCCGGATTGCTGGCGCGTGTTTGCCTTCGCAGAGCGAGGCGTGATCGCCCGTCTCCTCGGGCGTGACAGGAGTGCGGAGTCTGTGGCGTCGTTGTTTGCGGCAGTCCGGCGCTGTCTCGAATCGACGCCGGCGGTGCGCGGGCTTCGTGAGGAGACTGGATGATACGGTCGCAGCGGACGCTGAGAGCGGCCTCGCGAGACGTCGCGAGGTGAGCTACCATCCGGCCTGAACGGGAGGCGAGCCATGGCTGAAGTGGAACCGATTCTGACGGCGAATCGCGACGCGGTCCGCGGTCTCATCGCCGCGGCGGACAAATGCGCGGGGGTCTGGGCGGTCCCGCGCGCCCCCGGGAAATGGTCGCCGAGCCAGATCGTCGAGCACGTCGCCCGCTCGCTCGACGAGTCGGCGAACGTCGTGTCGGGCGCGCCGTCGAAGTTCCCCAATCTGCCGTTTTTCATGCGTCCCGTGGCCAGAGGGTTTCTCTTCAATCGGGTCCTGAGAAACGGCGCGTTTCCGAAAGCGCGGACCAACAAGGCGTTGAATCCGGCGAGCGGCCCGGCCACGCCGGCCGAGGCGCGCGAGCGTCTCCAGGGCGCGCTCGATCGTTTCGATCGGGAATGTCGTGTGTGCGCCAAGAGCGGCGGTGTCGTGCCGAGCGCGACGTTCGGCCGGGTGTCGGTGGCCGACTACGCGCGATTCATCGAGCTGCACAC
>QHWR01000289.1 GCA_003223835.1 Acidobacteriota bacterium | reverse complement strand
TTGTTGGTCCACGGGCCGCGGCACGCGTTGCGCGGGATGATCCGCCCGACGAACGTCGCGGGGCACCCGTGGCCCTGGCTCAGGAAGTTGATGAAATCCTGGTAGGTGCCCCCCGTGTACGTGATCGGGTCGCTGGCCGTCGGCACGTAGAGCAGATCGTTCGATCCGCGGTTGTCGCCGTTCACGTCGCGGTTGTAGGTGTAGGTGTACGGACGGCCCGTGATCCCCGAGTAGAAGATCGTGACGACCGGCCTGACTACCTTCGCGAACGGCATTTCATAGCTCGCCGTCAGCGTGATGCGGTGGCCCGGGTCGAAGATCGACGTCGCGAGCGGCACGTTGTTCGGATCGCCCGGCGTGTACACGTTGCCCCAGTTCGACGCCGCCTGGTCCGACGTGCCGTCCATGAGGCTCTTCGCGCGGCCGAACGAGTACGACCCCTGGACGAAGAAGCCGTGGGAGAACGGACGGCGCGCTTCGTACGCGATGTTCCAGGTGTAGCCCTCCGTCGTGTTCTGCAGCAGGATGACGTCGCTCAGCGACGTGACCTTGCGGGCGAAGAACGGCCGGCCGCCGACGCCCGTCAGCCCCGGCACCTGCCCGAAGTTCAGGTTCTGGTACTTGATGTCCTCGAGCGTCTTCGACCAGACGAAGTCCGCGTTGCCGATGAAGCCCCACGGCAGCGTGTGGTCGTAGCCGACGTTGCCGCGCAGCACCGACGGGTACTTGAACTTCGGATCGATCACGTCGATCTCGTTCGTGAACGAGCCCGCCGCCGCGCCGGTCACCGTCGTGGGCTGGTTGGTCGGATCCGTGATGAACGGAATCCGGTTCGCGGTGTTGAACGACGCCCCGATACGGGTGAAGTCGAGACCCGTGTTGCCGAACTGGTTCGAGATCCAGACGTACGCCGGACGCCCGGTGAAGATGCCGACGCCGCCGCGCACCTGGTGCGTGCCCGCGGCCGACAGCGCGTAATTGAAGCCCACCCGCGGCGACCACTCGACCTGGCTCGGCACCACGTCGGTGGCGAATCCGAAGTTCTGGACGGCGGTCGGATTGGCCCGCGGCTTCGTCGGGAACGTCGGGATGTCCATGCGGACGCCGTAGGTGATCGTGAACGGCGAGGAGATGCGCCACTGGTCGCCCGCGTAGAAACCCCACTGACGCACCTTGAACGCGGCGCGCTGGTTCGGGTCGCTCGTCGCCGAGAAGCTGTGGTCGTACTGCTGCGCGAACCCCGCCTCGAAGTTGTCCAGGCTCGAGAAGTTGTACGTGCCGTAGAAGTCGCGAATGAACAGGTTGCTCAGGTTCAGGAACTCGTTGTGCGAGCCGAGCGTGAACGTATGCTTCCCCTTCAGGAGCGTGTACGCATCGTTCAACTCGACGATGTCCTGGTCGATCGCGTTGCGCCCCGAGAACTGCTCGGTGCCCGAGATCACGGTGATGCCCGGCGCGAGCGTCACGGTGAGCTGCGGGAACGGAGCGTTGCCGATCGGGCTTTCCCGGTGATCGCGCACGCGCGTATACGTCAGGCGCAACTCGTTCACGCCGGTGCCGAACTGCGAGTTCAACTGCCCGACCGTCGAGTTCGTCTTGCTCACATACCGGTAGTACGCGTCCGGCGTGCGGAACGTCGACGCGCTCGTGCTGCTGATGTCGTTCAGCGCGCTGATGTTGTTGTTGCGCACCGTGAGCTGGTGCCCCTTCGCGACGTTGAAGTCGCCGCGGAAGAAGTACTTGTTGCTGTCGGTCTCCTTCGGGAACTCCTGGCCGGGATTGTCCCCCGGCGTGTAGTGATAGATGTTCTGGAGATCGCTGATGTAGCGGGCGAAGAGCGCCGGCTGCTGGAACTGCACGCCCGTCGCACCGACCGAGAAGCCGGTCGGCCGCGTTTTGCGCGCCCATTCGAGGTTGCCGTAAAAGAACGCCTTGTTCCTCGTAATCGGTCCGCCGATGCCGAAGCCCCCCTGCTTGTCTTTCAGCGTCGAAATCCTGGTGTTGGTCACGCCCTTGCCCACCCAGTTCTGATTGCGGGCCTGGTAGAAGCCGGTGCCGTGCAGATCGTTCGAGCCGCTCTTCGTGATCGCGTTGATGCCGCCGCCGGAGAAGCCCCCCTGGCGTATGTCATACGGCGAGACGACGAGCTGGATCTCCTGGACCGCGTCGAGGCTCACCGGCTGCGTTTCCGCCGTCCCGCCCGGTACTCCCGCGGAACTCGCCAGGCCGAACAGATCGTTGTTGACCGCGCCGTCGATCTGCAGCGAGTTGTACCGGTAGCTGTTGCCCGCGACGGCGACGACGGTGGCCGTGTCGGCGCCGGAGCCGCCGCCGAACGTGTTGAACAGCGGGTTGATGCGAACGATGTCGGCGAGGCTGCGGTTGATCGACGGCAGGTTCTCCTTCACCGCGTTCGGAATATTGTCGGCCGTGCCCGCGCGCGTGAGATCGATCTGCGGACTCTGAGCCGTCACTTCGATCGTCTCCGACACCGACGCGACCTGCAGCTTGAAGTCCGCGGTGCGCGTCTCGCCGAGCTGCACGTCGAGGTTCTCCTGCTTCTCCGGCCTGAAGCCCGGCATGTTCACCGAAACGCTGTACGGTCCGACACGGACGTTGAGGATGTTGTACCGGCCGTCGCCGCCGGTGACGCCTTCGTAGCTCGTGCCCGTCGGCGTGTGCACCGCCGTGAGGGTCGCGCCGGGCAGCACGCCGCCCTGCGCATCGGTAATCACGCCGCTGATGTTGCCCGTCGTGACGGTCTGCGCGTCCGCCGCCACCGCGGCGAGCAACGCGAAACAGCACGCCATCGACAGCGTCCAAATCTTGTGATTCTCCAAGTGCTGGTTGTTCGAAACCGGATTATGACGATGAAGTGGCGCTGGCTCCGCGCCGGGACGGAAGTATAACAGGAACGGCGACCCTACGAGAACCTCAAGGTCGCTCTGCGCAACGCCGAACGGCGAAACGCGCGCGACGATTCAACTCTTGGGCGGCCGCGGGAGCGGCTTCAGGGTGTACGACGTGCGGTAATTCAGGCTGTAATTCCCCTTCCGCGCGATGCGAATCTCAATCTGCCGCCGTCGCTTCATCGGATCCGGATTACTGGAGTAGTAACCCAAAACATAGTAGTCGCTCGTCTCCGAGTCGATCCGCTTCAGCGCCTTGTCGAAGTCGTTCTGATTGACGACGGCGATCCCGCCGGTCTGCTCGGCGATGACGCGCAGGCTGTTCTGCGATTCGCGGATGTAATTCTGCCATTCGACCGGATCGATCTTCTCGTCGAGATCCGGCCCGCCGACGAGGCCCCGCGGATCGATCGTGTACAGCGTCGCGTTCGCGCGGTTGGCTTCGCGTGTCAGCTCGGCGAGCTCCGCGGCGAGATCCGCCTCGGCGAACTCGTTTCCCTGCTTGGTGAACGGATCGACGTCCGCGCTGCTCGATGAACCGCTGCCGTCGTTGCCCGGAGACGTGCAGTTGCCGGCTCCGCCGCCGGGTACGGGGTTGCAGTTCATGCCCATGCGCTCGGCGTTCGCCACCTCGCGTGCCTGAGGAAACGGGTTGAAGTCGTACCCATTGCTCACGTAGATGAAGGCCTTGCGGCGGTCGTGCACCTGCTCGAGATTCTTGAGCGTGTCGTACGCCGTCGAGAACGCGACGTGCGCGCGATAGCGGACTTCAGGCGGCCCCTGCTGTCCTTCCGGCGTCTCGATGATGTCCGACGGCTTCAGGCCGGCGCCGGAGATCTTGTTCAGCGCCTCGTCGAGCCGCTTCCGGTCGTACGTCAGGTCGATCGCCAGCGACGAAGGCCCCGTTGACTGGATCGCGAACATGTCCCCTTCGTGAACCAGCTCCTTGCTGATCTTCTTGAACAGCTCGCGGATGCGGCCGGTGTTGCGGAAATCGAGATGGAGATCGTCGACGAAGATGATGAAGATGCGGCCCGCGGCGTCGTTCGTCGGCCGCTGCGGCGGCAGCAGGATGCCTTCCTGCACCGGCGTGGGCGGCGGCGCGGCAACGTTGAACACGCGGCCGCCGTGCGTCAGCGAGAAGGAGACGACTTCCTGCTTGACGCCGTCCTCGAAGACATCGAAGTCCTCTTTCTTCAGGTTCGACTCGAACTGGCCGTCGCCGTTGCGGACGATGACGTCGGTCCGCACGAGATCGACGGAGCGTCGAATCACTTCGCGCTGCTGCGGCGTGATGGGGGCGGCCGGTTTGTCCTGCGGCGCGGCGAGGGTCGGCGCCGA
This sequence comes from Acidobacteriota bacterium, assembly GCA_003223835.1. GTDB lineage: Bacteria > Acidobacteriota > Vicinamibacteria > Vicinamibacterales > 2-12-FULL-66-21 > Gp6-AA38. The sequence goes on along the minus strand of QHWR01000289.1, from coordinate 2,216 downwards.
CGGCGCCCCCCACGCGACGAGCGCCGCCACCGTGACCGCCTGGCAGAGCGGACGCCGGACGAACTTCTGTGGCATGGCTTGATTATACAAGGAGTTACGCGTTGTCTTTCCGCCGCCGGCGGCGCCGGCGGCGCTGTCCGATGACCGCCCGCAGGCTCTCGAACACCATTTCGTATTGCTCGAGCGCCTCGCGGACCTCATCGTCGGTCACCCACGCATCGGGGTTTAGACGCTCGGCGCGCTCTTTCAGCTCGGCCTTGGCGGGCTCGTCTCCGCCCCGTTCCGCGATGCGCGCGAGGATCTCGGCGTACCGTCCACGGAGCCGCGCCAGCGCTTCGGGCCCGAGCCGCGCCTCGGCGGCCGTGGGACGGCCGGCGGATTCCACCCCATACACCGCCGATTCAGCCGCGGCCTGGGCCTCGTCCTCGTCGGAGAGGGCATCCAACTCGGTCGCGACCGGAACGTCCTCGGTCAGCTCCACGTCATCGTTGGTCTCTTGCACGGGCGCGGCGTCCGGCGATTCGAGCGGCTCCGCGAGCGGCTCGAAGGATTCCGCCTCCGCCTCCAGCGGTTCGGCCGCGAACGGTTCGGCGACCGGTTCGAACGGCTCGGCCATCGACTCCGAGGATTCCTCGGTCGACTCGAACGGCTCCGGAGCGTCCACGCGCGCTTCCGAATCAAACGGTGCGGGGGCAGGGGGCGCGGCCGCGCCCCGCGGCGGCCCCTCCGGTCGTCCACCCGGCCGCTGCCCCCGTCGTCGCTGCGGGAGCTGCGCGGAGCGCGGTTCGGGCATCGCGGTCTGCTGCGGCTGCTTCAACATCCGCGTCCAGTCGAAATGGACGTCCGGGTTGTGCTCTTCGAGCATCCGGATGGCGTCCTCGTCGAGGGCGGAGCGGCCGACGCGGACGCCGGGCGGCGTGCGGAACCAATAAAGGATGCGCGGCTCCGCCTTCACGCCGCGGCGGCGAGGCGTGTGCACGACGTACGTGTTTTCGTAGCCGCGGCGATCGCGGCTGAACCGCAGGTGCGGCAGGGCCTATTTCCTTTTCTGTGTGCGGGCCGACTTGACGGTCTTCGACCGCGAGGCCGCACGTCCCTTCGCGGGACGCGTCGCGGGCGCGGCCTTGCGCGGCGGCGGCGCCGGTTTGCGGCTTCGTGCCGGCGACGGCGCGGCGGCGGGTGCGGCCTTCCGCGGCACGGCGGCGGCCGCCGGGGCGCGGGTCGGGCCGGCGGTGGTGGCGCGCTGGACGAGCGTAAAGCGCGTCTGATCGCCGATGGTGTGGTAGCTCCACAGCTCGGCGACGTCCACGTGGTTTTCCGTGAGGAGCCGCCGCGCGATTTCCACCGCCACGGCGGGAACGTAGAGGTGGAACGGGGCGCGGGTGCGGCCGAAATGCGCCCACTGCGCCATGGCTTCGAGATGGTTCACCGATTCGCCCGTCTCGACTTCGACGATCCCCTCGAGCCGGTGTCCGCGATCGACCGACGTCAGCACGAGGTCCGGGAACATCTGCCCGACGCCCACCTTGATGCCGGTCGTCTTCTCGTCGCCGACGTTGATCGCCACGTCATGTCGTCGCTTGAGCTTCGCCTGGAGAAGGCGGATGACCCGGTCGTGCTCGAGCTGCTCTCGAACCGGACGAACGAGAATAGGCATAAATGAAAGAAAAGAGAACCCGCAATACTAGCCGATCTCGGGCGCGCGTGTATAGAAAAACGTCGGCGGATCCAGCCCGGCTGCTTGACGAAGAACTCGTTTCACATCAGAATGATGCGGTGATTGCCTCTGCTGAAGGCCATCCAGCGGAGTCTGCGACCCGCACCATCCTGATCGTTGACGACGACAGATCCGTGGCGGATACGTTTTCCAGGATGCTCAAGCTCGAGGGCTTCAACGTTGCCGCGGCGCTCAGCGCCGAGGCGGGCCTCGAGCTGGCCGACAACATCCGTCCGCAGGCGATCATCCTCGACATGCGCATGCCCATCACCAACGGGCTGCAGTTCCTGCGCACGATCCGCACGAAGCCGCACCTCATCGACGTGCCGGTCGCGATCGTCACCGGCGATTATTTTCTACCCGATCCGATCCAGATGGAGTTGAAGGCGCTCGGGGCTTCGATCCGTTTCAAGCCGCTCTGGCTCGAGGATCTGATCGCGCTCGCACGCACCCTGGTTTCTGCGTGAACGACCGATTCCTGCGCGCCTGCCGGAGGGAG
>QHWR01000028.1 GCA_003223835.1 Acidobacteriota bacterium | reverse complement strand
GTTGTCGCAAAAATCGAGATTTTTCAGCGCAGCCGGCCGCGCAAGTATTTCAAACACGCGATCCTTCAGATCCTCGCTAAGCTGCCATGCGACAACCTCTTCGTGCGATTTGATCGTTGACATGCCGATCAGCTGAGGCATGGCGCGTGCCGCTTACGGCCGCACGCGCCGAACGCCGAACGGCGAACGCCAAACCACGAACCAGAGCCTTGAACCTTGAACCTCGAACCAGACCGCGAACCCCGAACCCTCAGAACCCCGAACCCGGAGAATTGACAGAACGCACGCCTTCCTCTACGATAAACGTTTGCGCCTGAGGACCTTAGGCGCTTCCGTCCCCGTCATGTTCGACTCGCTCAGCACCCGCCTCCAGGACGTGTTCCGCACCCTTCGCGGTGAAGCACGCCTCACGCCGGAGACGGTCGAGGTGGCGTTGCGCGAGATTCGGATGGCGCTGCTCGAAGCCGACGTCAACTTCAAGGTCGTCAAGGTCTTCATCGACCGCGTGCGCGACCGGGCGGTCGATCAGGAAGTGCTCCGGAGCCTGACGCCCGCGCAGCAGGTCGTCCGCATCGTCCGCGACGAGATGCTGGCGCTGTTCGGGACGACCGAAGGGGGACTGCCGGCGAGCGCGGCGCGGCCGCGGGTCCTGTTGCTGCTCGGCCTCCAGGGCTCCGGCAAGACGACGACCGCGGCGAAGCTGGGACGCTGGCTGGCCAAGCAGGGCCGCCATCCGCTCCTGGTGTCGACCGACGTGCGGCGTCCCGCGGCGATCGAACAGCTCTCGATCGTCGGAAAGCAGGCGGGCGTGAAGGTGCACGACCCCGCCGGGCAGATGGACCCGGTCGCCCGCGCGGCGGGCGCGCTGACGGAAGCGAAGAACAGCGGCTTCGACGTCGTCATCGTCGACACCGCCGGGCGGCTGCACATCGACGACGAGCTGATGGACGAACTGCGGGCGATCAAGGGCGCCGTGCAGCCCGCCGACCAGCTTTTCATCGCGGACGCGATGACCGGGCAGGACGCGATCAAGAGCGCCGGCGAGTTCAACCGGCGCGTCGGCGTCACCGGCGTCGTGCTGACGAAGATGGACGGCGACGCGCGCGGCGGCGCGGCGCTGTCGGTGGTCTCGGTCGTGGGCGTGCCGATCGCGTTCGTGGGCAGCGGCGAGCGGCTGCAGGATCTCGAGCCGTTCCATCCCGACCGCGTCGTGTCGCGCGTGCTCGGGATGGGCGACGTGCTGTCGCTCATCGAGAAAGCCGAAGAAGCCGTGTCGCAGGAGGACGCGGAGAAGCTCGAACGCAAGATCCGCCACAACGAATTCACGCTCGAGGATTTCCGCGATCAGCTCCGCACGATCCGCAAGATGGGGCCGCTCGAGCAGATTCTCGGGATGCTGCCCGGCATGGGCGCGCTCAAAGAGCTGCAGGGGCAGCGCGCGCAGGTGGACGACAAACAGATTCTGCGCGTCGAAGCGATCATCAACTCGATGACGCCGAAGGAGCGCCGCAATCATCAGGTCATCAACGGAAGCCGCCGCAAGCGCATCGCGAAGGGCTCGGGGACGACGGTGGAAGAGGTCAACCGCCTGCTGAAGCAGTTCATTCAGATGAAGAAGATGCTCAAGGCGGTGGGCGGAATGGCGGGGTTGGGCAAGAAGCGGCCGAATCTCGCCGCGTTGAAGGGGATGTTGAAATAGAGCTGGCAGCTCGAGTTGAGAGGATTCATGTTAGCGATACGACTGAGACGCGCGGGTTCGAAGAAGCGGCCGTTCTTCCGGGTCGTCGTCACCGATTCGGCGGCGGCGCGCGACAGCAGTTTCGTGGAGGTGCTCGGCAGCTACAACCCGCGCACGAAGCCCGAGACGCTGAAGATCGATCGGGCGCGGCTCGATCACTGGCTGAAGGCGGGCGCGCTGCCGTCCGACACCGTGCGGACGCTGGTGGCCCGGATGCCGGCCGAGACGGCCGCGCCGGCTGAAACGCCCGCGCCCCTCGACGGTGCTCGGGGCGTCGCGAGCGGAGGCCGAGCGACGTCGTGAGCCGCGCGCGCGACGTCGTCGAGGTGATCGCGAAAGCGCTGGCGGATCACCCGGACGCGGTCCGCGTGACCGAGCAGGCGCATCGCGGGCAGACCGTCGTCGAGCTGTTCATGGCGCCGGGCGACCTCGGACGCGTGATTGGACGGCAGGGCCGGACCGCGGCCGCGATGCGGACCATCGTGAACGCGACCGCCGAACTCGAGGGCCAGAGGGCGACGCTCGAGTTCCGCGACGAGCAGTAATGCATGACGACCTCCTGCGGGTCGGGCGCGTCGCCCGCGCGCACGGCAACCGCGGGCAGGTGATCGTCAATCCCGACACGGATTTCGCGCAGGAGCGCTTTCGGCCCGGACAGATCGTGCAGGTGTGCACGGCCGGCGGATCGGCGCCGCGGCGCATCGCGTCGGTTCGATTTCATCAGGGCCGCCCCGTCATCGCGCTCGAGGGCGTGGACACGATGGACGCGGCTGAAGCGCTGGCCGGGGCGGAGTTGAAGATGCCGGCGGCGGCGCTCGGCTCGCTGCCCGGCGGGACGTTCTACCATCACGATCTCGTCGGCTGCGAGGTGCGCGACACGCGCGGCGAGGCGCTGGGACGCGTCACGGGCGTCGAAGGGCCGATGGAACGCAGCCGGCTCGTCGTGCAGGGACCGCGGGGCGAGCTGTTGATTCCGCTCGTCGCCGACATCTGCGTGAAAGTGGATCCGGCGGCGCGCGAGATCGTCGTGGATCCGCCGGAGGGGCTGCTGGATCTGAACGAGTAGCGCCTGCGGCCCGAGCGAGGCGCGAAGCCGCCGAGCGAGCGCGAGCGGGGGTGGGGCCCCGCGGGCATTGAGATTAGACATCGTCACCATCTTCCCGAAGATGGTCGAGGCGCCGCTCGCGGAAGGCATCGTCGCGCGGGCGATCGCGCGCGGAGTGTTGGACGTCCGGGTACACGACCTGCGCGACTTCACGTCGGATCGCCACCGCGTCGTGGACGACGTGCCGTTCGGCGGCGGACCCGGGATGGTGCTGAAGCCCGAGCCGCTCTTCGCGGCGGTCGATCGGATCGAGCAGGACCGCGGGAAGCCGGACGCCGTGATTCTGACGTCGCCGGACGGCGAACGCCTGACGCACGGCGCGGCGGAGCGGCTCAGCCGCCTGGATCACGTCGCGATCCTGTGCGGCCGGTACGAAGGCGTCGACGAGCGCGTCCGGCAGCATCTGGCGACCGAGGCCATCTCGATCGGCGATTACGTGCTGTCGGGCGGCGAGTTGCCGGCGCTGGTGATCGTGGATGCGCTCGCGCGGTTCGTGCCCGGCGTCGTCGGCGACGATGCGTCGGTCGCGCGCGACACGTTCGCGCGAGGATTGCTGGACTTCCCGCAGTACACGCGGCCCGCGGAGTTCCGCGGGCATGCGGTGCCGCCGGTGCTGCTGTCGGGCCATCACGCGGAGATCGAGCGATGGCGCCGGCGCGAGGCGTTGAGCCGCACGCTCGAGCGGCGTCCCGATCTGCTGGACGCGGCGCGGCGCGGCGGCCTGGAGCCGGAAGACGAAGCGATTCTGGCGGAGCTGCTCGACGAGCGTCGGGCCGGCGGCGTGCGGAAGCCGTAGCGCCGCCCGGGTCGTGCGTTAGGATCAGTGAGAAGCGAGAGAAGGGAGCATTGTCATGACTGCCGTAGAGACCGTCGAGCGCGGCCAGCTGACCGAACGCCCGGCGATCAAGCCGGGCGACACCGTGCGCGTGCACGTGAAGGTGCGCGAGGGGGACAAGGAGCGCATCCAGGTGTTCGAGGGCATGGTGATCGGGCAGCACCGCGGCGGGGCGCGCGCCACGTTCACGGTCCGCAAGGTGTCGTTCGGCCAGGGCGTGGAGCGCATCTTTCCGCTGCACTCGCCGATCATCGACAAGATCGAAGTGGTCCGCACCGCGAAGGTCCGGCGCGCGAAGCTGTACTTCCTGCGCAACCTGAAGGGCAAGGCCGCGAGGATGCGAGAATCGAAGTAGCCGTTTCATGTCCAAGGTTCGCGCGTACCGCACCCTCGAGAATGCGCTGCGGCGCATGGGGTTCGTGTACGTCGCGGGCGTGGACGAAGTGGGGCGCGGCTGTCTCGCCGGCCCGGTCGTGGCCGCCGCCGTGGTCCTCAATCCCGAACGCTACATTCCGCGCGTATGCGATTCCAAGACGGTGACGCCGCTCGAGCGCGATCGGCTGTACGACACGATCGTCGTCCAGGCGGTCACGTGGTCGGTCACCGCCGTCGAGCCCGACGAGATCGATCTCGTCAATATCCACCAGGCGTCGCTGCGCGCGATGCAGCGGTCGGTGATGGCGCTCGCGCCGCTGCCCGACATGGTGCTGGTCGACGCGTTCCGCATTCCGGATCTGCCGATGGCGCAGCGCGGCGTCGTCCACGGCGACAGCCGCTGCACGGCGATTGCGGCCGCGTCGATCGTCGCGAAGGTGACGCGCGACCGCCTCATGGCCGACCTGCACGCGCGCGATCCGCGGTACGGATTCGATCGTCACAAAGGCTACGCGACGCGCGATCACCTCGACGCGGTTGCCCGCTACGGCTATTCCCACGTCCATCGCCGCTCGTTCCGCCCGCCATCCCTGTTTGATACGATTGACTGATCCCACGCCGGTTCCAGGCGACTCGCGCTCCGTGGAGACATCCCGTTGGCCTTCGACCGCGACGATGCGCTGAAAAAGGCGGAGAAGCTGCTCCGCCAGGGCCGGCTCGACGCGGCCGTCGCGGAGTACGTGCGCGTCCTCGAGGAACAGCCGCGCGACTGGACGACGACGAACACGCTCGGCGATCTCTACGCGCGAGTCGGACAGCCCGACAAGGCCGCGGCGATGTACGCGCGCATCGCCGACCACCTGATGCACGAGGGCTTCTATCCGAAGGCGGCGGCGCTCTACAAGAAGATCCTGAAGATCAAGCCGGAGGACGAGACGTCGCTCCTCAAGCTCGCCGAGCTTTCGGCGAAGCAGGGACTGCTCGCCGACGCGAAGACGCACTTTGCCGCCGTCGCGGAGCGCCGGCGGTTCCGCGGCGACAAGCGCGGCGCCGAGGAGATCACGCTCCGGCTCGGTTCGCTGGATCCCGGAGACATCGATGCGCGCCGGAACGCGGCGCGTCTCACGGAACAGAACGGCGACCAGGCGGGAGCGGCCGCGCGTTACCGCGACCTGCACGACGATCTGCTCGAGAAAGGGCGCGACAAGGAAGCGATCGACGCGCTGCGGGAGTCGGTCCGGCTGAACCCGCAGGACAAAGACGGCCGCGCCGAGCTGGCGCGCGCGGCGGTGACCGCCGGCGACTACGACAGCGCGCGCGGCTATCTCGATCGCGAGACGGCGGGATCCGATCCCGCGCTGCTGATGGCGCTCGTCAACGTCGATCTGCGCTCGGGCTCTCTGGAAGAAGCGCGCGAGCTGCTGCCGCGGATCATCGCGATCGATCAGGAGCGGCGCCACGAGGTCGTGGACCTCGCGTGGTCGCTCGCCGATACGTCGCCGGACGCGGCGTTTCTCTGCATCGAGAACGCCGTGGACGCGGCGCTCCTGGCGACCGATCACGCCGACGCGGCGAGCATCCTGCAGGAATTCGTCACGCGCGTGCCCAGCCACGTCGCCGCGCTGCTGAAGCTCGTCGAAGTGTGCGTGGACGGCGGTCTCGAGGCGACGATGTACGAGGCGCAGGCGCAGCTCGCCGATGCGTATCTCTCGCGCGGGCAGCCGGCGGAAGCGCGCGTCATCGCCGAGGACCTCGTCGCACGCGAGCCGTGGGAACGCGGCCACATCGATCGCTTCCGCCGGGCGCTCGTCATGCTCAAGGTGTCCGACCCCGACGCGCTGATCGCGGAGCGGCTGAGCGGTCAGGCGCCGTTCACCGCGACCGATCCGTTCGCGGACGGCTTCCCGCCGGAGTCCGTCCAGGCAACCGCGGACGGCGCGCGTCCCGCGGCCTTCGACGAATCGCGCGCGACGGCAACCGCCGGCGCCGACGCGCCGTCGAACACGTCAGCGCCGCAGCACCCCGCGCCGGCGCCCGGCCCGCCGGCGCCATTCACCGGGACGCCTTCGAAGCCGGGGAGTCCGGCCGAGATCGACCTGACGGGCATTCTCGGCGACCTCCAGGGAACACCGGCGATGACGCCACCGCCGGACACGCCGCCGCGACAGCATCTCGAAGAGGTCTTTCAGGATTTTCGCGACGAGGTGTCGCGGCAGACCGGCGTGGAGGAAGCCGCGCAACAGCTCAAGCTCGCCCGCACGTACCTCGAGGTCGGCATGACCGACGAAGCGATCGCGTCGTTGACGACCGCGGCGCGTTCGCCGCGCCACCGCTTCGAAGCCGCCGCGATCCTCGGGCGCCTGTACCGGGAGCGCAACGATACCTCCAGGGCGATCGAATGGCTGGAACGCGCCGCCGAGGCGCCGGCCCCGGGCCTCGAGCAGGGGCGCTCCCTCCTTTATGATCTCGGCACGACGCTGGAGGGAGCGGGTGAGACGGCGCGCGCGCTCAGGGTGCTGATGGAGCTCCAGGCCGATGCCGGGGACTATCGCGACGTCGCCGCGCGCGTGGATCGGCTGGCGCGTGTGCAGACCGGAGGATAGTCATCCGCGTCCTCAGCCGGCTTCTGTTCGCCGCCTATTTCCTCGAAGCGGGTCTCATCCTCATCGTCGCGCCGTGGTCCGCCCTCTGGGAGCACAACGCGTATGCGCAGACGCGTCCCGCGCTTCAGGGGTTTCTCCAGAGCCCGTACCTCCGCGGTGCCGTGTCGGGCGTCGGCGGCGTGACCGCAATCGCGGGCCTCGTGGAGCTGGCGCTCGTCGTGGCGGCGCGCCGGCGCGAGCCGCCGCGGCAGGAGGAAGTCAAGCCGTGACGCTCCCGCGGCCGGCATTGTGCTTCGTCACCGACCGCCGCCGCGGCGCCGATCCCTCCATCCTCGCGCTCGTCGAGCGCATCGGCGCGGCCGCGCGGGCCGGCGTTTCGCTCGTGCAGATCCGGGAACGCGATCTCGACGACCGATCGCTCACGGCGCTCGTGCGCGACAGCGTCGCCGCCGTCGCGGGGACAGGGGCGCGGGTGCTCGTGAACGACCGGGTCGACGTCGCCGCCGCCGCGGGGGCCGCCGGCGTCCACCTGCGCGGCGATTCGATCGCCGCGCCGTGCATCCGTTCGATCGCGCCGCCTTCGTTTCTGATCGGCCGATCGGTGCACGGTGCCGACGAAGCGCGCGCCGTCGAGGCGGCCGGCGGCTGCGACTACGTGTTCTTCGGCAGCGTGTTCGCTTCGCGCGGCAAGCCGGCGGCGCATCCCGCGGCCGGCATCGACGCGCTCGCGCGCGTCTGCCGCGCCGTGTCGCTGCCCGTCATCGCGATCGGCGGCGTCGACCCCGCCAACGCGGCGGCGATCGCCGGAGCCGGCGCGGCGGGCGCCGCGGCGATCGGCGTTTTCATGACCGCCGCGGACGAAGCCGCGCTCGCATCCAGCGTCGCGGCGCTCCAGCGCGCGTTGACACCGGATCGCAGGTTGTCTAAAGTGACGGCGGAAAAATGAGCGATTTTGGCGGGAAGCTGCGCCAGGCGCGCGAGCGCCGCGGAATCTCACTCCGCCAGATCGCGGCCAGCACCAAGATTTCCGTCGCGGCGCTCGAAGCGCTCGAGCGCAACCATATCTCCAGGCTTCCGGGCGGCATCTTCAGCCGCGCGTTCGTCCGTTCATACGCGCTCGAGGTGGGCCTCGACCCCGACGAGACCGTCCGCGAGTTCCTCGAGCGGTTTCAGGAAGACACGCCCGTCGTCGCCGCGCACGCCGCGGTCGCGGTCCCGGAACAGGAAAGCCAGTTCGAGAATCAGCAGCGCATGGCGAGCGTGCTCCTGAAGCTCGTCCTCGTCAGCGTGCCGCTGATCATCGTCATTCTGTACTTCACCCTGCGGAGCCGGCCCGCGCCGCAGCCGCCGCCCGAGCCGCCCGACCAGTCGTCGGCGCCGGAACCCGCGCCGCCGAAGTCGTCCCAGGCGCTCCCGCCCGTGCCGGCGCCCGTCACGCCGCCGGCGCGAGCCCGCCCGACCGTGCCCGCGCCGGCCAGGACCGTTCCCGTCCAGGCCGGACAGCCGCTGAAGCTCGATCTGCACCCGACGGGTCCCTGCTGGATTTCGCTGACGGTCGATGGCGAGCGGCTGTTCGCGCGCGTGATGCAGCCGGGAGAGCACGAGTCCCGGACGGTCCAGCGCGAAGCCGTGATCGAAATCGGCGACGCCGGCGCCTTCGACTTTTCGATCAACGGCCGCCCTGGCCGGTCGCTCGGCGCCGCCGGTCAGGTCAAAACGGCGAAGATCACCCCGACAACGGCGGGCACGTACCTCAAATAAGTGGACCCCGGGTTTCGCTCCCCGCTCCTCGATTTTTTCCGGCGCGGCGAAGTCGCGAAGGACGTGCGGATGCTCGCCGCGGAAGGCGCCCTCGCGCCCCGCGCGCACGAACAGGTCGCGCTGCTCGTGCTGCTCGCCGACGACCCCGACGAAGAGATCGCGCGGATGACGAACGTCACGCTGGCGCGGCTGCCTGAACGCCCGCTCCGTTCGTTCCTCGCGCGTTCCGACGTGTCCACGGAGATCCGGCGGTTCTTCGCCGCGCGCGGGATCGAGCCGGCCGAGAGTCCGGGCACCGACGAGTTCCTGGAACCGTTGCTCGACACGCTTCAGGGACTGCCGGAAGGAAGCGCGGGCGAGGAGCCCGGCGCCGCGGAACCCAAGCTGCTGTCGTCGCTCCCGATCATCGACCGCATGAAGCTCGCGATCAAGGGGTCGCGCGAGCAGCGCTCCGCCCTCATTCGTGACGCCAACAAGCTGGTGGCCGCCGCGGTGTTGAGCAGCCCGAAGCTGACCGACGCGGAGGTCGAGGCGTTCACGCGCATGGGCAACATTTCGGAGGATGTCCTGCGCACGATCGGCATGAACCGTTCGTGGACGAAGAACTATGGCATCATCGTCGGCTTGTGCCGCAACCCGAAGACTCCGCCCGGCATCTCGATGACGATGGTCCATCGGGTCAACGAGCGCGATTTGAAGATGCTCTCGATCGACCGCAACGTGCCCGAGGCGCTTCGACTGGCCGCGCGGAAGATCGTGACGAAGGGCCGGCTGGGCTGACGGATGGCGATGCCGACCGAAACCGTCGAACGCCCCCGCACACAGACGACGCGTGCGACCGTGTGGCTCGCGGGGGCGGCGCTCGCCGCCGCGCCGCTGGCGACGGCGGCGTACATCGCGTCGTTCGGCGTGAACGCCGTCTACGCCGACCACGTCGGCAACGTGGTCCTGTTCGACGCAATGTCGCGCGGCGCGTTGACCGCGAAGCTGGCGTTCGGGCTCGCCAACGAGCACCGCATCTTCTTCCCGCACCTCCTGTTCCTCGCGCTCGGCCGCATCACGCGCTTCAACAACGTCGCGGAGATGTACGCCGGACTCGCGCTGATGGTGGCGTGCGGATTCATGTTGTACGCCGCGTACGCACGCGAGTGGCCGTCACGCGCGCAGGCCCTGTGCTGGTTCCTCCCGGCCGGCCTGCTGTTGTTCACGTGGCGGCAGAACGAGCTGCTGCTGCGCGGCGACGCGCTGCCGACGACGTACTTGGTGCTGCTCGGCGTGTTCGCGACGCTGCTGCTGCTCGATCGCGCGGAGCGTGCGGGCCCCGCCTTTGCCGGCGCGCTCGCGGCCGCGACGTTCGCGTCGTTCTCGTACCTGAACGGACTCCTCGTCTGGCCGATCGGCGCGCTGCTGCTCCTGTTCGCCGAGCCGCGGCGACCGCGCTATGCGCTGCTCGTCATCTGGCTGCTGGTCGGCGCAGCGGTGACCGCGACGTACTTCCACGGTTACACCAAACCGCCGCAGCATCCGTCGCTGCTGTTCTTCGCGCGCGCGCCTTTTTCGGCGATCGCGTATGTTCTCGCGGCCGGCGGCGGCGCGTTGGCGGCGACGCGCGACGCCGCGATCGCGGTGGGTGCCGTGCTATGCGTGCTGAACGGCGCCGCGATCGCGGCGACGATCCAAAGCGTGCGCGCCGGCCGCCGGGCGCCATGGGGCATCTGGCTCATCGCGTTCGGCACGCTGTCGGAGGTGATGATCGCGGTCGGGCGCTCCGGCATGGGCGTCGATCAGGCGCTCTCGTCGCGCTACGCGCCATTCTCGATGACGGCGGTCATCGGCTGCTGGTTTGTCTTCACCGCCCCGGCGGTCCGGGAGTCGATGCGGACGGATCGTCTCCGTGTGGCGCTCCTCGCCGTCGCGCTTCCGAGCGTCGTCGCCGGCGTCGTGGACGGCGTCCAGACTGGCCGCGTGGAGCGCCAGAATCGCCGCCAGGCCGCGTACGTGCTCATGACGGCGCGATTTCAGGCGGACGAAACACTGGAACTCCTGCATCCGGGACCACGCTTCAAAGTCCGGAGCGCCGCCGACGTCCTCGAGCGGCTGCGCCTGAACGTGTACGCGGAGCCGCGCGTCGATCCGGCCGTCCTCGCGAGCGCTCCGGCCGCGGCGTTGATGTCCCTCGATCTCCTCAACAGCCGTCCGATCCAGGCCGCGCGGCCGATGCGAGTCGGCAGCGAAGCGGCCGTGTGGCTCAACGGATGGGCCGTCGATCCGATGGCGCGCCGGCGTCCGGCGGCCGTGTTCGTGGTGATTGACGGCGGCCGGCTGGTGATTCCCGCGCTGCTCGAGCTCGAGCGGCCGGACGTCGCCGCGGCGCTTCGCGAGCCCGCGTACCGTCGATCGGGATTCGCCGTCTCGTTTGCCGCCGGCCTGCTGGCGCCGGGAGCGCACGCGCTGCGGTTCACGGTCGTCACGGCGGACGGTCGCCGCGCCATGGCCGGATCGTCGTTCACGATCGTCCGCGCCGCCGCGGACCCTTCGTCCCTCGCCACTCCTTTCGCATCTCGTTGAGCCCTTCCATGAAGACGGCGGCCCGGCCGCGCTCGTCTTCGTCGCGCATTTCCTTCAGCAGATCGATCGCGCGTTCCAGATCCTCCTGGATCGTCGCGGCCGTCGTCTCGTAATACAGCCGCCGGATTTCGGCGAGCCTGTCCACCATCACCTCCGATGACGCCGCAGCCCGGCGAGGCATTCGTCGAGCGGACGCGTGTTGAGGATGTCGGCCGGCGTGAGCCAGGCGCGGCGGGCGACGGTCACGCCCCAGCGCAGCCCGCCGAACGCCGCCGGGCTGTGCGCGTCGGATCCGATGACGAACCGGGCGCCCGCGTCGCGCGCCTGCCGCGCGTGCACGTCGCTCAGATCGAGCCGGTCGATCTGGCAGTTGATCTCGAGCGCCACGCCGGCGCGGGCGGCGGCGGCGAAGACGCGCCCGAAATCCGCCTTGTAGCCGTCGCGCTTCAGGATCAGCCGTCCGGTCGGATGGCCGAGGATGTCCACCCACCGGCAGTCGATGGCGCGGAGCAGCCGGTCGGTCATCTGCGCTTCTTCCTGATGGAACGCCGAGTGGACGGACGCGACGACGAGGTCCAGCTCCGCGAGGCAGTCGTCGGCGAGATCCATCGTCCCGTCGGGCCGGATGTCGCACTCGATGCCCGCCAGTACCGTCATGCCCTCGAGGCGGCCGTTCAGGCTGCGGACCGCGCGCGCGTGTTCGAGCGCGCGCGTCTCGTCGAGGCCGTTCGCCATCGCGAGCGACTGACTGTGGTCGGTGATCGCGATGTAGCGTAAACCCGCCGCCAGCGCCGCGCGCGCCATCGATTCCGCATCGGCGCGGCCGTCGGTCGCCGTGGTGTGCATGTGCAGATCGCCCTGAAGATCCGACAGCCGCACGAGCGGCGGCAGCGCGTGGGCGATGGCCGCGTCGATCTCGCCGCGGTTCTCGCGCAGCTCCGGCGGGACGAAGGCGAGCCCGAGCGCTTCGTAAAGCGCCGCTTCGTCTTCGCCGGCGATCCGGGTTCCGTCCTCGACTCGAAACAGGCCGTACTCGTTCAGCTTGAGCCCGTGCCGAATCGCGCGGTCGCGCAGCTCGATGTTGTGCGTCTTCGAACCCGTGAAGTACTGGAGCGCGGCGCCGAGGCTCTCGCGCGGGACGAGTCGGAGGTCCGCCTGAAATCCGCCGAAGAGCAGCACGCTCGACTTCGTCTCGCCGTGCGCGAGCACGCGCTCGACGAGGCGGTAGCCCGTGAACGCGTCCATCACGGACGCGGGCGCCCCCGCCGCGAGGACGTCGAGGTCCCCGCACGTCTCACAGCCGCGGCGCAGGCTTCCGACCATGTGGATTTCGGCGCCGGGCGCGTGCGCGCGCAGCTCGCCGACGAGCGCGGCCGCCGTATCGTACGCTTCGGCCATCAGCCGGCGTCCGGCGACCCGTTGACGCTCCTCGAGCGCCTTGAGGATGAGCGCCTCTTTCTTCGCTCCCATGCCTTTGAGCTCGCGGAGCCGGCCGTTCTTCGCGGCGTCCTCGAGGTCCTGCAACGTGCGGATGCCGAGGCCGCGATAGAGGAGCGCCACGGTCTTCGGCCCGACGCCCTGCAGGTGCAGCAGGTCGAGCACGGTCGGCGGGAATTCCTCGAGCAGTTCCTGGTGATAGCGGAGCGTGCCGGTTTCGGCCAGCTCGCCGATCTTGGCGGCGATGTCCTTGCCGATGCCGGGCAGCGCCAGACGCTCGGCAGCCGGGATGTCGGCCACGCGCCGCGCCTCGTGGACGACGGTGTCGGCCGCGTTGCGATACGCGCGGATCTTGAATGGATTCTCCGCCTTGATCTCGAGCAGGTCGGCAATCTCGCCGAGCACGCGCGCAATCGCGAGATTGTCCATCGTCGAATCAGCCGAGCCGAACGAGCGAGCCGAGTCGCACGTTGGGGTTCACCACAGAGATCGCGGAGCGAACAGAGAAAACATTTTGAACTCTGTTATCTCTGTTATCTCTGCGGTGAGTTCCGTTTCTCTGTTCTCTCCGCTCCGTCTGCCGCCTCGCGCCGGACGATCCGCAGGCCCTCGGACTCGATCCGGAAATCCAGCCCCTTCGCACCGGTGGCGGCGAGCGCCTGCTTGACGGCGGGGATGCGCTCGGGATCGGCGAAGCAGAACAGACACCCGCCGCCGCCGGCGCCGCACACCTTGCCCGCGAGCGCTCCAGCCGCGGCCGCCGCAGCGAGGAGCGCGTCGATGTCGGGTGTCGTCACGCCCGGCGCGAGCGCCTTGCGGTTCTCCCATTCGGCGGCGATCTGCCGGCCGACCTCCGGCCAGTCGCGCCGTTCGAGCGCGGCGCGCATCGCCGCCGCGATGTCGCGGATGCGGGCGAACCGAAGCTGGACGCCGGCGTCGCCATCGATGTGACGCTTCGTGACTTCCCAGTTGTTGATGCCGGAGTTCCTCGACGCGTTGGTGTACGCGAGCGCGAGCCGCGCCTGCAGTTCGTCCGTCCCGACGTCGAGCGGCACGCGGCGGATGCCGTCCACGCCCAGCTCCACGGCGGAGATGCCGCCGTAGTACGCCGGCCGGTAATCCTGCACGCCGGTCGGGACGTCGATCGCCTGCGCCTCGACGTTCATGGCGATCTGAAAAATCTGGTCGGCCGAGCGCCGGCCGCCGCTCCACGCGTTCAACGCGCCGCACACCGCGATGTTGAGCGCCGACGAACCGGCGATGCCGGCGCCGACCGGAGACTCGGACCGCGTGCGCAGCTCGAGTCCTTCCGCTTGAAAGTAGTGCAGCAGCCGTCCGAGCAGCTTCAGGTCGTGGGTGTCGCGGAGCTGCGACCAGTGGTCGACTTCGACGCGCTGGCCGGCGTCGTCGGAAACGATCACGAGACGGCGATCCGGACGCGGCCGGATCTCGCACCACGCGCGCAGACTGATCGCGGCGTTAATCGTCTGCGCGCCGTGATGGAACAGATAGAGCGGCCAGATGTCGAGCGTCCCGCCCGCGAGATCGATCCGTGTCGGCGCGGACGCTTCAATGTGCACTCGAACATTATTCACCACTCTGTTCTCTCTGTGGTGCGATCAGATCCGGTATCATCATCTGCGTGTCGCTCAGGGACTTCCGCCGTCATGCGGGACAGCTCGCGATCGCCGGCTTCGCGGGCCACACGATTCCCGAAGACCTGCGGCGGCTCGCGAAGGCGTTCGATCTCGGCGGCGTGATCTTCTTCGCGCGCAACGTCGCCGAGCCGCAGCAGGTGGCAGGAGGGAGGACCTGTCGCCCGCCTCCGCAAGCCGTTCACGGAATGGCCGCCGATGATCACGCTCGGCCGGAGCGGCGACGAGCGGCTCGCCGAACGGTTCGCGCGCGCGCTGGCCGCGGAGCTGAAGGCGGTCGGCATCTCTCTCGATTACACGCCGGTGCTCGACGTGCGCACGAACCCGGGCAATCCCGTGATCGGCGACCGCGCGCTCGCGGATCGGGCGGAAGACGTCGCGCGGCTCGGCGCGGCGATCATCCGGACCCTGCAGGCGGAAGGGATCGCGGCGTGCGGCAAGCACTTTCCCGGTCATGGCGACACGACGACCGACTCGCATCACGAGCTGCCGGTCATCGAGCATCCGCCCGATCGGTTCGACGCGGTCGAGCTGGTGCCGTTCAAGGCCGCCATCGCCGCCGACGTCGCCGCGATCATGACGGCGCACATTCTGATCCCGGCGCTGGACGAGGAGCGTCCCGCGACGTTGTCGGCTGCGATCGTGGACGGATTGCTCAGGAAGACGCTCGGCTACGAGGGCCTCGTCCTCAGCGACGATCTCGAGATGAAAGCGATCAGCGGCCGTTACGGTCACAGCGAGGCGACGGTGCTGGCCATCGCGGCCGGGTGCGATGCGGTCCTGATGTGTCCGCCCGACCAGGACGCGCAGGTCGACGCGCTCGAGACGCTGATCCACGCCGTCGAGGCCGGCCGTCTGCCGGTCAAGCGCGTCGAGGAGGCGGTCGCGCGCCAGCGGCGCGTCAAGGGGCGGTTTCTCGCGCGGCCCCGCTCCGCGCGGCCGGCGGCGCCGCTCCACACGATCCTGGGACGTGACGAGCACCAGGCGATCGCCGCCGAAATGGCGAGGTTCGCGTAGCGATGCTCAAGCCGCGCGCGCTCCGGCCGGGCGATCGCATCGCCGTCGTCGCGCCCGCCAGTCCATTCGCCCGGGAGGCGTTCGACGCCGGCGTCGAGGAAATCCGGCGGCTCGGGTTCGAGCCCGTCTTCGATCCGTCCGTCTTTCACCGGCACGGCTACGTCGCGGGCACCGCGGAGATCAGGGCCGCGGCGTTCCGGCGCGCGTGGAATGACGCGTCGATCGCGGCGCTGATCGCCGCGCGCGGCGGCTACGGCAGCGTTCAGCTCCTCCCGCAACTCGATCCCGACGAAGTCCGTCGCACGCCGAAGGCCTTCATCGGCTACAGCGACAACACGTCGCTGCTCGCCTGGCTGAACATCCACTGCGGCATCGTCTCGTTCCATGGGCCGATGCTGGAGGGGCGGCTCGCGCGCGGCGAGGCCGGCTACGATCGCGACACGTTCCTGCGCTGCCTCACGCGTCCCGAGGCGGCCGGCGTCATCACGCACGACGGCCTGGAGCCGATCCGCGACGGCGACGCGCGCGGCATCCTCCTCGGCGGCACGCTGACGCAGCTCCTCGCGTCGCTGGGGACGCCGTATGCGTTCGATCCCCCCTTCGAATACGTCTTGTTCATCGACGAGGCGGGGGAGCGGCCGTACCGGCTGGACCGCATGTTGATGCAGCTGCGACTGGCGGGCCTGCTCGGCCGCGCCGCGGCGGTCGTCTTCGGCGAGCTGCCGCGCTGCGACGAACCGGGCGATGACGGCCCGTCCGCTCGCGACGTGGTCGCCGAAGCGGTTGCCGACTTCCACGGACCGGTGCTCTTCGGGCTTCCATCGGGCCACACGAACGGCGCCGCGCTCACGCTGCCGTTCGGCGTCAGGGCCCGCGTCGTCACCACGCCGCGCGCCGCGCTCGTGATCGAAGAGTCCGCCGTCGGCTGAGCGCGCATGAAACGCATCCATCTGATCGGCATCTGCGGCACCGCCATGGCGACGCTCGCCGCGATGCTCAAACGGCGCGGCTATGACGTCCGGGGATCGGACCAGAACGTCTATCCGCCGATGAGCGACTTCCTCGCCGAGCAGCAGATCGCCACCCTGCAAGGTTACGATCCGCAGCACATCACGGCGGATCTCGATCTCGTCGTCGTCGGCAATGCGATCTCGCGCGGAAACCCCGAACTGGAAGAGGTGCTGGATCGGAAGATCCGCTATTGCTCGCTGCCGGAAGCGGTGCGCGATCATTTTCTCTGGGGCGCCCGCTCGATCGTGATCGCCGGGACGCACGGCAAGACGACCACGACGTCGCTGGCGGGGTGGGTGTTGACGCACGCGGAGCTCGACCCGAGCGTGTTCATCGGCGGCATTGCCGAGAATTTCGCGGGGAGTTATCGGATCGGCGGCGGCCGCGACTTCGTGCTGGAAGGGGACGAGTACGACAGCGCGTTTTTCGACAAGACGGCCAAGTTCCTGAAGTACCTGCCGGACGTCGCCGTGGTGAGCAACATCGAGTTCGACCACGCCGATATCTACGCGGATCTCGAAAGCATCCGCGTGGCGTTCCGGCGTCTCGTGAATCTGATCCCGCGCCGCGGCCTCCTGTTGCTCGGCGGCGATGACCGCGAGGCGCGTGCGCTCGCTCAGACGGCGCGGTGCAAGGTCGAGACGTTCGGATTGAGCGACGGCGTGGACTGGCAGGGCCACGATCTGAAGATCGACGCCGGGGTCACGCATTTCGGGGTCCGCCGGGGCGGCACGCCGATCGGCCTTTTCGAGGTCCCGCTGCTCGGGGCGTACAACGTGCGCAATGCGCTCGCCGCGATCGCCGTGGGGTCCGCGGTCGGGCTCAACCCCGACACGATCGCGGAGGCGTTCCGCCGATTCAAAGGCGTGCGCCGCCGGATGCAGCTCCGGGGGACCGTCGCGGGCGTGGCCATTTACGACGACTTCGCGCATCACCCGACCGCGATTGCCGAGACGCTGGCGGGCGTGCGGTCCGCGTATCCGGATCGGCCCATCTGGGCCGTGTTCGAACCGCGCTCCGCGACCTCGTGCCGGAGAGTGTTCCAGGACGAATTCGCGAAGGCGTTCAGCGCGGCGGACCACGTGATCCTGCCGGCCGTGTTTCGCGCGAATCTTCCCGACGAGCAGCGCTTGTCGATCGAGCAACTGATTGCCGATCTGCGCGCCCGCGGACAGGACGCCCGGTACGTGCCGCGGGTCGACGACATCGTCGCGTCGGTCGCGCGCGAGGCGCGCGCGGGCGACCTCGTCGTCATCATGTCGAACGGCGGGTTCGACGGCATCCACGAGAAACTGCTGACGGCGCTCCAGACCCGTGCCGCCGGATGATTCGATCGACCCGCGCGTCGTCGCCGCCGGCGACTCGGCGTGGCTCATCGAGCTGCCCGAACGGATCGACGCCGAGGTGAATGCCCGCGCGATCGAGCTGGCCGCGCGGGTCGAAGCCGCGCGCATCCCGGGCCTGACGGACATCGTCGTCGGTTACCGCACCGTCATGATCTACGCGGACCCGCTGGCCGATGATGCGGGGCGCGTGCCGCGCATGCTCGAGGAGATGGCCCGCGCGCGCCCGGCGGGCGGTGGAATCGCCGGCCATCTGGTGGAGCTGCCCGTTTGTTACGACGGCGCATTCGGGCCCGACCTGCCGGACGTCGCCGCGTTTGCGCGGTGCGGCGTGGAGGAGGTGATCGCGCGTCACCTCGCGCGCGAGTACCGCGTGTTCATGGTGGGCTTCGTGCCCGGCTTCGCCTACATGGCGGCCGTGGATCCTTCGATCGCGGCGCCACGGCGCGCGACGCCGCGTCTCAGGGTGCCGGCCGGCGCGGTCGCGACCGCCGCGGGCCAGACCGGTGTCTATCCTTCCGAGACGCCCGGCGGCTGGCACATCATCGGGCGGACGCCGGTGAAACCGTACGACCCGGCGCGCGCCGAGCCGTTTCTGCTGCGGCCCGGCGATCGCGTGCGATTCCGCCGGATCTCGGAGGGTGAGTTCCATCGGACCAGCGCGTGGAGCGCGGCGTGAGCGCAACGATCAGCGTCGTCCGCCCAGGCATATTGACGACCGTCCAGGACCGGGGACGCCGCGGCTATCAGGGACTCGGCGTGCCCGTCGCCGGCCCGATGGATTGGTACTCTCATCAGCTCGCAAACCAGCTCGCGGGCAATGACGCGTCGGCGGCTGCGCTCGAAGTGACGTTGATCGGACCGGAGCTTCAGAGCGACGCGGACGTCGAGTGCGCTGTCGCGGGCGCTGCCTTCGATCTCACGATTGACGGGCAGGTCGTGTCGAGCGACCGTGCATTCGTCCTGCCGGCCGGCGCGCGACTGCGCTTCGGCGCGCGGCGTCGCGGGGCGCGGGCGACGCTCGCCTTTGCCGGCGGAATCGACGTCCCCGCGACGTTCGGCAGCCGCGCCACGCACCTCGTCAGCCGGATGGGACCGTTCGGCGGCCGTCAACTGACCGCCGGCGATCGTGTCACGATCGGCGCGCGCGCGGCCGGCACGCCGCGCGTGGGCGCGCCGCTGCCGCTGCCCGACGGTCATGCGCGCATCCGGGTGCTGCCCGCGCCCCATCGCGCGCGCTTCACGGATCGGGCGTGGACCTTGCTGACCGGATCGCGGTTTCTCGTGACGCCGCAATCCAACCGCATGGGCTATCGCCTGGACGGGCCGGCGCTGCCGCACGTCTCCGGCGCCGACATTCTCTCCGAGGCGACGCCGATTGGATCGATCCAGGTGCCGTCTTCAGGGCAGGCGATTCTGTTGATGGCGGATCGTCAGACGACCGGCGGCTACGCCGTCATCGCGACGGCGATCACGGCCGATCTGCCGCTCGCCGGTCAGCTCGCGCCCGGCGACTCGATCGAGTTCATCGCCTGCGCGCGCGACGAAGCGCTCGAGGCGCTTCGCGAACGTGTGGCGTCGCTCGCGGGCGATGCCGGTCCGGTGGCCGGATGAGAAGAGTCGGCAATGCGAGCGAGCGAGCGAAGCAAGCGAGCCACGACCCGGAGCGGGGTCGGGGTCCCCGCGAGGGGGCGTGCAGGGGGTCCGCGGGGCGAAGCCCCCGGGCTGAGTGAGATGCGCGACGACTTCGCCGTCCGGCTGAAACGTGCGCTCGGCGACGATCGGGTCGCGCGTGACGCGCCGCTCGCGCCGTTCACGACGTTCAAGCTCGGCGGGACCGCCGACTGGCTCGTCCTCGCGCATCGCGCCGACGACGTTCGACGCGCGCTCGAAATCGCGCGCGACGCGGGGGTCCCGGTGACGCTGCTTGGCGGCGGCTCCAATGTCCTCGTCTCGGACCGCGGCGTCCGCGGCGTCGTGATTCGCGTGCACGGCGGCGATGTGCGACAACTCGGCGTCGATCGCATTCGCGCCGATGCGGGCGTCACGATCAACGGGCTCGTCCGCTGGACGATCGCGCACGGGTGCGCGGGGCTCGAGATGTGGGCGGGCACGCCTGGCACCGTCGGGGGCGCCATCTTCGGCAACGCGCATTTTCGCGGACGCCTGATCGGCGAGCTGGTCGTGCAGGCCGAACTGGCGAGCGAGAGGGGCGAAGTCCTATCGGTCGAGGCCGTGCTGTCGGCCGATTTCCGCGTCGGGCGCGGGGACGCGGCGGCGCTGCGCGCGGTCGCGCGGGAATCGCTCGCGTACCGCAAGCGCACGCAGCCGCTCGAGTCGCCGAGCGCCGGCTGCATTTTTCAGAATCCGGATCCGTCCCGCGATCGGATTCCGGACGGCATCCCCGCGTCGGCGGGCGCGCTCGTCGATCGCGCGGGGCTCAAGGGCGCGCGCGAAGGCGCCGCGCGCGTGTCGATGACCCACGCGAACTTCATCGTCAACGAAGGGGGCGCCACCGCGACCGACGTGCGCCGGCTGATTCAGCGCTGCAAGGACGGCGTGCGCGCGCGCTTCGGCGTCGAGCTGCGCGAGGAAATCGTCTTTCTGGGATTCGACGATGGCCACACTGCGAATTGAAGGAGGGCGGCGGCTGTCGGGCCGCGTGAGCGTCGAGGGGAACAAGAACTCGGCGCTGCCGCTCCTCGCCGCGTGCCTGCTGACCGACCGGCCGTGCGAGATCACGAACGTGCCCCGCATCCGCGACGTCGAGGTGCTGATCGATCTGCTGGAGGATCTCGGTGCCTCCGTCGAAGGGCGCGGGACGGCGACCGTCCGCGTCGTCTGCGAACGGATCTCGGGCGATCGTCCCGATCCCGTGCTCGTCGGCAAGCTTCGCGGCTCGGTGCTGTTGCTCGGCCCGCTTCTCGCGCGTTACGGCTCGGCGCGGCTTGCGCCCCCCGGCGGAGATTTTCCCGCGCGCCGCACGATCGCGACGCACCTCCAGGCGCTGCACGCGATGGGCGCAACCGCGCTCGACGAGCCGGGGCATGCGCTCGAGGCACGCGGCGGGTTGCACGGCACCTCGATCTATCTCGACGAGGCGTCGGTGACGGGAACGGAAACGGCGCTGCTCGCCGCTGCTGCCGCGCGCGGCCGTACGGAGATCCGTCACGCCGCGATGGAACCGCACGTGGTCGAATTGTGCGAGTTCCTGCGGCGGATGGGCGTCGCGATCGAAGGCGAGGGAACGACGACGATCGGCGTCGAGCCGCCGCCTCGGCTCGGCGGCGCGTGCCACCGGCTGCGCGGCGACTACATCGAAGCGGGAAGCTGGGGCGTGGTCGCGGCGATCACGGGTGGCGAGATCGAGGTGACCGGCGCGCGCGCGCTCGATATCGAAGTGATCGCGGCGCCGCTGCGGAAGATGGGCGTTCGGTGTGCGTACGAAGACAACCGATTCACCGTCGAACCGTCGCAGCTGACCGCCACGCGCCGGATCACGACGAGCCTGTGGCCCGGCTTTCCGAGCGACATGGTGAGTCTCGTCACCGTGCTGGCGACCCAGGCGGACGGCCGGACGCTCGTCCACGACTGGCTGTACGAACTGCGTCTGTTCGCGCTGGAGCAGCTCAGCGCGATGCGCGCCGATTTGTTCCTGTGCGATCCGCATCGCATCATCGTGAGCGGCCCGACGAAGCTGAAAGGCCGGTCGCTCGACAGCCGCGATCTCCGGTCCGGCATGGCGCTCATCGCGGCGGCGCTCGCCGCCGAAGGAGAAACCCGCATCGCGCCGCTCGAAACGGTGGAGCGCGGGTACGCGTCGCTCGTCGATCGGCTCCGCGGTCTCGGGGCCCAGGTCGAACGGGTTCCGTAGCGCCCGCGAGCATTGAGGGAAACATGAAACAAGACTTACGCTACGCCCTCCGCATGCTCCGCAGCTCGCCGGCGTTCACGGCCGTCGTGCTGCTGACCGTGGCGCTCGGCGTTGGCGCGAATACGTCGATGTTCGCGGTGGTCTACGCCGCGCTGGTGAGGGCTCTTCCTTATCCGGACAGCAGCCGCATTGTCGTCGCCGACGATCAATCGCCCGGGCTCTTCCTCGACTGGCGTGCGCAGACCAGCGCGTTTGCCGCGATCGCGGCGCTGCGCGACACGCGATTTGCGCTCACGGGGCTCGATCGGCCGGCAGCGATCGAGGGAGCGATCGTGACCGGCGATTTCTTCGACGTCATGGGCGTTCCGGCCGTGCTCGGGCGGACGTTGACGCGCGGCGACGACGAGAGCGGCGAACGCGTCGTCGTGCTGGCGGATTCGTTGTGGCGCAGCCGCTTCGGCGCGAATCCGCGCATCGTGGGGACGACGCTTGCCCTCAACGGTCAGCCGTTCATGGTCGTCGGCGTCATGCCGCCCGGATTCGACTTTCCGTCGCCGTGTCTGATGTGGGTTCCTCCACGTCATGTCGTCCCCGAGTATCCGCTCAGGCCCGAAGCCGACGCGACGCAGATGCGTGGATCGCATTACATCGGCGTGTACGGCCGCCTCAAACCCGGCGTCACGCTCCAGCAGGCGCAAAGCGAGCGGCGGCTCATCTTCACGCAACTGATGCGACGGTACCCCGACGAGGTGTCGCAGGAGGACGTCGGCGCGGCCCTGATCCCGCTTCGAGAATGGCTGATCGGCGACCTCAGATCTCCGCTGCTGATCCTGCTCGCGACGGTGGGGCTCGTGCTGTTGATCGCCTGCGCGAACATCGCGAATCTCATGCTGGCACGGTCGACGGCGCGTCATCAGGAGATCAGCATCCGCGCCGCGCTGGGCGCCGGACGCGGTCAAATCATCCGGCAGTTGCTGACGGAGAGCAGCGTGCTCGCCGTCGCCGGCGGCGCGCTCGGCACGTTGGTGGCCGCGTGGATCCTGCCGACGTTGCTCAGGTTCGCGCCGGCCTCGGTGCGTTCGGTCGATGCGAATCTCGGTCTCCCGGTTCTCTTGTTCGCGCTCGTGGCATCGATCGCGACGGGATTGCTGTTTGGCTGCGCACCCGCGCTTCAGGCATCCCGGTGGAATCTCGCCGACGCGCTGAAGGCCGCGGGCCGAAGCACCGGCAGCCGTGAAGGACGGCTCGTGCGGCAGGCGCTCGTCGTAGGGGAGTTCGCGATCTCGCTGGCGTTGCTCGCCGGCGCCGGGCTGATGGTTCGCAGCTTCCTCGCCCTGCGAAGCGTCGATCCTGGATTCCGTCCCGCGGGGCTTCAGACCGGGTTGGTGACGTTGCCGCCGGCGCGTTACCGGACGCCCGCGCAGCAGGCGCAATTCTTCGATCGGCTGCTCGAGGAATTGAAGGCGACACCCGGCGTCACGAGCGTCGCGGCCGCCGCGCGCCTGCCGTTCGCCCAGGGGAACAGCATTCGCGGCATCGATCTCGATCCTCCAGGCAGCGTGGCGGACGCCGAAGCCGGCATCCGCGTCATCAGCCCGGATTATTTCGACGTCCTCGGCATCCCGATCGACCGCGGCCGCTCTTTCACCGACCGCGATCGCGAGGGCGCGCCGCTCGTCGCCATCGTCAACGAAGCGATGGCGCGGCGGTATTGGCCCAACGCCAGCCCAATCGGCCGGCGCTTCCGGATTACCGGCGGACCGTGGTTCGAGATCGTGGGCGTCGCGGCCGACGTCAAGCATTCGAGCCTGCGCGAGCCCCCACGGCCGGAGTTCTTTCAGCCGTACCGGCAGGCACCCTGGAGCTTCATGACGGTCGTGATGCGCAGCTCGCTCGCGCCCGACGCGCTCCGACGCGGCTTCGAGCACGCGCTCGCCGGCATCGACCCCGGACTGCCTGCGCCGTCGATTCAGGCGATGCCCGCGATGGTCGCGTCATCCGTCTCCCTCGACCGGTTCGAGACGCTGGGGCTCGCCCTCTTCGCGGCGCTCGCGAAGGACGCGCGAGCTGGGTCTGCGCGTGGCGCTCGGCGCGCGGCCCGAGCAGATCCTGCGGCTCGTGATTGCCGACGGTCTGCGGCTGTCGGGGCTCGGGATGGTCCTGGGGCTTGGCTGCGCGTTGGCCGCGAGCCGCGTGCTCCGCGGCGCGCTCTACAACGTGACGCCGACCGATCCGATGACGTTCGTCGCGGTCACGGTCGTGCTTCTGGCGGTCGCGGTCGCCGCGAGCTACATTCCCGCGCGTCGCGCCACGCGCGTGGATCCGATGATGGCATTGAGAACCGAATAGCTACGACCCGCCGCCGCCTCCCTTCTTGGGCGGAGGCGGAGGCGTCGGAATCGCCACGCCGGGCAGTTTTCCCTCGAGCGGCTGCGGGAACGCGGGCTGAGCCGCCGGCGGTGCGCCCGTTCCCGGTCCCGGCGGTTCCTCGCGCGGCGGACCAGGCGGCGTCGGCGGCTCCGCCGCCGGCGACCCCGTGTCGCGTCCCAGCCGGAACGGCCGCAGGTCCGCTTCGTTGACGTCGAGCACGCGAACGATGTGCGGCGTCAGGGTCAGGATGATGTCGGTCTGCTCGCGCTCCTTGTGATTGCTCGCGAAGAGCCGGCCGATCAGCGCGTCGCGGATGAGTCCGGCGAGCATGTTCGTCTCGCCATCCTTGAGACGGATCGTCGTCGCGATCTCGCGGTTGCCAAACGTCGGGAGGTCGCCGAATCCCGTCCCTGAAATGTTCGACAGGCTGACCTTCAGCGCCAGCGTGACGTCGTCGTTGTGGTGCGTGCGCGGCGTGATGTCGATGTTGACGCCGATGTCCCTGTACGAAAAGGACGTGATCGGCTGCTGGTTGACGCCACCCGTCGCCAGCGGAGCAAAGGTCGTCACCGGCACCGGCACCTGTTGACCGAACCTCGCGATCGCCGTGATCCCTTCCGCCGTTCGAAGCTGCGGATTCGCAAGCGTTCGCGTGGACGCGTCGTTCTTGAGCAGCTTGTAGTACAGCGCCGGAACTCCCGAGACGAGGACGTCGGCGGCCGTGAGATTCTTCAGATTCTGCAGCGTGGTCACGTTCGCCGCGGCCCCGCCGCTGATGCCGTCGGAACCCGGCGACGCAAGCCCCAGCCCATACTCGCGCAGCCGCGACCGGTTGACCTCGAGCAGCTCGACCTCGATGACGACTTCGGGCCGTGCCTTGTCGATTGCGTTGATCAATCGTGCCGCCGCCACGATGCGTTCCGGCGTGTCTTTGATGGAGATCGCGTTCGTCGCCGTAATCGCCGAAATCTGACGGATATCAACCACCACACGGAGGAGGTCGATGACTTCCTTCAGATCTGCGTTGCTCAGATAGAACGTGCGGACGACGGACTCTTCGTACTCTCGCCGCTTCGCCGGCGTGTCGGGCACGATGGTGATCGTGCGTTGGGCCGTGACCCGGTAGAACGTGTGAGTGCTCGCGGTGAGTGACGCCAGCGCGTCCTCGAGCGTGATGTTCCGCAGGTCGATCGACACGGGCTGCTCGCGGAACGCCGGGTCGAAGACGACGTTCAGGTCGGCGAACTTCGCGATCGAGATGAACACGAGCTTGCTGCTCGCATTGCTGAACGCCAGCGACGACGGCAGCTTCGTGTGGTCCGGGAGGTCGAGCCCCGGCGGCGGCAGGTCGCGCGTGCGATCGATCAGGTTCTCGAGATCGGTGCGCCCGTTGCGCGTGACGGCGAGCTTCGTCCGCAGCCGCTGGCGTGCGTCGCGCAGCGCGGCGTCCACCAGCGCGTCCGTCGGGTTCAGCTCGGACGCGAGCTGGAACTCGACGACCGCGTCTTCGTAGCGCCCCTGCGCGGCGAAGCGGCGTCCGCTCGCGGTATGGACCTGCGCCGCGCGCAGTTTCGCGCGTTCGAGCGCCGCCCGCGCGTCAACGTTGTCGGGCTGCGCGCGCACCGCCTTCGTGTATTCCACGACGGCAAGGTCGTAGTTCTGCGCCTGTTCGGCGCGCCGGCCGGCGCGTACGGCCCCGGTTGTGGCGCAGCCTGCGAGAAGAGCCACGAGGACGGCCGCGGCCGTTCCGGCGGCTCCGCTACGGTATCGACGAGCCTGACGTGATGACATCGGCCCCTCGCGGAATCTTGAACACGAATTGCTTGTCGGGGACGTCCACGTTTTCGCGGAGGTTCGAGAACTGGAATGTCGAGCGGGTGCCCTCGTTGTCGGCCGCCGTCAGGGCGCGAATCTGCATCGAATCGCGGTCGACGACGATCACGAGCCAGTCGTACTCGCGCTGGGGGGTTTTGGGCTCGAGTTTCAGCGCCCAGGTTTTCGCGTCGCCGCCGCTCGTGAACGACGCGGTGAAATCGCGCGTGAGGTTGCCCTTGCCGGCCAGGAACAACACCGCCGTGGTGGCCTGATCGTCACCCGGCACGTTGCTGACGATGACCTGTTTGTCCGCGGGCACGTACGAATAGATCTTGTGGCCGTCGGACACGAAGAGTTTTTCTTCGGGGACCTTGTACTCCCAGCGCATCCGGCCCGGTTTCTTCACCTGCACCGTGCCGCGTTCCGTCAGCTTCTTCCGGAGGACGCCTCCCTCGTAGTGGTGCACGAAGTCGGCGGTGAACGAATGGACCTGATCGTATTTGCGCTGCAGCGCGCGGGCGACGTCCTGGGCGGCCGGCGTTTGCGCCGGAACCAGCGTCGCGAACATGAGCGCGGCGAGAAACGGTTTCATGGAAGCCCGGGACGTCTGCTCAGTGTAGCACCTGGCTCCGTCCGATGCGGGCGACGCGGGCGTTCACCCGGCGGCTGCGGCGCTTCACAATTCTGCGCCCTTTGGCCACCCTTACCCCTGACCGCACTTGGCGTCAATGAACGCGCGCACCTCGGCCATCGGGCGGGTATTGAGGACGTGCCGGGGCTCCACCCAGCCGCGCCGCGCCGTGCCGACCCCGAGCCACATCTGCCGCTCGAGGGAACGCGCGCGATGGCAGTCGCTGTCGATGCTGACGGTGACGCCCGCGGCCACTGCCTCGCGGGCGTGCTCGCCGTCGAGGTCCAGATGCCCCGGCGCGCCGTCGATTTCGAGCGCCGTTCCTGTTTCCGCGGCGGCCGCATAGAGCCGCGGATAATCCAGGTCGTAGCCCTCGCGTTGTCCGACGAGCTGGTTGGACGGATGCGTGATGACGGTGACGAGCGGATGCCGGATCGCGGCGACACAGCGGTCCGTGAGCCGCGCCCCCGACTGGCCGTCGCGCTCGTGCAGCGACGCCAGCACGATGTCCAGCCCCGCGAGCACCGCGTCGGGAAAGTCGAGCCGGCCGTCCGGCAGGATGTCCGCCTCGATCCCGTGCAGAATCGCGAGCGACGGAAACTGCTCGCGCAGACGCTCGATCTCGTCGCGCTGTCGCGCGAGTTGATCGATCGTCACCGTCCGCGATGCGCTGGCGCCGACGGAATGATCCGTGATCGCGATGTATTCGTACCCCAGCGTGGCGTATGCGGTGACCATCTCCGTCAGCGAATCGCGCCCGTCGCTGAACGTCGTGTGCATATGGAGGTCGCCCCGGATGTCCTCGCGCGCGACGAGCGCCGGCACGCGTCCCTGACGGGCCAGTTCGATCTCGTCCGTTCCCGCGCGGATCTCCGGCGGAATGAAGGGCAGTCCCGCCTGACGGTAGACGTCCGGCTCGGTTGCCGCGAACCCCGGCGTCGTTCGCTGCCGGACGGCGGACACGTGCGCGGCGGTGCCGGTTGCGGTGAACAGCACGGTCCCGAATTCGTCGCGCGGCGCGACGCGCACGTCCACTTGCGCGAGGCGGAAGCGCACGACGAGCCGCCGCGCCGTTCGCTCCACCACATCCGTCAGTTCGCGCTGTCGCGCGAGCGCATCGATCGCTCGTTCGGGGTCCGCGGCGCGCGCGACGATCACCAGCGCCGAGACGAGCGCCTCGAAACGCCGGACGTCACCGGCAGGCTCGACGCCGTCCAGCTCCGGGCACGAAGCGAACAACGGCAACAGGGATTCGAGGAGATCCCACGCGCGCCCGAGCGTGAACGGGGCGGTCCTCACCCCTTCAGGGAGCCGGGCGCGGGGGCGGACGCCTGCGGCGCCGGCTTGCTGTCGGTGGGAAACTTCGCCGCGACCCAGTCGCCGATGCCGCCGGCGAGGACGGAGACGCGATATCCCTGCCGCAGCAGCTCCTGCGCGACGCGCGAGCTGACCAGCTCCTCGGGATCCGAGTCGTAGAGGACGATGTCGCGGTCGCGCGGCAGGCGACTGGAATCGAGATGTCCGGGCCCCATCCGGAGCGCGCCGGGCAGGGTCACGGTGCTGTGTTCGTAGGGATACTTCAATCGAACGTCGATGATGACGACGGGGGACGAAGCGGCGGGCGCGGCGTCAAGCCGCTGTTTCAGCTCCTCTCGCGAGATCCGCGGCACCGTCATCGACGGTATTGTCATCAGGCCGCGCGCGGAGTGTCAACAGCGGGGCTAGGACCGATCGACGTGAGCCGCGACGGCGTGGCCGTGGTGCGAGTGGTGAACCACCCATCCCTGAGAACGGCGTCCGCAGACCAGGCAGCGCAAGAACATCGAGCCCTGCTCGCAGCAGACGCTGTAGTCGTGGCCGGTGACGTAGCAGCAGATCCAGTTCCACATAGCGCACCTACTAACGATCACTTGATACGCGCGTGTTGGCAATTCGAGTGCCAGCAGGAACGTGCTGCGGCGACCGCCGAGATCCGCGCAGATTCGTGAGAATCGGTCAGCGCGAGGCCTCGCGCGACGCTTGGGGCATGTGCCGTATTCGTTCGTGCGATTACGAATCTGCGTCGCACATGGACGCCCATGTCGCTCTGTGTCTTTTGGAAACGGAGACGGCTACTGCTTCGTGAAGTCGACGCTGACCGCCGGCGAGCCGCTCGCCGTCACCGTCTGCGCTCGCCGTACTGGGGGTTCTTGAAGACGATTTCGCGGACCCCCAGCGTCAGCTGGAGGTTGGCGATGGGGGTCTCGCCCACCTTCTTCCCGTCAACGAACACCTCCGCCCACGGGATCGCGTTGAGGTTCACGCCGCCGCGCGGATCCAGCGCGATCGGCTTGACCTCTCCGCCCTCGATTTCGACCTGCATGCTGGCCGAGTAGCCCAAATCCTTGTTGACCAGCGTCAGGTCATGATGGCCCGGGCCGAGCAGGATGCGGTCCTGCTCCGTGCTTCCGAGCGTCCGTCCCTTTTCGGACACTTCCAGGACGATGGGAGAGGAGATGGCGACCCAGCCGGAGTAGACCGGCACGTCTACGGTCGCGACCTTGCCGCCCTCGACGCGGACGGTCCGCTTTACCGCGCCGGCGGCACCGTAGATCGTGACGACATGGCGGCCGGGGGCGAGGCCGGGCACCGTCACCGGGGACGTGCCCGCTTCGCGGCCATCGACGAGGACGCGAACGCCTTCAGGCTCGGTCGTGATGGCGATCTCCCCGGTCGTTCCGCTGGCGGCCGACTTTGTCGGCGCGGCGGGAGCCGACACAGGCGCGGCTTTCTTGAGCGGCGCGGCGTCCGCCTCGTGTTCCGGCGTCAGCCAGCGCGAAGCGGCGATGCCAACGGTGAGCACGACCGCTGCGACCGCGGCCCACTTCCACGGCAGACGCGGAGTCTCCTCTAATCTCGCAGCCTCGTCGTTGAACAGGCTCGGATGGCTCGGATACGGATCGCGCGCGGCCCGCTCCTGGCGCGGCCGGGCGGGCTGCGGCGCCGGAGCGATCGGATCCGACCTCAGTCGAATCGGCGCCGGCGCCATGAGGGCGTCCGGCTTCAGACGGATGGGGGTGATCGGCGGCGCCGGGGCGAACGACGGCGTGCCGTAGATCGACCCGCCGGCAGGTTCGACGGCAACCGACGGGACCGACGGGGCGATCGGCGCCGGCGGGCGTGGCACGCCGTACGGCGGCGTCATCGCGCGCGCCGGATCCGGCGCCGGCACGTACGTCTGCGGCGGCGTGGCGGCCCAGGACGGCGCCGGCGGCGCGGCGGGCGCGGGCGGCACGAACGCGGTCGGACTCGCAGCCGGACGTGGCGCGTCTTCAACCGGCGGCTCGAACTTCGCCGCGCGCTCCGGCGGAATCAGCCAGCTCGAACGCTGCGCCGGCTGTGCGGGTGCGGGAGGCGTGGGGCTGCCGGGCTGCGCGTTCGAACGAAGACGATCCTTCCGCGTTCTCGCCGAGCGATCCCGCTTGCGCCGGCCGCCGGCTTTCTGGGACTCCGCGGGATCCGAATCCTCCTGCTCGTCGTCGTCGCGTTCGGCGGCGCGCCTGGCCGCGGCGGCGCGGTCCGCTTCCTGGCGCTCGCGTTCGCGGCGTTCCGCTGCCAGGCGCTCGCGCTCGCGCTCGATCTCGAGGCGCGCGCGCTCGCGGCGTTCGGCCTCGGCCTTGTCGCGTTCCTTCCGGTCCGTCTCGAGGCGTTCACGCTCGCGGCGCTCGGCTTCGCGCTGCTCGGCTTCGAGCCGCTCGCGCTCCTTTCGTTCCGCCTCGATCTGCTCGCGTTCGCGGCGTTCGGCTTCGCGGCGCTCCGCTTCGAGACGCGCGCGCTCGCGCTGCTCCGCTTCTTTGCGTTCGCGCTCCCGGCGCTCCGCCTCGACCCGTTCGCGTTCGCGGCGTTCCGCGTCCAGGCGCTCCTGCTCGCGCCGCTTCGCCTCGACGCGCTCGCGCTCCTTCTTCTCGGCCTCGAGACGTTCGCGCTCGCGGCGCTCCGCCTCGAGCCGTTCGCGCTCCTTCCGCTCGGCCTCGAGCCGCTCCTGTTCGCGCCGCAGCGCTTCGAGCCGCTCGCGCTCCTTGCGCTCGGCCTCGAGGCGTTCGCGTTCGCGGCGTTCCGCTTCGACGCGTTCCTGTTCGCGCCGCAGCGCTTCGAGGCGCTCGCGTTCCTTCCGTTCCGCTTCGAGCCGGGCCTGTTCGAGACGCAGCGCTTCAAGGCGCTCGTGCTCGCGGCGTTCCGCTTCGACGCGTTCCCGTTCGAGCCGCTCGGCTTCGAGCCGCCCGCGGCGTTCGGTTTCGCGCCGTTCCGCCTCACGGCCGTCGCGTTCGAAACGCTCCGTCTCGAGACGCTCGGCTTCGCGGCGCGCCGCCTCGGCGAGCTCCGCGGCGAAGCGCGTGGCCTTGGTGCGCTGGCTCTCTGCCTGCGCCGCGCCGAGGCGCTGCAGCTGGGCGAACTCCGCCTCCGCCAGCTCGTTGCCCGCGGCCTCGACCTGCGTGAGGAATTCCTTGAGCGCCGCGCGGCACGCGTCGATGCCGAGCTCGCGCCGGAGCAGTTGGCGAAGGTCGAGCACGGCTTCGTCGGCCGATCCGTACGGCGAGGCCGCGGCCGCCCCCAGCAGTCGATCGAACAACCGGCCGACGCCGGTCGCAAAGGCGCTCGTCCCGCGAATCTGCGCGACGTCGGAAATCTCGCGCCGCAGCGTCGAGAGGCTCGAGCCCGTCGGGCGATCGGCGAGCGGCCGTCCGATCATGAGCGCGCTCGCGGCGAGCGCGGTCTGCATCAGGTCGGCGGCGACGTCGAATCGCGCCGGCGCGCCCTCGCGCACCGCCAGCCCGAATTCCTCCCACAGGCGCCGCGACGTGAAATGCAGCCGTTCGAGCGGCGCCGCGTAAACCGAATCGAGGATGGCGACGGTTCCTTCGGGCGTGAACAGAATGCGGCCGGGACCGATCGCGCCGTGCGCGATGCCGGCGGCCGAATGGAGGCCGCCGAGCGCGGGCAACAACTCGAGGAGCAAGCCGAGCGCCGCGTCGAGTCCCGGGGCCAGCGTCGCGTCGGCGGCGATGTCGAGGGCGTCCGCCATGCGCAGTCCGCCGACGAAGTCGGACACGACGCTCAACCCGCCGTCGTCATCCGATTCGAGACGGCGCGGGCGCGCGAAGCGCTCGTCCTCGAGCGTCGCGAACCGGGCGATCGTCTGCTGGAGGACCTGCTCGAAGGCGATGAGTTCGGGCCGCAGGCACAGCCGCTCGAGGATTTCGCCGCTCTCGCGGTCGAACGCGAGCACACGCCGGCCAAGACCGTCGGCATACCCGGACGCGGTCATGGAGGTGGCGGTCTCGGCCGGCTGCACGGACATGAAGAAAACCCCGAAGACTTTGCAACGCGCGCTCCAGTCCCGCTCGGTGAAATCGCGTGCGACATCGCCTGAGGCGTCAGTGAATTAGCCCCTGCCGGTGTCCCGTCGCGCAACCAGTGATTACAGATTCGTCAGCGTCGATCCACACGTGTAACTGCGATAAAGTGCGCCGCATGACGAACCCCAACGAGATCGACGCGCTCAAGGCCGCGATGCGCGGAGCGCAGGGGACCGCCAAGGGCCTGTCGGCGCTCGGCGACCGCATCGAGGCACTCGATCAACGCACCGAGGTGACCGATGCGGACCTCGACGATCTCGCGCGCCTCAGCGCGGCGCACGCGCTCGCGGCGGAGGCGCTGCGCGGGTTGGTCCGGACGATGATGGAGCGTCGCGGGAAGCTGCCGCAGGAAGCGGCGGCGACGCAGTCGGTCGGCGAAGACGAATGACTGAACGCTGAAGCTGCATTCGTTCGGAATGACAGCGGGTGACGTTAGCTTCAACAGGGGGTGCGTCATGGTATCGCTCAGGAGAATCGCCCGCAGGGTCGGACGGGTCGCCGCGATCGCGGCGCGCGGGGACAAAGCGTTCGCCGCCGCGGTGAAAAAAGTGGCGAAGGATCCGGTCGTCCGCTCCGCGCTGCGCGCCGGCGCGAGGGTGACGAGCCGCCGCAATCTGCTGCGCGCCGCGCGCGTCGCCGCGCGAGCGGGGGCCAAGCCGCTGCGCGAGACGGTGCGCGTCGCCGCGACGGCGGCATCGTTCGTGCCGGGGGTCGGCACGGGCGTCGCAGCAGCGCTCGGGGCCGCGGAAGCGCTCGCGTCCGGCAAGCGGATCAGCGATGTCGTGCTCGCCGCGGCACGCAACGCCGTGCCCGGCGGGCCGGCGGCGCGCGCCGCGTTCGATTTCGCCGCCAGCCTCGCACGCGGCGAGAAGGTGTCGGCCGCGGCGCTCAAGTCCGCGCGGGCGCATCTGCCCGGCGGCGCAGCCGCGCGGGCCGCGTTCGACGCAGGCCTGGCGATCGGCCGCGGCAAACGCCTGCAGGACGCCGTCGTCGCCGCCGCGG
>QHWR01000288.1 GCA_003223835.1 Acidobacteriota bacterium | reverse complement strand
ATCCAGCAGCGCGAAGACGGAATCCTCATCGATCAGATCGTGATCAGCCCGTCGCGATATCTCACGACGTCACCCGGCGCGTTGACGAACGACCAGACCATCGTGAAATAGCGGCGCCGGGGGACTTGGTGAATTGGTGCATTGGTGAATTCGGCATCCAGCATTCAGCGATCCGCTGTCGAGAACTGCAGCGCCAGTGTCGCCGTCGCACCGCGCAGATCGCGTTCGCTGCCGTGCGCGGCGGCGATGGCGCGGTAGCCGGCGCCCGCATCGATGCGGAACCGGCGCGTGAGCCGGATCAGCACGTCGGCCTGGGGCTCGACGGTGAAGAACTCCTGATAGAGTCGGAACCGGCCGCGCCCGTCGGGCCTCACGTGCGCGCCGCGACGATCGTCCACGCCGCGTCCGGTGAAGATGACGCCGCCGTCGAACCGCGTCGACGTCCGGCCGCCGCCGACGAGCGTGCGAATCGCGAAGCCGAGCCGCTCGTCCGCCCGCATTTGCCATCCGACGATCGCGCCGCCGTACGCCATCCGCATCCCGTCAGGGCCGTCGGGCAGCCAGTATGCGGCGCCTCCGAGCAGCAGCGTGTTGTCCATGAGGAAGCCGGCGTACGCGCCGGCGAGCCCGCGGGTCGTGCCGGACACCCGCGTGGCCTTCAGGTCGGGCGCGACCACGAAGCCATTCTCCATCTGCTCAATCTGCATCGGTCCGGCGCCCGGCTGGGCCGGCGACTGCGCGGCGGCGGCGATGGGCGCGAGCACGATCAGCGCGCACACGAGCGGGGTCGCTTTCGCCGAGTAGGTCGTCATGGATTCTCCTGCTGCGTCTCGAGCGCATGCAACGCACCTCTGAGCTGGCGGCGCCCGTCGATGAGCAACGTGCGTACCAGATGAGGTGCGCGCCTGGACGCGAGGAATCCGCGACAGCCGTCGAGGGGTGGACGACACGCGTCATCTCGCGGCCACAGCGGCGTCCCGCCGCGAGGATAGATGGCGGCTACTCCTGCCTCAGCGCGACGATCGGATCGACGTTCGTCGCCCGGCGCGCCGGCAGGTAGCACGCCAGAAGCGCGACGGTGCCGAGCGCGACGACGACGGCCGCGAAGGTCAGCGGATCGCCGGGGCGCACGCCGTACAGCATCCGCGACAGAAGACGCGCCGCCGCGTACGCGCCCGCCACGCCGACCGCGAGCCCGAGACGCCGACGACGAGCGACATGATGTCGCGCCGCGCGGCGCCGAGCGCCAGGCGGACGCCGATGTCGTGCGTGCTCTGCTCGACCGAGTACGACATCAGCCCGTAAATCCCGATCGCCGCGAGCAGGAGCGCGATCGCGCCGAAGATCGACAGCAGCACCATGTTGAAGTTCTGGCGCGCGATCGACCGCGCGATGACGTCCTCCATCAGGCGCACGTTCGAGATCGGAAGGAGCGCGTCCACCGCGAGAAACTCCTTCTGGATCGCCGCGGTCAGCGACGCTTGGTTCCCCGACGTGCGCACGATCCACGTCGTCGGAACGATCCCGTTGCCGAGCCGCGCGAGGGCGTCCGACATCTGCGCGGCGGGCACGTACATGATCGGCGGCGCCGGCTGATCGAGTCCGTTGTCGCGGACGTCGCCGACGACGCCGACCACCTCCCGCGTCGGATCCTCGAACTCCGGCCCGAGTCCCTTGGCGATCGTGACGTGCTGTCCGATCGGATCCGCATCGGGCCAGTATTTCTTCGCGAACGCGGCGTTGATGACCAGCACGCGCGGCCCGCCCGCCGTGTCGCGCTCCGTGAACACGCGCCCGCGGACGAGCGGCACGCCGAGCGCGTGGAAGAACTCGGGCGAGATCGGCACCCAGTTCTCGTCGCCGTGATACGGCGAATCGCCCTTGACCGGACGTCCCTCGATCCGGAACGGCAGATCGGGATCTCCTTGCGTCGGCAGCGCAATCGTCTAAGCCATCGCGATCACGCCCGGCAGCGCATCGATGCGCTGGGTGATCTGACGCGTCAGCGTCTCCACCTGCCGGGCCGTCGCATAACGCTCGCCGGCGAGCGACGTCTGGAACGTGAGGACGTTGCGGATCTCCAGGCCCGGCTCCACGGATCGCAAGCCGACGAACGTCCGAATCAACAGCGTGGCGCCGACGAGCAGCATCAACGCCAGCGCGATCTCGACGACGACGAGCGCCCCGCGGGTCCGCGCCGCGCGCGCGCCCGTTGCCCCGCGGCCGCCCGCTTCCTTCAACGTCAGCCCGAGATCCGCACGCGATAGATGGAGCGCGGGCGCGAGACCGAACAGGACGCCGGTCGCCAACGTCAGCGCCACCGTGAACCCGGCGAGCCGCCAGTCGAGCATCGATCCGAGCAGCGGCGCGTTGGCGAGCTCCTGCGCTCGCGGCAAGCCCGTCGCGTTCAGCGCGAGCAGCGCCTTCGCGCCCCACACGCCGATGACGAGGCCAATCGCGGCGCCCACGACGGCGAGCAGCACGCTCTCGATCAACAGTTGACGGACGATCGCGGCGCGGCCGGCGCCGATCGCGGCGCGAATCGCGACCTCGCGCTGCCGCCCCGCCGCGCGCGCGAGCAGCAGGTTCGCGACGTTCGCGCACGCAATCAGCAGCACGAGCCCGACCGCTCCGAGCAGGATCAGCAGCGCCGGCTTCACGTCGCGGACGACGATGTCCTGCAGGCGCTGGACCGAGACGTGCTCGTCGGAGCCCATCCAGCGCGGATTCGCGCGCCGGAACGCGTCGCCGAGGAGCGTCATCTCCGCCTGCGCCTGCTGCATCGACACGCCCGGCTTCAGCCGTCCCGCGACGACGAGGAAATGTCCCTGATTCGTGCTGTTCGGGTCCGGCTGCAGCGGGATGAAGAGGTCAGGCGGCGTGTCGTCGGGATACGACGGGAAGGACGCCGGCAGAACGCCGACGACGGTGTACGGCTCGCCGTTGATCGCGATCGCGCGTCCCCCGATATTCGGATCGCCCGCGAACCGCGTCGTCCAGACTCGGTGCGACAGCACGACGACGCGCGGCCCGCCCGGGCGGTCCTCCTCGGCGCTGAACGTCCGGCCGACCGCCGGAGCGATGCCGAAGACGCGGAAGTAATCCGCGGTCACGTGGATGCCTTTCACTTGTTCGGGGCGATCGGCGCCGCTCAGATTCAACCCGGGGCCGGCGAAGTCGTACGCCGCCATCGCCTCGAACGACCGCGCCTTGCGCCAGGTCGTGAACTTCGGAATCGAGATCGCGCAGGCGGGTCCGCTCGGATACTGCCGGCACAGCCGCATGAGCCGGTCCGGCTGCGCGAACGGGAGCGGCTGCAGGAGCACGGCGTTGACGACCGAGAAGATCGCCGCGTTGGCGCCGATCCCGAGCGCGAGCGCCGCGATCGCGACGACGCTGAAGCGCGGGTTTTTGAGCGCGACACGGATCGCATAGCGAAGGTCGGCGAGAGGGCTCATGGACGAGGTCTACGGAAGCTGGACATGTCGAGTTCCACTACTCTTGTTGTGTCTTCTCCGGCACCAGCGTCACGACCGTGTAGCGCTCCGTCGGAAAGTATTTGACGAAGATGTCCTTGACGTTCCCCGCCGTCACCGCCTCGATCCGATCCTTGCGCCGCAGGATTAGCAGAGGATCCTGCGCGTACATGTGCGTCGACTGCAGCCGGCCCAGCCAGTAGCCGTTCTGCTTCAAGCTCGTCTCGTACGCGCGCAGCGCGGCCTCCTTCGCGCGCGCGACGAGCGTCTCCGACGGACCGTCGGTCTGCAGCCGCTTCACCTCGCCGAGGACGCGCTGCACCATCGAGTCCACGTTCTCCGGCGCGGAGCCGAAGCTGATCACGATGCGGCCGTCGCCGCGCTGGGGCAGCGACTGCTGCAGGCCGACCGAGACGGTGTAGGTCTGGCCGAGATCCTCGCGCAGCATGTCGCGCAGCGCGGTCTCGAGGACGTCGGTGGCGGCGCCGATACGCTCCTGTTCCATCGGATCCGGCGGCGGATCGGCGAAGAAGCTGATGACCGTCTGGCTGCGCGGCTCGCGCCCCTTCTCCACTCTCGCCTTGACGACCTCCGACGGGAACTTGCGGCCGACGTCCTTGAAGTGCGACGCGGCGCCGCCGGTGGACGGCAGCGACCCGACGTAGCGCGCGATCAGCGGCACGGCGTCGTCGATCTTGAACGCGCCGACCATGAAGAAGGTGAAATCCGAGGCGTTCGAGAAGCACGCGCGGTAGAACGCCGTCATCTTCGCGCGGTCGAGCGCGTCCACGCGCGCGACCGTCAGCGGCTTCGACGTGTAGTGGTTCGACGAGTTGATCGCCGCGACCTTCTCGCCGAACACGGCCTGCGGGCTCTGGTCGCGGTTGACGAGCGCCGCGTCGAGCTGCTTCTTGAGCAGCGCGAACGCGTCCGGGTCGTCGCCGGGCGCGGTGAACTCCTCGTACAGGAGCTGCAGCGCCGTCTCCAGCTCCGCCGGTGACGCCGACCCGGAAACGCCCTGCGTGGACAACCCGACGGATGGAGACGCGGACGCGAGCTTGCCCGCCAGCAGCTTCTGCAGCTCCAGCGCCTTGTGGCCGCCGGCGCCGGACAGGTTCGTGTAGACCGACGCGAGCGACGCCTCGGGATAGTCTTCGGGCGGCGCGAGCGACGTGCCCCCCTCTCCGGACAGCGCGAACACGACCTGATCGTTCTTGAAGTCGGTCGGCTTCAGCCACGCCTCGACGCCGTTGGCGAGGCGCACGACCGTGACCCCCAGCTCCGCGATCTCGCGCCGCGACGTGACGGCGGCGGCTTCCGGCTTCGTCGCCATCAGGGGCGCCGTCGTGGCGGTGTCGGTCCAGGGCGTGACGGCGACCTTTTCGGCGCTCGCGATCGTGTCGCGAAGCTGCTGATCGGTGGGCACGGTCACGCCCGGTTTCTGCGGCGTGACCGCAAGGACGACCCGGCTGTCCGCGTCGAGCAGCCGGCGCGCCAGTCCCGACACCTCCTCGCCCGTCACGCGCGGCATCAATTGCTGGACGAGGCGGTATTCGTAGGTGATGCCGGGACTCGGTTCCCCTTCCAGGAAATGATTGAGGTACTCCTGCGCGTACGAGCCGCTCTCGGTCTTGTCGCGTTCGTTGTACGCGCGCTCGTAGAACGCCATCATCCACTTGCGCGCGCGATCCAGCTCCGAGGCGTTGAACCCGAATTGCAGCGCCCGCCGCGATTCGACGACGACCGACGTGAGGCCGTCGGGGATGTGTCCGTCCTGGACCGCGGCGCCGAGCGTGAACGTCGCCACGTCCGGACTGATCGCGCCTCCCGACGCGCCCGCGTCGAGGAACGTCGCGTCCGGCCGCCGGCCGATTTCCTCGAAGCGATCGTTCAGCATCTGGTCGAACAACCGCTCGACGAGATCGCGGCGGTAGTCCGAGACGCGCTGCTCGGAATCGTGCGGCCGCTTGCGGATGACCTCCACCGACGATTGCGTGACCTCGGGATGCGTCGCCCGCGCGCCGCAAGCGTCCCGAACGCGGCGCGAATCGCCGCTTCGAGCGTCGCGGGATCCATGTCGCCGACCGCGACGACGGCCATGCGATCGGGGCGGTAGAACGCGTCGTAGAACGCGCGCAGCCGTTCCGGCTTGAACGTGCGGAGGACCTCGGGTTTGCCGATCGGCAGCCGCTCCGCGTAGCGCGATTTGTTGTACAGGAGCGGAATCTGCTTGTCCCTGATTCGCGATCCCGCCCCGAGGCCGCCGCGCCACTCCTCGATCACGACGCCGCGCTCCTTGTCGATCTCTTTGGGATCGAGCGCGAGCCCGCCGCCGAAATCCGCGAGCGCCTGCAGGCCGCGCTCGACGACGCCTTCGCGATCCGTCGGCAGCTCGAGCATGTAGACCGTCTCGGCGAAACTCGTGTAGGCGTTCACGTGAGGACCGAGCTTCGCGCCGAACGACTCGAAGTACGACACGAGCTCGCCCGGCTTGAAGTGCTCGCTGCCGTTGAACGCCATGTGCTCGAGCATGTGCGCGAGCCCCCGCTGGTCGTCGGCCTCGTCCAGCGATCCGGTCTTGACGACGAGGCGCAGGAGGACGCGGTTCGCCGGCCGCGCGTTCTTCCGGACGTAGTACTGCAGCGCGTTGGGAAGCGTGCCCTTCGTGACCGCGCTGTCGAACGGGATGACCTCGTCCGGCGAGAACGACGGCGCCGGCGTCTGCATCGACGCCGCCTGCGCGATGAGGATGCGCGGGACGGACAGCGACGCGCCGAGCGCGAACGCGAGCGAAACCTTGCGGAAGATCATGGAATCGAATCTACCACGACCGCATCTCGTGCTGAGGGCTGGGTGCTGAGAGGGGGTGCTGAGCGAACCGTCGCGTGTTGGGGGGCTGGGTGCTCGGAGGCGTGGTGCGGATCTCGGGCGCTCA
This sequence comes from Acidobacteriota bacterium, assembly GCA_003223835.1. GTDB lineage: Bacteria > Acidobacteriota > Vicinamibacteria > Vicinamibacterales > 2-12-FULL-66-21 > Gp6-AA38. The sequence goes on along the minus strand of QHWR01000288.1, from coordinate 272 downwards.
GCACCGCTGGTGAGCGCTCAGCGCGTAGCACCTCCGTCCGCGACACCTCTGTCCGCAGCACCCTGTCCCAGCACCCAGCCCCCAGCAGGCGACGTTAGTGCACTCGGTTGACGAGCCGATTGATCTCTCTGTCCAGCGACTCGGTGTCGCACGGCTTGATCGTCAGCTCGATCATGAACTGCGATTCGTGGGGCTCGCCCGCGATCACGAGGATGGGAACGTTCCGTGTGGCTTCGTGCGTCACGAGCTGGCGGCACATATCGATGCCGGCA
>QHWR01000283.1 GCA_003223835.1 Acidobacteriota bacterium | reverse complement strand
CGTCCGCGAGACCGGCGGTCACCGCCGCCGTCCGCGCCTGCGCCTGGCCGGACGTCATCCCGCTCGCACGATGACCGAGCATCTGGAGCCGCCGCTCGCCGGGAAGCGTGACCCACTCGTAGCCGGGGTCGAGCTGCCGTTGCATCATCACGGGCGCCCAGAAATCGGGCACCTGCGGCGGATTCGCGGTTCCGATGAATTCGCGCGGCGCAACGCCGCCGATCGTGAAGTCCACGCCGTTCAGCGTCAGGATGCCGCCGACCACGCCGGCGTCGGCGTTGAATCGCCGCTGCCAGTACGGATAGCTCAACACGACCACCGGAACGCGGACGTCCGCGGATCCGAGCGTGCGCCCCACGAACGCCTTCACGCCGAGCGCGGAGAAGTAGTTGTCCGAGACGAGCTGGCCGTGGACCCACTCCTGATCGGCGGCGGACGCATCCTGATTCGACCGGCCCGTGAGGACCCGGATCGGCCAGCTCGCGGCGATGAGGTCGGACACGGCGCCGCCGCGGTCGCGGCAATAGAGGTACTCGGGATAGGAAAAGAAGTACTGAACGTTGCCGCGGGCGCCGCTGGCGAACCAGCGCTCGAATCTGACGAGCGCGTCGCCGTTCCCGACCGGCAGCGTCCGCCAGGCGACGGCGTCGAACGCGCTGAAGATCGTGACGTTGAGGCCGATGCCCAGCGCCAGCGTCAGGACCGCGACGACCGTGAATCCGGGGGAGCGGCGCAGCATGCGCGCCGCGTAGACTGCGTCCCGCGCCGCCGTTTCGAGGAACGGCAGACCGCGTCCTTCGCGCCGACCCTCTTTCAGTTGGGCGACGCCGCCGAACGCCACCAGCGCGGCGCGGCGCGCCTCGGCCGGCGGCATCCCGCGCCGCAGATTCCGCTCGACCAGGAGCTCGATGTGCGTCCGCACCTCCTCGTCGAACTCATCGTCGAGGCGGCGGCCCCTCAAGGGGCCGAAGATGCGGGAGACGGCGACGCGGATCCAGGTCATCATCCGGACTCACCCCGCGTTGGCCGTCCGGAGCTGCCGCGCGATGACGTCTCCTGTGGCCAAGCCACAGGAGTGTGGCACGTCTCATGTGGGGTGTCAACAGGAGCGCCAACTCACCCATTCACGATTTCACCAATTCCGTTTCCGCTCCCGCCCAGATCGCGCGCGTGACGCGCGCGAGCACGACACCGCTCACGCCGAAGACGAGCGTGAGCAGGAGCGCCTGCGCCATCCGGTCGTACAGGAAGCTGCCCACGGCGAAGAGCGCCGACCAGATGGCCGTGCAGCCGGCCAGCCAGCCGACGAGCGCCATCGGAATGTTCTGCCCTTCGGCCGCTTCGAGCACGCCCGCCTGCCGGCGAATCCTCGCCCAGCCCGGACCGAAGGGACGCACCTTCCGATAGAAAGCGATCAACACCGCGGGATCCGTCTGCGGACCGAGGAACGCCGTCGCGACCCAGCAGACGGTGGTGATCGCGACGGTGAGCAGCAGCGCGGCATGCGTGCTGAACCCTACGCCGTTTCTCGCCATCACCAGCAGGGCGACGGAGACGGCGAACGAACCGATCATCGCGACGATTTCACACCACGCGTTGACACGCCACCAGAACCAGCGCACGAGATAGAGCAGCCCCGTCCCGGCGCCGACCTGCAGGATGATGTCGAAGGCGTCCTTCGCCGTGTCCAGCAGATACACCGACGCGGCCGCGCACACGAAGAGGCCGACCGTCACGAGCCGCGCGACGAACACGTAGTGCCGCTCCGGCGCGTCGCGCGTCACGAAGCGGCGATAGAAATCGTGCACGAGGTACGACGCGCCCCAGTTCAGGTGCGTCAGGATCGTGGAGGAGTTCGCGGCGATGAGCCCGCCCACCATGAGGCCGATGAAGCCGGTCGGCAGGAACTTCAGCATCGCCGGATACGCGATGTCGTGGCCGAGCAGCGACGGGTCCAGCCGCGGAAACGATTGCTGGATGTCGCTGAGCTGCGGGTACACGATGAGCGACGCCAGGCCGACGAGGATCCACGGCCACGGCCGCAGCACGTAGTGCGCGACGTTGAAGAACAGCACGGCGCCCACGGCGTCGCGCTCCGACTTCGACGCGAGCATGCGCTGCGCGATGTAGCTCCCGCCGCCTGGCTCGGCCCCGGGGTACCAGACCGCCCACCATTGCACCGCCACCGGCATGATGAACACCGCGACCGCCAGGTCCCAGTTGTTCCTGAAGTCCGGCAGGAAGTTCAGGTAATTGAGGCCGCCCGGCCCCGGCATCGACGACAGCCGCTGAATCAGGTTGTGCAGGCCGCCGACCTGCGGCGCGTTCACGGCGAAATAGGCGGCCGCGATCACGGCGGTCATCTTGATGAAGAACTGAATCATGTCGATGACGAGGACGCCCCACAGCCCGGCGTGCGCGGCGAACACCGCGTTGAGCACGCCGACGAACAGCAGCGTCTGCCAGCGATCGAGGCCGAACAGGATGCCCGCGATCTTGCAGGCGGCCAGGTTCACCGTCGCCATGATCATGCAGTTGAAGAGCAGGCCGAGGTACACGGCGCGAAAGCCGCGCAGCGCGCTGGCCGCGGTTCCCGAATAGCGCAGCTCGTAGAACTCGAGGTCTGTCATGACGCCCGAGCGGCGCCACAGGCGCGCATAGAAGAACACCGTCGACACGCCGGTCAGCACGAACGCCCACCACACCCAGTTCCCGGCGACACCATTGCGGCGAACGATGTCGGTCACGAGATTCGGCGTGTCGCTGCTGAACGTCGTCGCGACCATGGACAGGCCCGCGAGCCACCAGGGCACGGCCCGGCCCGATACGAAGAACTCCGCGGTGTTCTTGCTCGCCCGGCGGCCGAAGAACAGCGCGGGCGCGAAGCAGATCAGCAGACAGAGGCCCGCGATAACCCAATCGAGCGCGTGCAGGTGCATGGCGGTTCCTGTCGATCGCGATCAGCCGCCGACGAGGTCGAGTTTCGGGTTCGTCTTCCAGCGGCCGCGCGTGAAATCAGGAAAGTCCATCGGCCGGCTGCGTTTCGCGATGGATTCACCGCTCAGGTGCACGACGGCGCTGATCGACGCCGCGTCGTAGACGTTCGTGTCGGTCGGCTTCCCTTCGCGCAGACACTTGATCAGGCGGTAATCCTCCAGCGCCGTGCCCTTCGCGACGGTCCGTCGCGTTCGTGTCCTTCCACAACGGGTGCTCGTACTCCGCCAGCCAGTCGTTCGCATCGTCCCACTGATCATTCCGCTTGCTGCGCCCTTCGACGTAGACGCGGCTCGGATAGCCCTGAAAGAGGCCTTTCGTCCCCTGCAGCATGTGCACGCGGCTGTACGGACGCGGCAGGTTCGTGCAGTGGCTGACGACGAGCGTCCGGCCGTTCGCGGTTTTGATCAAGCTGACGTTCACGTCGCCGAGCACGTAGCGTTCGCTGCGCTTCGGCGAATCCGCGGGCAGGTGTTCCGCCGCAAAGAGCTGCAGCCCGCGCGACGGGCCGGCCACGGTGACGATGTAGTCGAAGCGATCGCCGCGGTTGATGTCCATGCAGTTGGCGAGCGGACCGAGGCCGTGCGTGGGGTAGACGTTCGCGTTCATCTTCGTGGCCCAGGCGCGGCGCCAGAGGCCTTCCCCCTGATCGGCGAACTTGATGTCGCGCAGGTCGTGCAGGTAGCCCCCTTCGCCGTGCAGCACTTCGCCGAAGACGCCCTGCCGCACCATGTTGAGGACCATCATCTCCATGCGGTCGTAGTTGCAGTTCTCCATCAGCAGGCAGTGCTTGCGGAACTTCTCGGCGTCCTCGACGAGACGCCAGCAGTCGTCGAGCGACATCGCGGCGGGCACTTCCGTCGCGGCGTGCTTGCCGTTCTTCATCGCCGCGGTGCAGACCGGGACGTGCCATTCCCACGGCGTCGCGGTGTAGACGAGGTCGAGATCCTCCGTCTCGCAGAGGCGCTCGAAGTCGTGCGGTCCTCGCGTATACGCCGCCGGCTTCGGCTGGCCCGCGTCCATGACCCACTTCGACGCGCGCTCCACTTTTTCGGGGACGATGTCGCAGAGCGCCGCGATGCGGACGCCGGGGATGTTGAGGAGGTTTCTGACGTGGACGGAGCCCTGGCCGCCGACGCCGACGTAGCCGATGCGCACGGTCTCCATCGGCGGCGCCGCAAAGAACCCCGCGTCCTGCGCCGCGGCCGCCTCGGCCGGCGCGCCGGTCACGAGCGTCGCCACGGATGCGCCGAGCACGGCGCCGCCCGCCTTCAGGATGTCGCGCCGGGTGATCAGATCGTCGTTGGTTGGTGTGTCGGACATGGTGGCCGTGATTGTAGGCCACGGAGGGGTGCCACGGATCACGCGATCTCTTCAGCCACGGATGACACGGATCTCTCGGCCACGGAGTATGCGGGTCGCTCAGCCACGGAGTACACGGGTCGCTCAGCCACGGAGTACACGGAAGGACACGGATCGGTTTCGACTCCCGCCGCCTCCGCCAACTTTTATCAATGAATGTGGGCCTTCGGTCCCTCCGTTCCCGCCGCCTCCACTATTTCTCCACGGCCACGCGGCTCGGTTCGGTGCCCGTCTCCAACAATCGAATCGCCGCGTCGAGTGCCGCCGGGCTCAGTTGCATGTAGCGCTGCGTTGTGCCCAGGTCCTGGTGTCCGGCCAGCTCCTGGATGGCTCTAGCCGGCGCCCCACGCATCGCAAGATGCGAACAGAACGTGTGCCGTTTATGCCGCGCGCGGCATAATGGGCATCATGCCGACAACCGGATTATGCCGACTGCGTTCAGCTCTCCGCAGAGCGGGGGCGGAGATCGCGCGTTTGCACATCGCCTCATCGGCATAATCAGAGGCGTTCGAGAAACGCGAGCAGTTGATCCGGTGGACGATACCGGCCGGGCTTCACACCGGGTGGGGTCGTGCGCGCGAGCGCTTGTTCTTTGAGTCGCATGTCGGCGTGCAGGTACATCTGCGTCGTCTCCACGGATTCATGACCGAGCCACAGGGCGATGACCGCGCGATCGACGCCGTGCCCCAGGAGTTCCATCGCGGCCGTATGCCGCAAGACATGCGGGCTCACCCGTTTGCGTCTGAGTGACGGACAGCGCTCCTGCGCGGTTGTGATATGACGCGCGACGAGGCGTTCGACCGCATCGCGGCTGAGGGCGTGTCCACGCGCGGTGGCAAAAAGCGGGTCAGCGGATTGCCCATTTCGTTCGCGCAGCCAAGCGGTCATGAGTCCGACCGTCTCGCGTGACAGCGGCGTGCACCGTTGCTTCCGACCTTTGCCTTCGCACTGGAGGTGCGCGCCGGTCCCGAGCACGATGTCTCCACACCGCAGGTGAATGAGCTCGGAGACCCGCAATCCAGTTTGGACCGCGAGCAGCAAGAGTGCGCGATCCCGTCGGCCGATCCAGGTGGAGACGTCCGGCGTCGCCAGCACGGCGTCGATTTCAGCGCGCGTGAGATAGGCAATCGGACGACGCTCATGCCGCTTCACCGGGATGGCCAGAATCCGACGGCAGCGATCGAGGTGCGCCGGTTCGCTGATCGCCACGTATCGAAAGAAGGCGTGAATCGCGGCGAGCCGGACATTGCGCGTGCGCGCCGTATTGCGACGGTGCTGCTCGACGTGATCCAGAAACGCCCCGACAAACGTGGCATCGAGATCCTCGATGGCGAGGGCCGACGGCGCCTTGGCGAGCCGCTCCTGCGCAAACCGCAGGAGCAGTCGAAATGCATCGCGATACGAGGCGATGGTATGCGGGCTCGCACGTTGCTGGCGGACCAGACGTTCGGTGAAGAAGCGTTCGACGAGGCTTGCCAGTGCCGTGGTGCTCACAGTGCACCGACCTTGTCGCCGTCGACGAGGCGCTCCGTCGCGAGCTGCAGCAGCTCGGGCACCGCTTCCAGATACCAGTAGGTATCGTGGACGTGCACATGGCCAAGATACGTGGCGAGTAGCGGCAGCAGCGGGTCGACGGCACGGCCGGCCCGATAGCCCTCGACGAGGGTCCGGATCGCGAATCGATGTCGTAAGTCGTGGAGGCGAGGGCCGTGTCCTAACCGATGACCACGAAACGGCCGTCGCAACCCGATCTGGGCCGAGACGCGCGCAAACGTGTACTCGGCCGCGTTCTGCGTTATCCGCACGCCGCGCTCGGAGATAAAGAGGGCGTCCGGGTGACGGTGCGGGACCACACGATTGCGAATCGCTTGGTAGGACGTGACGGCGTCCATCGTGGACGCGTGCAGCGGCACGAGCCGCGACTTACCAAATTTGGTGCGGCGGATGCGCAGCGTCGCCTCTCGCCGGTCGAGGTCCCCATCGTCCAGGCCGACCACCTCGGAGCTTCGGAGTCCGGTCACCGCGAGCAATCCAAACAATGTCGCGTAGGTCCGGCCACGCAGCCCCTTCGGCGACGCCAAGGCGTGCGCGGCCTCGAGCAATCGCGGAATGTCTTCCTCCCGATACAGGCGCGGTGGGTGTCGTCGATAGCGGCCGGGGACCAGATCGGCGGGTGGGGCTTCGGTCAGCGGATCGGTCAGCTGCCGCCACTGTGCGAAGCGCCGGATGATCTGACAGCGGCCGTTGACAGTCGCAGCCGCAATGCCGGCGAGCTGCGTGGTCCAGCGGAGCACGAGGTCGGTCGTCACGTGCTCCGCGCGTTCGCGTTCGGCGTACGCCGCAAACGCGACGAGGACGCGCTCGGCTTCGTGCAGCGTGACACCGAGCCGGCGTCGCAGCGTGAGGTAGTCGTCGATCGCTCGGCGGAGTGCGGTCATCGTGCACCTCCTACCGGCCACGGCTGGGCCAGGAGCCGCAGACGCGTGAAGTCGACCTTGGCGTAGATCTCGGTCGTGTTCGGTTGCTGATGACGCAGCACGTCGCCGATGTCCGCGAGCGAGGCGCCGCGCCGCAGCAGGTCGGTCGCCAGTGAATGGCGCAAGACGTGCGCGCCCTTCATCGGCGCATTGACCGCCGCTCTCGTCAGCGCCATGCGGACGAGCGTGCTGACCGTACTCGGGTGGCCCAAGCCCCGATGCGGGGCTCGCACTCGGACAAAGACCCGTCGTGTGGCGCAACGCGGTCGATCGCGACGCAGATACGTGGCCAGCGCCTCGCCGACATCGGACGGCAGCGGCAGCTGACTGCGGATCGATCCTTTGCCGCGCACCGTTAGCGCACCCGTGTGCCAATCGATGTCGTCGAGCTCGAGGCGCACGACTTCACCGCCACGCAGGCCCAGACGGGCGAGCAGTAGCAGGATGGCGTAATCGCGACGGCCGACCGGCGACGACTGATCGCAGGCGTTCAGCACACGCGTCACTTCGATCGCTGCCGTCAGATCGGTGGTGGTGACGCCCGTCTGCCAGAGAAAACGGAGAAAGGAGCGGAGCGTGGAGGCGTGGAGTTGCGCACTGGCGGGCGAACGGCTGGGAATCTGCGCGAGGACATGCCGCGTCACGTCGTCTGCCGTCAGGCCGCGCAGGTCGATCGGACCCTCGCCGAAGCGCCCGCGGACAAAGCGCCTCAGGATGAACCAATGGCGAGGCCCGGTGACCGGTGACAGCCCGCGGTCGTGTTGAAGATACGCCTCGTACCGTGCCTTAAGCTGCAGGATCGGCGATAACGCAGGCGATGGCGACGCAGGAATGATCCAGGTCGTTTCCAGATGATCCAGAAATAAACGGAGCGTCGCTTGATCACTGCGACGAACCCGTCGTGCCGGCGAATGACGCGTGAGAAAGGCGGCAGCGACGTCAGCCCTCAGGTCTCCCATCCCGAGATGTCGTCGTCGCAGCCACCTTCCGAGCGCGGACAGTGTCCATAGCCGATCCCGACCGGAAGCTCGCGCGTACCCGAGCTGCGTCAGCCGTGCCGCGAACGAGTCCAACTGCGATCCGATTGGTGACGCGCGCATGCGCTGCACCGCCACGGGATCGCTCAAGAATTGCTCGATCATGTCCCCTCCTCTTTATTCGCCAAGGCTGGCGCAGGAGAGGACTCCGGATCATGCCGCGTTCACAACATCAGTTTCGTCGTGCCGCCGGGCGCGAAAGGAACCGCCGACCGTAGCGTCGGCATAATCAGGCAGTCGGCATGATGACGCTTATGCCGCGCGCGGCATAATGGGCACACTTTTGGCACACTGCGTCCGACGCCAACGTGTGCCTTATGAGCACACATCGTGCTATCCTGTAGGCGGTGAAGTACTTCGACTGGGACGACGCGAAGAACGCGAAGCTCAGGACGGAGCGCGGCATCGGGTTCGAAGAAATCGTCTTCCACATCGAGCGAGGCGACCTGCTCGATATCCTGGAGCACCCGAACCCCGAGCGTTGCGGCGGCCAGCGCATTTTCGTCGTCCGACGAGAGGACTACGTGTATCTGGTGCCGTTCGTCGAGGATGAGCACACGGTCTTCCTCAAGACGATCATCCCGAGTCGGAAGGCCACGAAGGAGTACCTCGGTGAGGAGTCCCATGAAGATTGACGCCGACGAGAAGGAGCTGCTTGAGTCCGTCGAGCGCGGGGAGTGGAAGTCCGCCGGCGGCGGCAAGCGCGAGCGAACTCGG
>QHWR01000282.1 GCA_003223835.1 Acidobacteriota bacterium | reverse complement strand
TTGAAATCATGCAGCTCGTGGGCGCCCCCTTCGCCTATATCCGCGGCCCGTTCGTCGTCGAAGGGCTGCTGCAGGGCGGTCTGGGCGCGCTGGGGGCCATCATTGCGCTGCTCGCGAGCTTCGCGGTGCTCCGGCTGCGCCTGGGGTCCTTCGTGGCTGAGGCGGTCGGGGCGCCGGGTGTGGCGTTCGTGCCGGCGACCCTGTTGGTCCTGCTGGTCCTGGGGGGGATGGGCTTGGGGTGCTTCGGGGGCTACATCGTCGCGCGGAGTGTCCGCTGAGCTCCAGCTTTCCGTTGACAGCTTCGCGAGAATCAACTTACACTCGATTTATCCAGCCACATGTTCCACGCGAGGAGTCGCATGGCACGCGTCGTCAGCCCGGTTCGGGTTTCGAACGCTCCTGTCACGCTACAGACCGACTTCTACCGCGAAGAGTTCCTCAAGCACCGCGCCTGTCTGGCGCGACAGCGCGAGTACTACTCCGAGCGGGCCATCACGGATGCGGATCGCGGAATTGAACGCATCCTCAGTCAACTGGAACAGCTTTGCGCGAAGGCGGACGCCGATCAGGTGATCGGCAAGCTGCTCCGGAAGTATGACGTCGTGACCGGCCTTTCGGCGTGGTCCGACCCACAGAAGTTTCACTGACGCCCGGCGCGCACCGGAACGAACGGCCGCCCGGATCGAACGACGCCGCCCTCCGCGCGATTGCGACCGCCGCACTCCACGCCTGTGACGCGTACGCGCTGACAGAACGCGCGCTCACACGACACTCGTCCGACTTCCACACCGTAGAGTCGCTGTACGTCGTCGCCGCTGGAAAAGCGGCAGCGGGAATGGTCCGCGCGCTGCTCGATGCTCACGGAGCGCGGGTCCGTGCCGGCGTGGTCGCCTCGGCCGCGCGTCCGCCCGCCCTCGATTCACGATTTCAGGTTTTCGCCGCGGGACATCCGCTTCCGAACGACGGAAGCGTCGGCGCCGGACGCGCGGCGCTTTCGCTCGCCGGCCGCTGCCGCGACGATGCGCCGCTCGTCGTGCTGCTGTCCGGCGGCGCGTCGGCGCTGCTCGCTGTCCCCGCCGATGGCGTGTCGCTCTCGGACAAGATCGCGGTTTCGTCGGCGCTGCTGCGCGCCGGCACGGCGATCGCGCCCTTCAACGCCGTCCGCAAGCATCTCTCGGCAATTAAAGGCGGTCAGCTCGCCGCGCGCGCACGACGATCGATCACGTTCGCCATCTCCGACGTCCACGCGCCGGTCGAGGACGATCCCGCCGTCATCGGATCGGGACCCACCGTTGCGGACGCGACGACGTATGGCGACGCGCTGCGGGCGCTCCGCGACGCCGGCGTCGCCGATTCGATTCCGTCCGCGGCGCGCGCGCGGATCGACGCCGGCGTCCGCGGCGACGCGCCGGAGACGATCAAGCCGGGGGATCCGCGGCTGGATCGCGCGGCGTTCATCGTCGCGGGCGGCCGGAAGGACGCGCTCGACGGCGCTGAAGCGCAGGCGCGCGCGCTCGGCTACGACGTGGAGCGGATCGATGCGCCGACGCTCGGCGAGGCGCGCGATACGGGGCGCGCGTTCGTCGAACGGGCGGCGGCCGTCGCCGCGTCGCCTGGCCGCCGTCGCTGCGTGCTCGCGGCGGGGGAAACGACGGTGAACGTGCGCGGACAGGGGACGGGGGGACGCAATCAGGAATTCGTGCTCGGGGCGCTCGAGGCGCTGTCGCGTCTCGACGGCGCGTCGCTCGCGAGCCTGGGGACCGACGGCATCGACGGCCCGACCGAGGCGGCCGGCGCGATGGCCGATTCGTCGACGCTCTCGCGTGCGCGCGCCGCCGGCCTGGACCCGGTGCGTGCGCTCGCCGAGAACGACGCGTATCCGTTTTTCCGCGCGCTCGGAGACTTGATCGTCACCGGTCCAACCGGCACGAACGTCGGCGACGTGCAGATCCTGCTGCTCTAGGGTTCTGAGGCCTTGAGCGCCTGTTGTTCGTAGCGCAGGCTAGGGCTGCGCTACGCAGCACCGACGGAATATACTTGGACGTTTATGACGCGCGGCAAGCTCGTCCTCTCCGTCGTCGTCCTCCTGATCGTCGCTGTCGGGCTTGGGTTCGCGTGGGGCGCTTCGGGGCGGGTCACCTCCGAGCACGCGCTGGACGACGTCAAGCAGCAGCTCGATCTGGCGGAATCGCGCGGACACATTCTCGAGGCGCGAGTCAGTCTCTTCAACGTCAACTTCGGCGACGCGCAGCGTCAGCTCGACGACGCGAAGGCGCCGCTGCAGCGCGCGCGCGATCGGTATCAGGCAGGGGGCAAGCGCGAGGCGGCGCAGGCGCTGACCACGGCGCTCGAACACCTGCAGGAAGCGCAGCGCCTCGCCGGCCGGCTCGATCAGAACGCGAACAATCAGGCCAACGAGGCGCTCAACGCGATCAAAGCCGCGTCCAAATAGCGGATTGCGATTCCACCATACTCCTCTGTGCGCTCTGTGGTGCGATTCCGTTTCTGAGCCTCGCTCTATCGGAGAATCGTCGCGGTCAGTTCGACGGTGATCCTGCGGTCCGACGCCGGATCCGCCGCCTGCGAGACGACCATCGGTTTCGCGGACTCCACGATCAACCCCATGCGCTCGTTGAGCGAGGACAACCTGGACGACGTCCGCTGGATGTTGCCGCCCGCAGTCGTCGGCAAATACTCGAGACCGAAATTCAGCGAGATCTTGCCGTCCTTCAGCAGGGCGGGCCGCGCGTCCACATTGATGCGGACTTCCTCGTAATGCGAGGTGACCGGTCCGCCGGCAACGGAGGGTTCGTCGGTCACGCGGATGTTGGCCGTGCTCCGGATGCTGGCGTTCTGCCGGTCGCCCGCAATCATCGAGACGACTTTCTTCGCCGGTTCACCTGGCCCGGTCTGATCAGTGATCGTGAATTCAATCTTGACGTTCACCGGCTGGGGCGGAGGTTCGGGCGCACGCTGCTCCCGCCGATCGGGTTTCGGCGTCGGCTGTTTTTCCTGCTTTTCTGTTTGTTCGGCGCGAGTCCCCCTTGCGGCCGCGGGCTTCGACTGCGCGGCCGCGACGGCCACCACCACCATGACACCGATCAGACACAACGCTGTCTTCTTCATACGCTCCTCAATCGCGTCCGCGGGACGCGGGCAATGGTTCCACTTCGAGCGGCGCCAGCTCGGCGAGCGGCGCCACGGTGACGTCGGCGACACGGACGGCTGGGCGCTGCACCGGCGCGATGCTGATCGGCTCGTGCGCCTGCAACGCCTCGACGACGACCCCTCCGTGCGGGGGCTCGACCACGATCCCCGAATCGCGAACGGCAGCCGTCCGGGCGCGCGCGTGCCTCGCGGGCGCGACCGGTGGCACTGGCGCGATCGCACCGATCGGCGTCGGCACGTCACGCGTTGGCGATGCGACAGTCCGTTCGATCGGCATCGTTCGGACCGGCGTCGGCGGTGAGGATCGCGTCCGCATCAGCGGCGGCAGCACGATGGCCAGAACGACCAGCGCCGCCGCCGCAACCGGCCCCACGATCCACGTCCACGCGACGCGACGTCGCCGCGGCTCGTCGATCCGAGCCATGACCCGCGCCCGCAAATCCGCGTGCGGCTCGACGTCGGTCATCGCCTTCGCGACGGCGTCGATCACGCGGTCGGTCAACGATCCCCGGCCTTCGGTCCTCGGTTCATCCACGTTCGTATCCTTGCGCCGCCAGCTTTTCTTTCAACACGCGCCGCGCTTCCGACACGCGCCACTTCAGCGTGCCGATCGGAATGTCGAGCATCCTCGCGATCTCGTCGTACGAGTACTCGCCCGACGCCGCGAGGAGCAGCGCGTCGCGCAGCTTCCGCGGCAGCGTCGCAATCGACGCGCGGATCTGCTGCCGCAGATCGGACGCGATCAGCTCGGCTTCGTGCGACGGCGCCGCCGCGGGCAGCCGCTCGACGACGTCCGGGTCGTCGGTCTCGTTCGAGGGAGCCGCGATCCGTCGCATCCAGCGCGCGACGCTCTTTCGTCGATCGATCGCGCGGTTCCAGGTAATCGTCAGCAGCCACGTCTTGAAGCTCGCTTCGCCGCGGAAACTGCCCAGTTTCTGAAACGCCGCCACAAACGCTTCCTGCGCCACGTCGTCGGCCTCGGCGGCCGAGCCGACCGCCGCGAGGGCCGCGCGATACACCGCCCGGCGATTTCGCTCGACCAGCGCCCCGAAGGCGTCCAAATCGCCGGCCTGCGCCCGGCGGACCAGCGACAGATCTGTCGGATCGGCCGGAGCCGTGGCGGTCACACTGTCTATAGAGGGCGCGGTGCGCACGGTGGNNNAGGCCGGACCTTCTGTGTACTTCTGTGTTGTTGAATCAGGACCAGCTCCTCGCGGCGATCCGCGACAAAGTCGATCACCCGGCGACGGCGCGCGAGCTGCTCCAGCGGCTGAAGATTCCGCGCGAACAGCGCGCGACGGTCAAGCGGCTGCTCAACGGCCTCGTCGAAAGCGGCCACCTCATTCAGACGCGGGGGAACCGGTTCGGTCTGCCGGACCGCATGAACCTCGTCGTCGGGCGCGTGCAGACGCATCCGCGCGGGTTCGGCTTCGTCGTGCCCGATCGGCCGCTCGACGGCGTGAGCGGCGACCTCTACATTGCCGGCAGCAATCTGAACCAGGCGGTCCACGGCGACCGGGTGGTCGCGCGCATCGAGCGGACCCAGGAAGATCGCGCCGAAGGCAGAATCCTGCGCATCCTCGAGCGCGGATCCGGTCGCATCGTCGGACGCTTCGAGCTGGACGACGCCGGGTTCGGCTATCTCGTGCCGTTCGATCGCCGCATCATCATGGACGTCCACATCCCCGCCGGCGAGCGGCTCGACGCCAAACCGGGCGACATGGTGATCGTGGAGATCACGCGCTGGCCGACGCCCGCCCGCGGACCCCTCGGGCGCGTCGTCGAAGTGCTCGGCGCGATCGACGAACCGGGCGTGGACACCGAGATCATCATCCGCAAGTACAACATCCCGGACGAGCACGGCGAGGAGGCCGTCGAAGAAGCGAGGCGTCTCGGCGACGCGGTGAAAGAGCGCGACCTCAAAGGCCGCACGGATTTTCGTCCGCTGACGACGGTGACCATCGACGGCGAGCACGCGCGCGACTTCGACGACGCGATCACGATCGAACGGCTGCCGAACGGTCACTACCGGCTCGGCGTCCACATCGCCGACGTGGCGCACTACGTGCCCGAAGGCGGCGCGCTCGACGCGGAGGCGTACGAGCGCGGCACCTCCGTGTATTTTCCGGAACGCGCCGTCCACATGTTCCCGTCGGAGCTCGCGACCGGTTTATGCAGCCTCAACCCGGACGTCGATCGGCTCGTGCAGTCCTGTCTGATGGAGATCGATCGCCACGGCGACGTCGTCCGCTACGAGATCCACGACGGCGTCATCCACAGCGACGCGCGGATGACCTACACCGACGTCAACGCGATCCTGACGAAGACGGATCCCGCCGTCACCGCTCGCTACGCGGATTTCGTGAAGATGTTCGAGTCGATGCACGAGCTGTACGAGATTCTGCACGACCGCCGGCGCCGCCGCGGATCGATCGATTTCGATCTGAAGGAGCCGGAGATCGTTCTCGACGACGAGGGC
>QHWR01000281.1 GCA_003223835.1 Acidobacteriota bacterium | reverse complement strand
CTCGAAGTCGCGCTGGTTGATGGTGTTGACCATCTGCATCATCTCGCGCGCGGTCTTCTTGTTGCGCTTGTCGTCCTTGTCGAACTGATTGACGATGTGACAGAAATCGCACTGCACGCCGAGCGCCGCGGTGATGTACTGCATCGACGGCTGCAACTGATCCGCGGGCATGTCCTTCAGGATCTGGATGTTCTTGAACTTCTCCGCGGCGGTCGGCCCCTGAGCCGCT
>QHWR01000280.1 GCA_003223835.1 Acidobacteriota bacterium | reverse complement strand
CTGTGGTTGATTTCGTACGCTCGACGGAGAACGGCGAAGCGCTTGCTGCTGACAGCGCCAGGAGGCCGGCCACGCGCATCCTCAGAGACCTCGCACGCGACGCCGTCCACGCGTGCCGCATGCTGCGGCGGACGCCGGGATTCACGCTGACCGCGCTCGCCGTGCTCGCCGTCGGCATCGGCGCGAACACCGCGGTCTTCTCCGTCGTCAACGCCGTGCTGCTCCGGCCCCTCCCCTATTCCGAGCCCGATCGCATCCTCCAGCTCATGACCGCGACGCGCGTCGGCACGTCGCGGCTGTCCTCGATCCCGAAGTTCATCCTGTGGCGCGACGAGACGACCGCCTTCGAGTCGGTCGCCGCGTATCAGGCGCGCGATCCCGGCGCGAACCTCCTCGGCGGCGACCTGCCCGAGCACGTCAACGCGATGCACGTGTCGCGCGGCTACTTCACCGTGTTCCGCGCGCCGCTGGCGCTCGGCCGGACGTTCACGCGCGACGAAGACCGTCCGCACGGGCCGCACGCGGTGATCATCAGTTACGGGATGTGGAAGCGCCGCTTCGCCGGCGACCCGGACGTGATCGGGCGCGCGCTGCCGCTCGGCCGCGACGCTTACGAAGTGGTCGGCGTCGTGGCGAGGGGCTTCGTCTCCGATCCGCCGGCGGACCTCTGGCTGCCGCTGCAGGCGGATCCCTTCAGCCGCGATCACGCGAACACCGTCCACGTCGCCGCGCGGCTCAGGCCCGCGGCGACGCCGCGGGCCGCCGCGTTCGAGGTCAACAACACCACAGGGAAATTCCGCCGCATTTTTCCCATGGCGCTCGGGCCCTGGGAAGAGTTCACCGCGACGCCGCTCCAGCAGGTGCTCGCCGGGGACGTCGGTCCTGCGCTGCGGCTGTTGAGCGGTGCTGTCGTCTTCGTCCTGCTGATCGCGTGCGCCAACGTCGCAAACCTGCTGCTCGCGCGCGGTCATCGCCGGCGACGCGAGATCGCGACGCGCGCGGCGCTCGGCGCGGACCGCTCGCGCATCGTCCGCCAATTGCTGACGGAGAGCGCGCTTCTTTCGATCGGCGGCGGCGCCGCCGGCATCGCGGTCGGGTACACGGCGGTCCGCGGATCCGTGCGCCTCGCGCCCGCCGGCGTCCTGCATCTCGATCCGGTGCAGGGGATCGCCGCGCTCGATCCGCAGGTGCTGCTGTTCGCCGCCGCCGTCGCGGTGACGACCGGCGTCGCGTTCGGGGTCGCGCCGGCGCTGAGCGCGTCGCGGATCGATCTCGGCGCGGCGTTCAAGGACGCGGGGTCCGCGGCGGAGACGGGCTGGCGGCGTCACCGGCTCCAGTCGGCGCTCGTGGTGGGCGAGATCATGCTCGCGCTCGTGCTGCTCGTCGGCTCCGGCCTGCTGATCAAGACGGTGATGGCGCTGCGGAGCGTCGATCGCGGGTTCGATCCGCGGAACGTGCTCACGCTCGACGTCACGTTCAGCGGCGCGGGCCGCGACGACGCGGCGTCGATCGCCGCCGTTGTCGAGAACGCGCGGCAGCGGCTGACGTCTCTGGCGCGCGTGGAAACGTTCGCCGTATCGCGGGCGCTGCCGGTCGATCCGTCGTTCAACCTGGACGTCGACGTGGACGGCTTTCCGGTCCGGGCCGTCGCCGGGTGGCGCAGCATCTCACCTCGCTACTTCGACGTCTTCCGGATGACGATGCTGGACGGGCGGGTGTTTTCGGAGTTCGACACGGCGGGCACGGCGCCGGTGGCGATCGTCAACGCCGCGTTCGCGCGGAAGTTCTGGCGCACCGGCACGCCGGTCGGCGGCCGGATCACGATCGGCGCGGGGGCCGGCCGCGAGGTCGCGGACGTCCCGCGCATCGTCGTCGGCGTCGTCGCGGACACGCGCGAGATCGACGTCAACCGGCCGGCGGAGATGGCCGTCTACGTGCCGCTCGCGCAAGTGAGCGATGCGATGACGGCGCGGAACAACCGCCTGTTTCCGCTGACATGGGCCGTGCGCACCTCGGGCGATCCGCGTCCGCTCACGGGAGCGATCGAGCGCGAGCTGTGCAGCGCGTCGGGACTCTCCGTCGCGCGCATCCGGTCGATGGAGGAAATCGTCGCGGCGTCGACGGAACGCGCGGCGTTCAGCATGACGCTGCTGACCGCGTTCGCGCTCGTCTCACTCGTGCTCGCGATCATCGGGCTCTACGGGCTGATGTCGTACTCCGTCCAGCAGCGGACGCAGGAGATCGGGATCCGGATGGCGCTCGGCGCCGTCCCGAGCGACGTGCAGTCGATGGTGCTGGGCCAGGGCCTGCGTCTCGCGCTGAGCGGCGTCGTTCTCGGCGCCGGCGCGGCGCTCGTGCTGACGAGGCTGATGGTCAACCTCGTCTTCGGCGTGCGGACGTGGGATCCGGGCGTGTTCGCCGCGGTCGCGGGTCTGCTGTGCGTCGTCGCGCTCGCCGCCGCGTACATCCCCGCGCGCCGCGCCACGCACGTCAACCCTCTCGTCGCGCTCGCGCGTCAGTAGCGTTTTCCGCTTTCC
>QHWR01000027.1:36587-37459 GCA_003223835.1 Acidobacteriota bacterium | reverse complement strand
GTCCGCTGCGGCACCATCCACGGATCGTTGCCGACGATCTTCGCCTTGCCCGCGTCGACGTCCATCACCCAGACGCGCAGGTTCGTGTCGCTGAAGACGATCTTCTTCGAGTCCGGCGACCACGACGGCGTGTAGTAGTGCGTCGGGTGCTCGAGCGCGATCTCTCGCGGCGGTGTGAGGCCGTCCTGCGTCTCGATCACGAGCTTGTATTCGCCGGACTTGTCGCTGAAGTACGACACGTGCTTGCCGTCCGGCGACCACGCCGGATCGCGCTCCGCCGATCCGCTCGAATGACTCAGGTTGCGGACGTCCCCCTTCTCGGCGGGCACGGTGAACACCTCGCCCCGGGCTTCGACGACGACGCGCTTGCCGGTCGGCGAGAGCGCGATGTTGCCCATCCGGCTCGTGACGTCTTCCCAGCGCGGCATCATCCACGGGAAATCGCCGGCAGCGACGATGGTGACGACGTGCGCTTTCCCGCTCTTCGGATCAAGCTCGTGGACGTAACCGGCCTGCTCGAACACGACCGCGCCCGCGCCCGCCTCGACGGTCTTGACGTCGAAGTCGGTGAACTTCGTGATCTGCGCGAGCTTCTTCGCTCTCGTGTCGAACGACCAGACGTTCATCACGCCGTCGCGATCCGAGAGGAAGTACACGGTGTCGCCGAGCCAGACGGGATCGACGTCCTTCGAATCGGTCCACGGCGGCGAGATCAGATCGTACGTCTTCAGATCGACGATCCAGATCGGGCGGTTCTGTCCGCCGCGATAATTCCGCCGCTCCTCGTCCCACGAGTTGTTCATCCGGTACGCCACGTGCGTGCCATCGTCTGAAATTTTTCCCTGATACGCGCGCGGGATCGGCATCGGCTG
>QHWR01000027.1:35988-36503 GCA_003223835.1 Acidobacteriota bacterium | reverse complement strand
CCTGGATGCCACGTCAGCCGTCTGGGGTCGCCGCCTTCGGCGGGCACGGTGTAGACGTCCACGTTGCCGGCGTACTCGCCGCTGAACGCGATCGTCTTGCCGTCGGGCGAGAAGTGCGGGTTGG
Source organism: Acidobacteriota bacterium (assembly GCA_003223835.1). Taxonomy (GTDB): domain Bacteria; phylum Acidobacteriota; class Vicinamibacteria; order Vicinamibacterales; family 2-12-FULL-66-21; genus Gp6-AA38. Next base: position 36,379 of record QHWR01000027.1, on the reverse strand, counting down.
CGGTTTCGCCGGGAAAGCTCGTCAGCCGCCGCGCCGCGCCGCCCGCGCGCTCGACGATCCAGATGTTGTTCGCGTACGCGAACGCGATCTGCGTCGCGCTGACGGTGGGACTCCTGAGCAGCCGCGTCGGCACGCCGTTGGCGGCCGGACGGGCGAGGAGCAAGACGGACGCGAAGCCCGCGCAGGCGAGCAGGTGAAACACGCGACGCGCACGAGTCCTCATGGCACGGTCCTCCGGGTGGAATCATAGATCTTTGAAGGCTCACTCGCCATCAGCGGCGCTCCCCGCAATGCTCCTTGACTTCGGGCGGCAATCGCCGTAGAACTCGTGCGTTCTCTCAGCAGTTCGAACACAATTTCGACGACCAGCGCGTCGACATCAATCAGGTGC
>QHWR01000027.1:4761-35976 GCA_003223835.1 Acidobacteriota bacterium | reverse complement strand
GCCACACAGCGAGGTCGTCGAGCCCTGCCCGCATCCCCGGTCCAACAGCCTGAATATGAAGATCGACAAGACGCCGCTCGAGGCGTCCTCGACATGGTCGCGAGCGGTACCCCGGCAAAGAGGAGGTGTTTCATGGTGACCCGTACCGAGCTGGCGCTGGCAGCTGTCCTCATCCTGTGCACTAGCGGCGTTGTCTACGGGCAGATCGATCGCGCGAGTCTCAATGGCACGGTCACGGACTCGAGCCGGGCGGTGCTTGCGGACGCGCGCGTCGACCTCGTCTCGCGTGATACCGGTCTGAAAAGAACCGTGGCGACCGGGCCAACGGGCGTCTATAGCATCACCGGCATCCCCATCGGCATGTACGACCTGACGATCTCCCGTACCGGATTTCGCACCTTCGAGGTGAAGTCGGTTCAGCTCTTCGTCGGCGAGACCCGTACGGTCGACGCGGAGCTCCAGGTGGGCGCCGTCTCAGAGGAACTTCAAGTGGAGGCGACCGCGGCGCCGCTCGAAATCAGCAACGCCCGGGTGGGCACCGTCCTCGAACATCAACAGCTCGAAGAGATTCCGGTCAATGGCCGCAACTGGGCCACGCTGGAGATCTTCGCCCCAGGAGCAATCAATGCCGGCCGAGGCGGCCAGCAGGACATCCGATTCGTCGGACGAGGACGCGACGACAACAACTTCACCTTCGACGGAATCGACGCGACCGGCGTCCAGGAGCAGAGTCAGAAGGCCGACGCGCGGCTGAACATTTCGCTGGAGTCGATTGCCGAGTTCCGCGTCGAATCGGCGGTCTATACCGCGGAGAGCGGCTCGTCGGGCGGCGCCCAGGTCAATGCCGTCTCCAAGAGCGGGACGAACACCGTTCATGGCGCCGGCTTTGATTTCTTCCGGGACAGCGTGTTCGATTCGCGTTCCCCATTCGATCCCGCGCAGATTCCCCCGTTCCGCATGAACCAGTTCGGCGGCAGTCTTGGCGGACCGATCGCGCGCAATCGCACGTTCTTTTTCATCAATTACGAAGCGATCCGGCAGACCCAGACGCAAACGGTCGTCGGGTTCGTGCCGAACGCGGCGTTTCGAGCCAGAGTCGCGGCGACCTCTCCCGCGCTCAAACCCATCGTCGACGGCTGGCCGCTGGGCCAGACGCCTGTCGACGAGATTACGGACCTGTACAAGGCGCCGGGGGTCAACTCGGTTCGCGAAGACAGCGTCACCGGACGCTTCGATCACAACCTGAGCGATCACACCTCCATGTTTGTCCGCTACAACATCGACAACGTATCGATCGACAAACCGTTCGACCCGATCGGCGCACGCGACACCGAGAAGATCCGTCCGTCCAATCTCGCTGTCCAGTTGATGCACGTCTTTTCGGCCCAGGCCGTGAACGAGGCCAAATTCGGCATGAATCGCTCCACCTTTCATCATCCCGTCCTCGGGACTGCGCCGGTCGGCGTCTCGGGCGTGCCCGGATTCAGCGACCTCGATCCGAACCAGCTCGATCTGGAGATCGGCACGACGTTTTCGGGGAGCGACAATCTGAGCATCATCCGGGGACGGCACACCTTCAAAGTGGGTGGGGAGATCCGGCGCGTTCTTCTGGATAACACGAGCGTCGGGATCCCCGTCACCGTCATCGCGTTCAACAGCCCGGACGACTTCGTCAACAATCGAGTCGATTCGGTCAGCCTGGACGATCTCTTGGGGCTGGGCCGGATGCGGCGCACGTTCTGGATGGGATACGGGCAGGATCAGTTCAAAGTCCGTCCCAATCTCACGCTCAACCTGGGCGTGCGATATGAGTACTACTCGGTCATGACGGAAGCAAACGGGCACACCGCGGTCGTCGACTTCGCATGCGGCGGCTTCTGCCCGCCAGGCACGCCGATGTACTCACCCGATCGCAACAATTTCGCGCCACGCCTGAGCCTGGCCTGGCTGCCGGGCGGATCCGACGGACGAACGACGGTTCGCAGCGGCTTCGGCATGTACTACAGCCCGAACCAGAACGATGACTTCAGCGATCCCCACGAGAGTACCGCGGCCCGATTCGCTCTTTCGTCGGCTGATGTGTCCAACCTCTCGTATCCACTGACTCCCTTCCTCGGCTTGTTCCAGAATCAAGGCGCCAGTCCGAAGGGGATCGATCGTCATCGCACGGACGGCTACTTCGAAAACTGGGATCTCCTGATCCAGAGGCAGCTACCGCACAACTTCATCGTCCAGACCGGTTATGTCGGCAGTGAAGGGCACCATCTCTTCAGCGGCCGTCAGGTCAACCTCAAAGATCCGATCACGGGCAAACGACCGCTGCCACAGTTTGGCCAGTTCCAGATCAAGTACAACGACAGCAACAGCAGCTACCATGCGTTGCTGACGTCCGTGGAGCGTTACTTCACGAGCGGGTGGTCATGGCAGACGCAGTACATCAAACGGCGCAGGTCGAAAACGCCTCGTGCCGGGTCTGCGATCGGAGTAACGCGAACTTCGACGTTCGACACAACCTCACGATGAACTCGGTGTACCAGCTTCCGATTGGGCCGGGCCGGAGTCACTGGAACGCCAAAGGTGTGGCCGGGGACCTGATCGGCGGATGGCAGGTGAGCGGGATTCTCGCCGCGAGGACCGGCCTGCCGGTCAATATCACGGTGACGCGAAAAGCGTCGGACATGCGGGATGGCAACAACAGGAATCAGCGTCCGGATCTGGTGCCGGGCGTTCCGATTTATCCGCAGAATCAGACCATCGATAACTGGTTCAACCCCGCCGCCTTTGCCGTGCCGGCGAAGGGGACGTGGGGCAACCTGGGGCGCAATGTCGCTCGCGGTCCGGGCTATTGGGAAGTCGACGGCGCGCTCGAGAAAAAGACGCCGATCGGGGCGAAGGCGGACGTGAAGTTCCGCGTGGAGGCGTTCAATCTGACGAACCGGCCGATTTTTGCCAATCCCGCCGCCAACATCTCGGCGGCGTCCAGGTTCGGCCGCATCACGAACGTCCTCAACCCCGGCGCCGTCGGGACCGGGACGCCGCGGCGCGTTCAGCTCATGTTACGTGCCGAATTCTGATGGCGCGCTCCTGAGCGGTCGTGACCGATATCCAGTCCGCCGGCGGCCGGTGATCTCCATCTGGCCGCCGGCGCGATAGAGCGTTCCCGGAAAGCCGCACGCAATTCGGCGAAAGTCTGCTAACGTGTCCCGCACCGAGGCATCCCCATGAACAGAGACGACGTCATTGACGTCAGCAGCTGGCGGCGCCGTGTGCCGCCGGTCGGTCCGAGATTGATCCGGCGCGGCCTGGCCGCGTTACTAGTCCTCATCGTTCTCGCGGGCACGTTCTATCAGGTCCAGCCCGAGTCGGTCGGCGTCGTGCTCCGGTTCGGCCGCTACGTCCGCACCGCCGACCCGGGGCTGCACATGAAGATCCCGCTCGCGGAATCGGTCACGAAGGTCCCCGTCCAGCGTCAGTTGAAACAGGAGTTCGGCTTTCGCACCGTCGAGGCGGCGGTCCGCACGAAGTACTCCGAGAAGGACTTCAGCGACGAGTCGATGATGCTGACCGGCGACCTCAACGTCGCCATCGTCGAATGGATCGTCCAGTATCGCGTGTCGGATCCGTATCAATACCTCTTCAAGGTGCGCAACCCCGAGGACACGTTCCGCGCGATGAACGAGGCGGTCATGCGCGAGATCGTCGGCGACCGTACGGTCACGGAAGTGCTGACGATCGGACGGCAGGAGATCGAGACGAAGGTCGAGGCGGAGCTGCAGGCGCTCGCGAAGCAGTACGAGCTGGGGCTCACGATCGATCAGGTCGTCCTGCAGGACGTGAATCCGCCGAATCCGGTCAAGCCGTCATGGGACGCCGTCAACCAGGCGCAGCAGCAGCGCGACCGGCTGATCAACGAAGCGCGGGCGGAATACAACAAGGTGGTGCCGCGCGCCAAGGGTGAAGCGGAACAGACCGTGCTCCAGGCGCAGGGCTACGCGCTCGACCGCGTCAACCGCGCGCAGGGAGACAGTACGCGGTTCAAGGCGGTGTACGAGGCGTACCGCAAAGCGCCCGAGGTCACGCGCCGGCGCATGTATCTCGAGACGATGCAGCGCGTGCTGCCGCTCCTGGGCGGCAAGGTGTTTCTGGACAAAAACGCCAAAGGGCTGCTGCCGCTGTTGCCGCTTCAGAACCTCACCGGCGCGCCCGCCGAGGAGCGGAAGGCTGGAGGTGAGCGATGAGCCCGAAACACGTCATGACGATCGTGCTCGTCATCGTGGCCTTGATCGGCCTCGAGAGCGCGTACTACCAGGTGAGCGAAAGCAACCAGGTCATCATCACGCAGTTCGGCGACCCGGTGGGCTCGATGGTCACGGCGCCGGGGCTGCACCTCAAGGTGCCGTTCATCCAGCAGGCGAACTATTTCGACAAGCGCTTCCTCGAATGGGAAGGCAGCCCGAACCAGGTGCCGACGAAAGACAAGCGGTTCATCTGGGTGGACACGTACGCCCGGTGGCGCATCGTCGATCCGCTGAAGTTCCTGCAGCGGCTCCGCGACGAGCGCGGGGCGCAGTCGCGGCTCGACGACATCCTCGACGGCGAGACGCGCAACGCGGTCGCGCGCTACAACCTGATCGAGATCGTGCGCAGCACGAACCGGAAGCCCGAAGAGGTCTCGGTCGAGTCGGAGGAAGAGAACGCCATCCTCGAAGGCATCCAGAAAGGACGCCCGCAGATCACGCACGAGATCCTCGAGCGCGCTTCGTCGCGGATGGCGAACCTCGGGATCGAGCTGCTCGACATCCGGCTGAAGCGGATCAACTACGTCGAGCAGGTCCAGCGCGACGTCTTCGCGCGCATGATCGCGGAACGCCAGCGGATCGCGGAGCTGTATCGGTCGCAGGGGGAGGGAGAAGCGGCCCGGATTCGCGGCGAGCGCGAACGCGAGCTGAAACGCATCCAGTCGGAAGCATACCGCTCGGCCGAAGAACTGCGCGGCAAGGCGGATGCACAGGCGACCGACATCTACGCCGAGGCGCACAACCGGGACCCCGACTTCTACGCGTTCACGAAGTCGCTCGAGACCTACGAGAAGACGATGGACCCCAAAACGGTGTTCATCCTGGCCACCGACAGCGAGCTACTGAAATACCTGGGAAGGTCGAAATGATGGGTTCACCTTCCAGAACTCGCGATCCGCGTCAATCCATTCCTGCGCCGGCAGTCCCCAATAAGGTCTGATCGCGAAGACGCGCGCGCGTGGGCCCGCGGCGGCGGCGGCCGCGTCCGCTTCCGGCCGGGTCCGCACGGGCTTGAGGATGAACCGCGTTCCGTCCGGCGCGTCGAACGCAGCGCCATTCGCGACGCGGCTGCCGCTCGTCGTGATGACGATCATATAGCGCGCGCCCGCAATCGCCCACGACGGGTCGCGGCTCGCGCCCGGGTTGTAGGCCGCAAAGACGTTCACGGGCGTCCCCGTCACGCTCGCCTTTCGCTTGCTGATCTCGCCGAGCGCCGCCATCAACGGCTTGTTCGCGCGGTACGCGGCGTCTACCTGCTCCTTGTGCGCCCCGGACTCGAACGCGTTCAGCCACCACACCTCCGGAGCGCCGTTGAGCGATTCAATCGCGAGATGCGGGTTCGGACACTTCAGCTCGAAGCAAATGCGCGCGGCGTCCTCTTCGATCTGGCGGTACGCCGCCTCGCCGCCGGGCTTCATGCTGTCGCGGTAGATCTCGAGGATCTTCGGCGGCCGGTCCTGCGCCGCGCCGCCGGCGGCCTGGATCGCGAACAGAACCATCGGGAGGATCATCCGCTTTGCCTTCTGACGTTCACGGCGCAGGTCCAAATACCTGGACCTCGTCAAAGAATGTCCCGCGCAGCGGGAGCGTTTCGCGAAGCGCGCGGCGCGCGGCGATCTGCCGCACGATCGCGTCGCCGGCCTCGGCGCCGATGCCGCGCCGTTTGACGAACACCCACAACGTTCCCGTTCGCGGCAGGCTCGACGCCACGGCCGGCGCCGCCGCGTCGAGCCGGGCCTGGTAGCCGGGCGACATGTCCAGCCACCCCGGATGATCGCGCACGTCGTCCGGGAAGACACGGACGGTGACGCACGACGGGACGTTCGCGCGCGGCGCGAAATAGGCGAGCGGCGCGTACGACAGGCCCGTGGCGACGATGGTATCGCCGCACGACGCGCGCGCGGCGACGGCCGCCAGACTCGCGTGCGTGGGCGCCGGATCGGGGCGGCGCCACCCTTCGACGGTATAGCGGAGCGACGCGGTCATGACGAGAAGCGCCACGATCCCGGTCAGCGCCGGGGTTCCAAGCTCGCTGACCAGCGCGGCGAACGCCATCGACGCCGCCGGCAGCACGAGCATCGGCGTACGCGCCGCAAGGTACGCCGGCGTCATCTGCGAGGCGACGAACGCGCTGCCGAAAACGAAGAGGACCGTCAGCGCCGCGAACGCAACGTCACGCGTCAGCACGCGACGCGCCGCCAGGCCGCGAAGGCAAACGAGCGCCAGCACGATTCCCGCGAACACGAAGCCGTTGCGGTTTCCCCAGAGGGCCGTGTAACCGGCGACCAGGTCGTCTGCGCCCGGACGCCTCATCCAGCTCGTCGCCGGCAGCGCGAGCGACTGCTTCAGGACGTGCCACCAGCTCACGAGGTATACGGCGATCGCGACGATCGGCGCGCCGGCGAGCAGGAGCCGCTTCCGCCCGCACAGCGCGCCCGCAAGCGCCGACGCGAGGGAGGCGAACACAAAAATAGGATGCGTGAACAGGCCCAGCAGGTGTGCCGCGGCGATCGGGAATGCCGCGCGCACGCGTGACGCGGCTCGATCGACGCGGATGGATGCCCATAACGCCATCGCCGCGAACAGCACGAGCAGCCCGTACGGCCGCGCCGTCGCGGCGTGTTCGAGGCCGATCGGAACGCTGCAGCCGATGAGCAGCGCGGTCAGCCAGGCCGTCGTGATCGATCCGCTGTGCCGCGCGGCCGCCGCGCTGAACGCAATCGCGCCGGCGTACGCCACCATCGAGAGCGCGCGCAGCGCGAACGCGGACGATCCGAACAGCCGCGCCCACGCGATCAGAAGCAGATATGCGAGCGGATGGTTATCGTGCACGAACGTCGCCGGCAGCGATTCCGGGTGCGCGATCGCGCTCGCCATGAACGGCTCGTCGACGCTGAGATCGTTGTGCGCCCTGAGAAGCGCCGCTTGCACGACCGCGGCCAGGACGATGGCCGCCACGATTGGGACGAGCCATCGCTCGCGTCGCGCGACGGACGCGGTCATCGGCCGCCCTTCTCCGCCTCCGCCTGGATCTCCCTCAGCTCCTTCACCAGATCGGCAAAACGCTTCAGCGCTTCCTCGCCGACCTTCTGATCGGCGCCGCCCACCATCCGATTGATGTTCTGGAACTGCTCGATGAGCATCGGCTCCGGATACGTGCCGCCCGCCGACACGAGCCTCGCGTAGAGTTGCTGCAGCGGGTGCGCGTACTTCGCCGTCTCGGGGTTTTCGCCGACGCCCGGCGCCGGCGCGGGCTGGACGCCCGCCGTCTGCATCGCCTGCCGCACGCGGGCGACGGTGCGGTTCGCGTCCGCGATGGCCTCCCGCACCCTGAGCAGAAACTGCACCTGCGCGACGAGGTCCGCTTCCGTGACGCCGTCCTTCAGCACGCGCGGGTCGACACGCACGGTAAACGTCCGCGTGATCGTGGCAGAGTTGCGGGGCTGGCCCCGTTCGTCGAGGTCCCGCGCGTCCGGCGGGATTGCGCTCGACGGCGAACGCCCCGCCGTCAGCGTCACCGTGTACCTGCCCGGCGCGACCATCGGTCCGCCGTTCTCCCACCGGTAATCCCACCAGACGCGATTCATGCCGGGACTCGTCGTCAACGTCGTCGCGGCGAGTCCGCGTCCGCGACCGGTGGCCGGCTGATCGGGATTGTCCGGATCCCCGACGCCCGCACCCGCCGGCGCTTCTCCCTGCCCTCGTCCGCGTCCGCTGGCGGCGCCGGAGCGAATCGTCCGGACGTTGACGCCTTCCGCGGTCAGGATCGTCAACGTGACGTCGCCGCTGAACCCTGCCGGCAGGACGTAGTCGATCGGCGCGGCCACGGGCGGATATTGCGGGACGCCGAGGCCCCCGCGGCCGCCGAAGCCGCCGCCGTAGCGGTACCGGATGGCGTCGCGGGGCTGAAGCAGCGCGGGATGCGTCAGGTCGACGGCCGTCACCGGCGTCCGCGGCGCCGTGCCCAGTCGGACGCGCGCCTGCGCGACGGCCGCCAGCTGGCCCTGCGAATCGGCCACGGGCTCCATCCGGACGCGTCGGGCGCCCGCGGCGGACGTGGGCGCGTTTCCCTGCACGGTTGCCGCGAGCTGTTGCAGCGGCGCGATGTCGTCCATGATCCAGAACGACCGCCCCATCGTCGAGATCGCGAGGTCCTGGCGCTTCACGCGGATGTCGGTCACCGGCGTCGCCGGCAGGTTCTGCTGCAGCGACTGCCAGTGCGCGCCGTTGTCGAACGAGACGAACGCGCCGAACTCCGTGCCCGCGTACAGCAGCCCTTCGCGATCCGGATCTTCGCGGACGACGCGCGTCGGGTAGTCGATCGGGATGCCGTTCGATCCGTCCGTGAGCCTCGTCCACGTGGACCCGTAGTCGTTCGTCACATAGATGTACGGCTCGAGATCGTGCTCGCGGAGATACCGATAGACGGCGACATACGCGGACCCGCGACGGTGCGGCGAATCCTCGATGTTCTGCACGCGGCCGCCCGGCGGGAGATCGCGGGGCGTCACGCGTTTCCACGTCTTGCCGTTGTCGCGCGACACGCTGACGGGACCGTCGTTCGCGCCCACCCAGAGCACGCCCGGCTCGAGCCGCGACTCCGCCATCGAGTAAATCGACGAGTACACCTCTTCACCGGTGATGTCGCGCGTGATCGGCCGTCCGGGGATCACCTGATACTCCGGTTCGTGCGCCGTCAGGTCTGGCGAAATCACCTGCCACGTCACGCCGTCGTCCATCGAGCGATGCAGCACGTGCGACGCCTGGTAGACGATCTTCGGGTTGTGCGGCGAGAGATAGATGACCGTGGAACGCGGAAAGCGGTACTTGATGTTGGCGGGCGACTGCCCGTAGCGATTCTGCGGGTAAATCCATTTCCCCGCGAGCTGCCCGGTGTCCACGCTGTAGCGTTCGACTTCTCCCTTGCACGCGCCCCAGACGATCTTGCCGTCGGGCGCGGGCCAGATGCCGCCCGTCTCGCAGCCCGACGCCTGCGTCCACGCCTGCGCGGGGCTGTCGAAGCTCCACGTCTGCGGCGGGAGGCTCGGCACGACGACCGTCGTGTTGTCCTGTTGCGGGGCGTAGAGACGATACGGATACTGATCGTCCACCGAAACCATGTACAGCTCTTCGGTCGGCTGATTCAGCTCGGTTGACCAGGTGCGACCGCCGTCGGTCGTAATCGTTGCGCCGCCGTCGTTGCACTGGATCGCGTAGCTCGGGTTGTCGGGGTTGAACCAGATGCCGTGCATGTCGCCGTGCTGCGCCTGGACGGGCGCGAAGATCTTGCCGCCGTCGATCGACTTGAACAGGCTGAGCGCGTTGACCCACACCTCATTCTCGTTCTTCGGGTTGACGTCCACGTAGTTGAAGTAGAACGGACGCGATCGCAGGTTCGCCGACGAGTTCACGTGACGCCACGTCGCTCCGGCGTCGTCGGATCGGTACAGTCCGCCGTCAGCACCCGGCGCTTCGACCATCGCGTACACGACGTCCGGTTTGCTGCGCGCGATGTCGATGTCGATTTTTCCGATCAAATCGTGCGGCAGGCCGTTCGTGAGGTGGGTCCAGTGCTCGCCGCCGTCCGTGGATTTGTAGATGCCTCCCTCGCTCGCGGGGCCTCCGCTGATGATGTCCCACCCCTTGCGGAAGCCTTTGTACATGCCCGCGTACAGCTCGTTCGGATTTGACATGTTCAGCGCGAGCGCGCGTCCACCCGTCTCGTTGGTGACGTAGAGGACCTTGCGCCACGTTTTTCCGCCGTCGGTCGTCTTGAAAATGCCGCGGTCCTCGTTGGGACCGAACGGCGACCCGAGCGCCGCCAGCCACACCGTGTCGGGATTCGACGGATGGATTCGGATCGCGCCAATCTGTCCGGTGTCGGGCAGGCCGGCGAACTGCCAGGTCCGTCCCGCATTCGTGGACCTGTACACGCCGCGCCCGATGATCACGTTGCTCCGGATCGCCGCGCTTCCCGTGCCGACCCAGACGACGTTCGGATCGGACTCGGAGACGTCGATGGAACCGATCGATCCGTCCTGGATCTGGCCGTCGGAGATCGGCGTCCAGCGCTCGCCGCAGTTCTCCGTTTTCCAGACGCCGCCGCCGGCGCCGCCCATGTAGAAGGTGCACGGCTGACTGCGGACGCCGGCGGTCGCCGTCACGCGTCCGCCACGGGTCGGGCCGACGTTGCGCCAGCGAAGGTCCTGATAATTCCTCGGATCCACGATGTCGTTGGAATCGCGGCGCGCCGTTGCCGCGGTGCGGTCCGGCGGAGCCTGCGTACCGCGAACGATCGAGACTGTACTAATAAGGATGAGAACGGCGGTCCATCGAGTGCGCATGCGGCGGAGTATAGACGGAATCGGTAACCGTTTACGCGTTTCGACGGACGCCGCTGTAGCCATTCCCGCGTTTGCCGATCCGCGGACAGCGCGGCCGCCGCGATAGGTCGCCGTTGCGCCGGAACGGAGACGCGCGTAGCATCACTCCGGCGGTTATGGACCGCGACGAGATCCTTGCACTCTTCGCCAGGCGCGCGGCCGCGTGGCAGGCGCACGACGCCCGGGCGCTCGCGCTCACGCACGCGGAGAACGGCACCGTCATCGGTCCGACCGGCGGCGTCCTGGAGGGGCGCCAGGAGTTGGTCGACGCCGACCGCGTCGTGCAGATCGGCGTCCTCCGGGCCAAGCCGGCCTGACCGCTCCTGCGATGCTGCCCTTTCCGCGATCCGCGTTCGAGGAGGCACGCGCGCGCATGGGCGCGCACGTGTATCGCACCCCGCTCCTCACGTCGCGGCTGCTCAGCGAGCGCACCGGGTTCGACGTTCGCGTGAAGGCGGAGATGTTTCAGCGTGGCGGCTCGTACAAGATCCGCGGGCCGATGAACAAGTTCTCGTACCTCACGGACGAACAGAAACGCCGCGGCGTCATCTGCTCGTCGGCCGGCAACCACGCGCAGGGCGTCGCGCTCGCCGCCGCCATTTACGGCATCAAGGCCGTCGTCGTCATGGCCGAAAACGCCACGACGTCCAAGATCGACGCGACGCGCGCGTACGGCGCCGAGGTGGTCCTGCACGGCACGATCTGGGATGAAGCGAACGAACGGGCGAAGCAGCTCGTCGAGGAGCGCGGCTACACCTACATTCATCCGTTCGACGACGAGCAGCTCATCGTGGGACAGGGCACGCTGGGACTCGAGATCTATCAGGACTGGCCCGAGGTGGACGTCGCGATCGTGCCGATCGGCGGCGGTGGATTGATCTCAGGCGTGACGACCGCACTCAAGGCCTGCAACCCGGCAATCAGGATCATCGGCGTCGAGTCGTCGGGCGCGCCGGCGATGACGCGCTCCGTTCGCGAGGGCCGGCTGCTCACGCTCGAGCGCGTCGACTGCATCATCGACGGGCTCCGCGTGAAACGCGTCGGCGAAAAAACCTTCGACATCGTCCGCCGGTTCGTCGACGAGCTCGTGACGCTCCCCGACGAGCAGATTTTCGACGCCGTCGTCTGGATCATGTCGCACTTGAAGGTCGTGCCGGAAGGCGCCGCGGCGGCGTCCGTCGGCGCACTGCTGCAGGGCCTCGTCGCCGCCCCGCGCGGCGCCCGGGTCGTCTGCGTCCTGAGCGGCGGCAATATCAACCTCGAGCAGTTGAAGGGGCTCCGCTGGAACTGATTACCAGATGACGCGTACGAGACCGGACTTGCGGATGTCGCCGTCGCGGGTCATGAGCGGCACGTCGAGCGCACGCGCGGCGGCGCAAATCAATCCGTCGAACGGATCCCGGTTGGGCCGCGCCTCATCGGCCGCGAAGATCTGATCGGACGTCAGGTCGTACGGCTGATACGCGGGGTTGCTGAACAGATCCGCGAAGAATTCGCGAGGGGTGCGGCGCAGGTTCACGCGTGCGACGCGGGCCAGGAGCGTGCACTCCCATAACACCGCCATCGGCACATAGGCGATCGCCTGACGCCGCTCGCAGGCCTCGAAGTGCGCTCGCGCCGCGCGGCCGAGCGCGCCGCTTCCCGCGGCATGGAACAAGAGCGCGTGCGTATCGGTGACCGCGGCCGGAAGGTCAGCCACGACGCGACCCGCGCCGCGCTTTCGGCGGCCGTTCCCGAACCAGCATCGGCCGTCGCAGCGACGCGGTGAACAGCCCCCGCACGTACTCGTCGGCGCCGGTCAACTCGGGGTCGTCGCCGAGGTCGATGGTCCCGGCCACGGACCGAATCGAGGCCGGCTCGAGCCGTCCACCGGTGCGGGCGCCGGTCACGAGGCGATCGACGATCTCGCTCACATTGCCGTCCGCCGCCTGCGCCTGCCCGCGCAGCCAGAGCAGATTCTCAGTCTCCAATGTGATAGAAATAGCCTTTTTCATATTTATACGATATCACATTTAGCTTCCACGCGGTGTCTTCCAGACCAGCCGCAACGCGGGCGTCGTCGCGAGCGTGGTGACGACGGCCATCAGCACCATCATCGTGAACAGCGCCGGCGAAATGACGCCCAGGTCCAGTCCGACGTTCAGGACGATCAGCTCCATGAGCCCGCGCGTGTTCATCAGGATGCCGAGCGCCGCGGCGAAGCGGGGTTCCCTGCCCGTCAGCCAGGCCGCGACGAACGTCCCGCCAAACTTGCCCGCCGTCGCGACGAGCACCACCGCACCGCACATCGCCCACTCGCGCGGGCCCGACAGGAGCCCGATCTCCGTCCGCATCCCCGTGAACGCGAAAAACGCGGGGAGCAGCAGGATCGTGACGACGTCGCGCAGCCGCAGGACGAGGGCGCGCGCGAGCGCGGTCCGCGACGGCACGATCGCGCCGAACAGAAACGCGCCGAAGATTGCGTGAATGCCGATGCGCTCCGTCGTCAGGGCCGATGCGAGCACGCCGACGAATGTGAGCGCGATCGCCTCGTGCGACGGCGGGTCGCGATCCGTCCGCGCCAGGGCGCGTGCGGCCAGTGGGCGCGCGATCAGGAACATCACGCCGATGAACCCGAGCGTGAGCAGCACGACCATCAACGCGTCGCCGACCGCCGCCCGCGCGACGCCCGCGACGAACGCCAGCAGACACCACGCGGTCACGTCGTCGACGGCGGCGCAGGTGAGCGCCGTCACGCCCAGCTCGGTGTGGGCCATCCGGCCGTCCGTCAGGATCCGCGCGAGCACGGGAAACGCGGTAATCGACATCGCCACCCCGATGAAGAGCGCAAACGCGATGAACGACACGCCCGGCGGCGCGAGATCCGCGTAAAGCGGCGACGCGAGGAGCACCCCGAGCGTGAAGGGAACCACGATGCTGGCGTGGGAGATGACGACCATCGTGCGGGCGCGGCCGCGCAGCTTGCCGGCGTCGAGCTCGAGCCCGACGAGGAACATGTAAAGGACGATCCCGAGCTGGGCGATCACGCTCAGCGACGGCGCCACGCGCCGCGGCAGAATCACGGCCGCGAGGTCGGGAGACACGCGTCCGAGCAGCGAAGGTCCCAGCAGAATGCCGGCGAGGATGTCGCCGACGACCGGCGGCTGCCCGATCGAGGCGAGCAGCTTGCCAAGCACACGCCCCGTGATGACGACGGCCGTCAGGGCGAGGAGGACGTGCATGAACGCGTGTTGATCGGTCAGGCGCGCTCCTTCGAACGCTCTCGTTCGTGCTGCGCCAGCCGCTCGGCGCGACGCCGCTCCACGTCAGTGAACGGCGCGCCGCTCTCCAGGTTCGTCGCAAACACGTAAAGCCGAACCACGTCGCCTGGCATGTCCCGGTTCCGGCGTCACGCCGGCAGCGGCCGTCCCTTCGTCTCCTCGGCGAAGGGGACGAGCAGCAAGCCGACCGCGAACGCGACCGCGGTCATCGCGACCGGAACGCCGATCGTCTGGTAGCGCGCGACGCCGGCGCCGACGAGGAACGTGATGCCTGCGCCGCCAAAACGTCCGACCGACGTCGCGAACGCGAACGCGCTCGCGCGGCAGGCCGTCCGGTACTGTTCCGGCAGCCACAGTGTGTAGATTGCGAAGTTCGCGCCGCCGAGCCCGAGAAAGAACAGGCAGACGAGGAACCACTGGAGCGCGCGCGACGGCAGATAGAACACGTACCCGAACGTCACGGCGATCGATGCGCACATCAGCGCGAAGAACAGCGCCAGCGTCGCGCGGCGTCCGTAGCGTTCCGCCAGCCACGGCAGCGCCAGGCAGCCCAGGATCGTTCCGGTGGACAGGATCATCGTCGCCGCCGAGGCGAGGCGCGCGGCCGTGGACGCGGGCAATCCGCCGCGGACGGCAAGCTGCGTGACGGATGCGGGCACGTACACGGATCCCGCCCAGAGGCCGACGATCGAGATGAACAGGTACAGCGAATTGAGCAGCGTCCGGCGTCGGTATTCGGGAGAGAACAGCGCGGCGAACGCGCGCGTCATGACGATCCGCTCGGGCCGCGCTTCCCATCGCCGCGGCTCGTGCACGCTCCGGCGGATCCAGGTCACGAGCAGCGCCGGCGCGCCGCCGACCGCGAACATGGCGCGCCAGCCGAAATGCGCCCCGATCGTGTAGTTCGCAATCGCCGCGAGAAAGATCCCGAAGTAGTACCCGGTGTGCATGTAACCGGCGCCCTGCGCGCGGCGATCCTCGGGCCACTCTTCGGCGATGAACGTGCCGCCCATCGACCACTCGCCGCCGATGCCGATGCCGGCGAGCAGCCGGCACGCCGCGAGCTGCCAGACGTTCGTCACGAACGCGCCGAGAAAGGTGAACAGCGAGTAGCAGAGGATCGTGAGCGTCAGCGTGCGTACGCGGCCGAAGCGGTCGGCGACGGGGCCCCACACCATCGACAGTCCCCAGCCGATCAGGAACAGCGCGAACAGGATGCCGCCGTAGTAGCCGATGTTGCCCGGCGTCGGGCGCACGCCGCTCGCCGGAAGCAGATCCGTCAGCGCGGGCGCCAGGACCAGCGCGTAAATGAACGAATCCATGCCGTCGAGCGTCCACCCGCCCCACGCGGCCCAGAAGCCGCGCGCTTGATTGCGTGTCAGGCGCGAGGGCGCGACGACTCTCATAGCAATCGTGAGAACCGCCGGTGGGACTGCGGCAGATCGACGCCGTACGCCGCGTAACAGAACGCCGCGAGCGCGAGAACCGGTATCGACGCACCGGCGGGAAGCGGCGACGCCGGCGGCGCGCCGGCGCTCGCGACGCACGTCACGACGGCCCCGGCGATGACGAACGCGATCGCCAGCCACTGATAGAGACGCAATCCCAGGACGACGCGCGTCTGCGGCTCGCCGCGGTAGTGCTCCTCGACGAAGCGGCCGAGCCCGGCGAGGATGAAGTACGCGCCCAGCACGAACGTGACCGGCGCGCCGACGGCCCAGAGACGCAGCAGACACGCGCCGACGTACAGCATCCACACCAGCGAGATCAACGCGGTGGGATACACAGGCACGCCCGCCAGGTGCGCGAGCCGCACGACGCGCGAACACGGGTGCATGTGACGGATACCGGCCCACGCGGGCGCCTCGCGCCCATGGCAACAACCCTGGACGAGGCACCGCAGCCGTCCGATCGCTTGCGTGAACGTCGCTCCCACGGCGAACGCCGCGGCGAGACGCCATCCGTCGGCGCCGGCAGCGCCCGCGGCCGTCGCCGTCAACACCGCGCCGCCGACCGATCCGAAATAGCCGAACGGCCGCAACAGTTGCGACGACCCCTCGACGACCTGCGCCCAGATGCCGGCGCCCACCACGGACGCGAGTGCCATC
This sequence comes from Acidobacteriota bacterium, assembly GCA_003223835.1. Lineage (GTDB taxonomy): Bacteria > Acidobacteriota > Vicinamibacteria > Vicinamibacterales > 2-12-FULL-66-21 > Gp6-AA38. The sequence continues at coordinate 19,927 of QHWR01000027.1, read as the reverse complement.
ACCACGACCCAGGGCCACAGGTCTGGTCCCGCGAGCAGGCCGGCGATCGCCGTGCCGAGCCCGCCGCCGAGCGCCGCGTACGCGCCGTGCACGATCAGCCGTGCCGGACCAAGCCGGATCTCATGCCACGCATTGGCCAGCGCTTCGGCGCCGTCGCACATCACGCGCCAGACAGCGGACGCGCGCACGACGACGACATACGCGAGGAAGCCGGTGACGATATCCAGCGCCGCGTGCATGCCCGTCGTCAGGCAGCTCGCCGCGATCGCGCACGCCGCGGGCCAGAACGCCAACCGGAGACGGGGCCACCGTGACGAGTACAGCCGCGCGGCGAGGCAGGCCCACACGACATGAAAGGACGGCGCCGCGCAAACGGGACCGTCATGCACTCGCTCGAATCGCATCAGCGCCGAGAGCCAGCCGTCGCCCGGGACCGGTTTCGCTTCCGCGATGAGCGGCACCAGCAGGTAGATCGGCGCGATCAGCGCGACCGCGACGAGACCGTCCACCGCGAACCAGCGCAGGTCACGCTGCCGATTCGCGACGAGCGGCACGATCGCGACGAACACGTACGTCAGCGCATAGATCGCTTCCGTCCACGGCAGGACCGGAAGGCCGCGATCCCACGCGAAGTAGGCCGACCGCGCATCGCCGGGGATCCCGAGCGCCTGCACCGCTTCGTACGCGACGAGCCAGGCGCCGAACGCGAGCACGAACACCGACACGCGATCCCACAGCGTGGGCCACGCGATCGTGTCGCCGGGCAGGCGCAGGAGGGGAACCGGCAGGCGTCCAAAACTGGCAACGGTCGCGCCGCGTTCGAAGGCGACGACGAAAACGGCGCAGGCCGCGGCGAGCACGGGCGTCGCGATCCAGAGGCCGGCCGCGGACCGCGCCGCCAGCGAGACGCCGGCGGAAACCGCAACGGCGCCCACGTAGATCGGATGCGCGACGAACCGGTAGGGACCGCGCGTCACGAGACGATCGGGCGGAAATGGACTCGCCGGCAGCCCGTGCCCGAACCTCCAGAGGGCCCAGGTCGCGGCGGTCACGAGCGCGACGCCTGCGGCGGCGATCGCGGTGCCCTGGATCGGCGTGCCGTACGCGGGTAGACGCAGCAACGTGTCGAGGCGCCGGGCCCAGAGGATCAGCGCGGCCGGCAGCGCGGCCGAGAACAACACCGCGTACAACGCGCGCGCGGTGACCGCTCGGGTAGACAGCCTCGCGCGTGTGACGGTCACCCGAAGACCACCAGTTCGTGGATCGCGGCGCCGTCGATGGCCGCGTCCGCGGCCTCGAGACACCCGCCGCTCACCCATCGGGTGTCGCGCCACCGGAGCGCCGGCACGAGTGCGGCGAGGCCGGGAATGGATCCGCCAACATCGGCGAACGCGCGCGTCTTCAACGTCCGCCGGCAATCGAGCGCGAGGGCCACGCCGTCACCCCTGACGAGTCCGTCCTCGATCGATGCACCCTCCAGGGCCTTGCCGTCCACGAACAGCCACGTCCGCGGGGCTTCGCCGCGCCAGTCGATCCAGACGAGCGACCGCGTCGCATCCGCCGTCATCCATCGCCCCCACCGCAGCTCACGAATCGGCAGCCGCCACGGAGGACGGCGCAGGACGAGACGCTCGGCGTAGCCGGTGCCCCGCATCGGCGCCGCGCCTTTCGCGTCGATCGTGACGGCCGCCGCGGGTACGCCGCAGCGCCATTCGATCGCAGGCGCCTCTTCATCGGCGAGCAACGGGACGTCGATCGCCGGCTGCCGGGACTCGGCCACGATTACGCACTCGAGCGCATCCGGCTGCCAGGTCAACGTTCCGCCTGCGACGACCGGTGCGGCTCCGCCGCCGGCGGCGGATCGCTGCAGCGCCGGCACGTCGCCGCCGTCGATCGCAAGGCTCTGCCACGTGACGGCGAGTCCGGCCCACGTCAACGACGCCCAATACGCGATCGCGACGCGGCCGTCGGGATCGACGCAGTCGATGTACCACTTGGTCAGCTCGAAGCGACCCAATCAGGTACCTTTCTTCCCCTTCGCCGCATTCACCTCCCGCTCGCGATCGAGATAGGTGACGCCGCTCGCAATCCACGGCCTGGCCGGCTCTCCTTTCAGGTAATGGCCGAACCATTCGAGGATGTGGTCGGACGGCGTGACGAGCCGTTCCCAGCGGCCGAACTCCGGCGGAGACGGCGCAGTTCGAGAACCTCGCGACCTCGCGGGCGTGTCGGGTGACGGCTGCTGCGACTGCGCGAGCATATGATCTCCCTTCCCGGCGCGTATCTTACGTCAGGCGGCCGTCATCATCTTGCGCTGAGGCACAGACCCAGATGTCACGCGGGGATGTGAGACAAATCACACGCGGAGGCGCGGCGAGCGCAGAGCACGATATATGGCGACGACGCCAACCGAAGCGGCGACTCTTGAAGTGTGAAGCACCTGTCTGTTGTCGCTCTCATCTGGGATAAACGAAATCTTGCGCCGTCGCAGGGCTGGTCGTCACATGAACGACGATGTCGGGTTCGTGATCGACGCTCGAGCGGCGACACTGCAGTTCGACTACTACAAGAGCGATCGGGGGACAGAATGTGTTGAGGTGATCCCTCGCAGACCAATGTGATTGGAGTCGCGTCTCGTGCCCACATTGGGCCGGCGACAGCAGCATGAGGCACCGAACAGAGAACGATGCCAAACGCCAAGACCACGCTGCCCCGTCTCATCACCGCGTTTCGCGCCTCACGAGGCGTCCCGCCAACCGAGCGCGACGAGTCTTTCGCGCAGCGCCCGGGCGCGAGCTCGCGCGATGTCGTCGTCGTGAAACACCTCCCGGATCGCGAGATCGTCGTCCTGCATCAGCAGCAGTTCCGCTCGCGCCGGTTCCAACTGAAGGAGGCATTTGACCGTCGACCGTTTGGCTTTGAGTTCCCACAAGGATTCGACACCCATGTCGAGCACCTGTGTCGCAGCGCGTGAGTTGCCTCACACCACTGGTGCTGACCGCGTTGACATTCGGAAAAAGAGGCGAGTACGGTAGCGCAAATGGAATTCTGGCGCAACGCCGCATCGCGACGCCCACTTGACCTGTCATGCACCGGTCATCGAGGGCGCCCTCGCGTGAGATCGTCTCTTCGTCCCTGGGTGAGATCGTCTCTCCGTCTCGGACGCGAAAATGCTCTTGGGCATCTTGACGTGAACGCCGACCTTGCCGTCCACGAGCTGTGTGATCGCGACGTCTCCCGCGACGCTGGTGAGCTGATAGGCGACGACCTTGTCGAGTTTCTTCTCGGCCGCGAGAAAATCGATCATCTCCTGGATCGCGATCCTCGTCGCTTTGGTGAGATCTTCGTCGGTGCCCATGCTGATGTATGCGGCGGGCGTCTCGGCGCGCGGCCACGCGAGCTTCATCCCCTTTCGCACGGTCAGCTGCAGCCGGCCGCGGAGCGACGTCTCGATCGCCGTTTGATCGACTTCGCCGTCGCCCTGCGCCGCGTGTCCGTCGCCTACTTCGAACAACGCGCCCGGCGTCCATACCGGAATGTAGAGCGTCGTCCCGGCGACCAGGGATTTGTTGTCGAGATTGCCGGCGTGCTGTCCCGGCGGGTTGCTGCTGACGCGCCCCTGCTCGGGCGGCGGCGCGACGCCCATGCTGCCGAAAAACGGATGCAGCGGAATCACGATGCCGGGCGCGAACGCCGCCGTCATCGTTTTCTTGTCGAGCGGAATGATCCGCGTGCTGTTGGGCGCGCAGTTGGCCGGCAGGAATCCGCGACAGCCGTTGTATCCGTACGCGATCGCCAGATCGATCGACAGCATCCTGACCTCGAGCGCGTCGCCAGGCTCGGCGCCTTCGACGTACACCGGCCCGGTCAGGATGTGACCGCCGGGGCCGCGCTGCTCGCCCGGGATTGCGTCGACGATGGCCTTGAGCGACGGCTGGATGCGATCCGGCTCGACGCCGGCGCGCTGCAGCCCCGCCGGCGTGTTCGTCAGCAGCGTATCAACGTCGATGATGTCTCCCGATGCGATCCGCAGCACCGGCTTCGCGGCCGCGTCGTACCACCCGTAGGCGACGGTTGACGGCGTCGCCTCGAGGCGATGCGTGACCGGTCCGGCGGCGCTCGCCGCCAGCACTCCGATCGAGCACACTCCCATCGCCGCAGATAATCCGCGCATAGGTATCAAGTCTCCAGGATCGCGGGTCAGTACAGGATTTGCTGCTCGCCGCGCTCCGCGACGAGGCGCTTGACGTGCGCGACGATCAGGTCGCGGCGCGCCAGGACGGCCTTCATCTCGTCGCGCGTCAGGTACGGGTCCGTCGCGCGCGCGAGCTCGTCCATCGACAGCGACTGCAGCCGCTCGAACAGCCGTCGATCGCACCGCCCGAGGTCCTCTTCCTTGATCCGCGCCCAGAGCCGGAACGCGCGGGTGAAATCGATCATCCGGACTTCCCAGTCGGGCGTGATGAGGACGTTGCCGAGGTTGCGATCCGTGTCGTCCACGAGCTGCGTGAACACGCGCAGCCGGTACATCTGACGGCTCCACGCCTCGCGGTCGGGCGGCTCGATTTTCTGTTTCAGCCGCGCCTCTTCGTCCATCTTCGTCTCGACCCACCAGCTCAGCGCGCCGAGGGTGCCGCGCCAGCGGCGCTCCACCGTCACCGGCATCATGTCGCCGAGCCCGACAAGGCCGGCGAGGCGGTACGCGGCGACGTTGTAGCGCCAGGAATCGATGAAGTTCAACTCGGTCCCGCCGCTCGCAAAGCGCTCCATCGGTTTGTGCTCGTCGACCGACTGGAAGGCGGCGTCGTGCGTCAGCGTGCCGTCGCTGAGCGTGAGCCGCCACGGGCTCGTCACGCCCTTGCCGACGGCCTTCGCGTGGACGATTTTGGCGTTGCTGAGAAAAGCCGCGATGGCTTCCGGGGTGAGCGCGGACGGCGCCGTTGGCGCCTGCAGGATCGTGACGAGGGTGAGGCCGACGATGATCGTCATGACGCCTCCTGGCGTGCCACGCGTTACTTGAACAGATCGTCGAACGCTTTCTTCGCGCTCTGGGGTCCCGACGTGGACGACGTGGTTTCGCGCTCGACCGTCGTGCGCGGTTCGTACAACCCGCAATCGTTGCGCGCATCTTTCGGCGAGACGCGCGCGGGCACCGGCTGCTGGCACTCGAACGGCGCGCTCGTGTCGAAATGGACGCACTGCGCGCAGGTGTGCAGGTCGGCGCCGCAGCGCGCGCACTGTCCCGTGGGGCTCGACGCGATGGCCACCGTCAGCTCGTTGCCGCACCGCGCGCACCGCGTCACTTCGCGGAAGCCCGGCATGTTGTAGGTGCGGGGCTGGACGGGTGGCTGGCCGCGGGGCGCGTACTCCTTCTTCGGCGGCTGCCCCTCCGGCCGCTTCTCGCGCGGCTCCCCTCGCGACTCGTCCTGGTAGCCGCGCTGGCGATACTTACGATCTGACATGTGCGTCCATCTTACCTGACGAGAATGCGCTCGGGAGCGGTGCGCGGATTATACCCTCAGGAGCCGACGACCGACGACGAGAGATAGAGGCGATCCGCCGTCGCCTTGACGGCGCGTCGCGCGCAGAACCGCGGAATGGAGGAGACGATCGTCTCCTTCATCATCTGCGTCCACCGCGTCGGGACGCCGCTGCGCTCGCGGTCGTAGAAGGCCGGGACAATCTCTTCCTCCAGAAGCCGATACAGCGCCCGCGCGTCCGCCGAGTCCTGGCCCGCCCCGTCGGCGCGCGCCGGTTCGATCACCCACCCGTTGGCGCCGCTCCAGCCTTCCGGCCACCAGCCGGCCGGCGTCGAAAGGTGCGGCACGCCGCTGACCGCGGCCTTCAGGCCGCCCATCGAGGCGACGCCGTCGCGCCGGGGCGTGCTCAACCAGACGTCGCAGCCCTGCACGAGGAGCCGCGCGACGTGCAGGTCGTAGTCCTCGATGAACGCGACGCGTCCGCCGAACATCGGATCGAGCGCACGCCGGACGATCCGCTGGAGCTGATGCTTGCCCGTCTCGTCGCCGGGGTGCGCCTTCCCGGCGAACACGATCTGGACGGGACGCCGCGAGGCGGTGACGATGGTCGCGAGCCGCTGGGCGTCCTGGAAGATGAGATCGGGACGGGCTTCCTCGGTAAACCGGCGCCCGAACCCGATGGTCAGCACCGCGGGATCGAGGAGCGTCCCGAGCGCGACGATGCGGGTACCGCTCGCCTGCTCGCGCGACCAGCGGCGCCGCGCGCGCTCGCGCGCGAATTCGACCAGATAACCCCGAAGCCGTTGACGGACGGCCCAGAGCTCCTCGTCGGGCGCCTCCCGGATCACGTTCCACGCCGCCGCATCGTCCTGGCGATCGCGCCAGTCGCCGCCAACGTAACGATCGAAGAGCGTGGCCAGCTCGCGCGGTATCCAGCTCGCGACGTGCACGCCCGGCGCGATTGACACGTGCGCGGGCGCATCCGGAGAGTCCTCGCGCCAGCCGGCGCCCGCGTGCGCGGGGATGTTGATCGACGCGGCGGTGCGCGCGCCGAACACGGCGGTGCTGAAGAACGCGCCGCGATCGACTTCCACGCGCCCCAGCGCGAGCACCGCCGGACGGAGCGGCGCCAGTCCGGGCCAGCACGCCGCGATGTGCCGCTCGACAGTCGCGAACGTCATCTGGTCGCGCCGCGGCGGCCCGGCGGCGCGCGTGTTGTACAGCGTCGATCGGCGAACGCGCGCCAGCGCGTCATCCCACGCCAGGCCCGCGGCGGTGAGATGCTCGAGCCGCTCCAGCGCGACGAACGTCGACGTCGACTCGTGCACGTGCCAGATCGACGGTTCGAGGCCGAGCGCCGCCAGCGCGCGCACCGCGCCCGCGCCCAGCAGCACCGCCCGTCGCGCGCAGCCGTCCGGGTCGTCGTCGAACGACGACGACGACAGCTCGCGATCCCAGGGCGCGTTCTCGGGCAAATCCGTGTCGAGCAGGTACAACGTGACGCGTCCCGCCCGCACCTGCCATGCGTCAACGCGGACGTCACCGCCGGCCAGCCGCACGGTCAGCGCGCAGCGGCTTCCGTCGGGGCACAGCGCGGGCCCGATCGGCGCGTCCGACCAATCGAGGTACTCGTACGATTCCTGCTGCCAGCCTCCGCCGGAGAGCCGCTGATGCGCGTAGCCGCGCGGATACATCAGCCCGACGCCGACGAGCGGCACGCCGAGGTCGCTCGCTTCCTTGCAGTAATCGCCGGCGACGACGCCGAGGCCGGCGCTGTCGAGCGGCAGCGACTGGTGGAGGGAGAACTCCGGACACACGCAGGCGATCGGCTGCGAGACACGCGACACGCGCCGCGCCCACCACGTGCCCGCGCCCGCGCGAACGACGTCCAGCGCGGCGACGGCCGCGTCGTACAACCGCAGGAACTCCGGATCGCCCGCGGCATGATCGAGACGCTCGGGTTCGACCAGATGCAGCAGCAGCACCGGGTTGTGATCGGTGAACCGCCACAGCGGATAGTCGAGATCCCTGAAAACCTCGCGCGCCTCCGCGTTCCAGCTCCACCACAAGTCGTAGGCCAGCTCGTTGAGGCGGCGAATCCGGGGCGGCAGGGGAGGGAGAGGGACGTACCGGTCCATGTCGGTCGTCGGAATTATCAACCACAGAGCTGACAGAGAAAACAGAGAACTGATTCTTCACGCGGAAAACTGCGGATTCAGCTCTGTTATCTCTGCTCTCTCTGGGGTGAGACAGAGGTCTTGGAGAGACGGCTCGGCTGCTTCATTTCCGGAACGACCGTCCGGTTTGACCCGCGAGCCCGGTCAGTTCGATGCCGCCGTTCACCGTCTCGAACCGTACTTCGGCGGTGGCGGGCACCTTGACGCGGTACTCGACCTGGAGGTTGCTGTGGTTGAAGAGTCCGCCGAATGGCGCAAGAGCTATCGGCTCGATCCGAACGGGCAGGTCGAGATCCAAAACGTCAACGGCAAGATTGACGTGCAGCCGAGCGACGGCAATGCCGTCGAGATCGTCGCGATCAAGAAGGCGAAGGCCGCTTCACCCGAAGCCGCCAAAGCCGCGCTCGATCGGATCACGATCCAGGAGGACGCGGTGTCTCCCTCCCACGTGAAGATCACGACCAAGTACCCGGCCGGCGGCGGACTCTTCAACCACAGCAACCTCCAGGTCGAGTACCGCGTCAAGGTGCCCGCCACCGCCGAAGTACGGTTCGAGACGGTGAACGGCGGCATCGAACTGACCGGGCTCGCGGGTCGCATCAAGGCCGAGACCACCAACGGCGGCGTCAACGGCCGCAACCTCGCGGGCTCGGTTGACGCGAGGACGACGAACGGCGGCCTCGACATCGATCTCGCGCGGATCGCCGAAGGGGGCGTGAAGCTCGAATCCGTCAACGGCGGGATCAAGGTCCGCGTGCCGCGCGACGCCAAGGCGACAATCTCCGCGCGCGTCACCAACGGCGGCATCGACGCCAGCGAGCTGCCGCTCGAAGCCTCGGGCGACAACACGCGCCGCCGCTTCGACGCGCGTCTCAACGGCGGCGGCCCGCGCATCGAGATCGAAGGCACCAACGGCGGAATCCAGCTCTCGGGCCGCTGACGCTACCCGGCTTTCCTCGCCAGCCGTCGCTGGAGCAATCCGAGGACCGCGGCCTCCGACGCCGTCATCTGTCCGATCGCCCGCGCGGCGCGCCTCGCGCGCTGCGCGACCGCCTTGACCATCGACCCGTCCAGGTACGCGTCGATCACCGCGGGGTGCACGTAGCACCTGCGGCAGACGGCTCTCGTGTTCCCGAGCTTCTTCGCGACTTCCTCGACCGCGCGGACGACGTTCTTCTTTGCTTTCGCCTGCGAATCCACCGTCTTGAAATCGCGGAGCAGGCGCGCCGCGAGCACCGTGCCCGCCCAGGTGCGAAAGTCCTTCGACGTGAAATCGCGGCCGGTGATCTCCTTCAGATACGCGTTCACGTCACCAGAGCCGACGTCGATCACGTGATTGTCGGCGTCGCGATACTGAAAGAGCTCCTGGCCCGGAAGGTCGCGGCACTGGCGGACGATCCTCGCGAGACGCCCGTTGTCCAGCTTCAGCTCGTGCGCGATGCCGCTCTTGCCGCGGAACATGAACCGCACGGTCGATCCCGACACGCGCACGTGCCCGTCGCGCATCGTCGTGAGGCCGAACGAATGGTTGTCGCGCGCGTACTCGTCGTTGCCGACGCGGATGAACGTCTTCTCGAGCAGTTGCACGACGGCGGCCAGCACTTTCTCCTTCGGCAGGCCGTTCTTGCGGAGATCCGCGTCCGTGCGGCGCCGGATCGCGGGCAGCGCGTGACCGAATGCGATCAGGCGGTGATATTTCGTCTCGTCGCGCACCTGCCGCCACCGCGCGTGATACCGGTACTGCTTGCGGCCGCGCGCGTCGCGTCCCGTGGCCTGGAGATGACCTCGCGGATCCGGCGAAATCCAGACGCTGGTCCATGCGGGCGGAATCGCGAGCGCGCGGATGCGCCGCAGGTCGGCGGCGTCGCGTACGCGGCGTCCGTCCGCGCGCACGTACTGAAATGACCGGCCGCGCCGCACGCGCCGCAGTCCGGGCCTCGCGTCGGTGCTGTAGCGGAGCCCGGCCGCGCGGGCCGATGCTTCGGGATGACGAGCGCGATCGAAGGCAAGCGTGCGGCCCATCAGCTCATCCGTGGTAGGATAGAGAGGCTCCCACACAAAAAGGATCGCTCATGGACTGCCCGAGGTGTCGGTCGAGCCGGGTGTACCCGTCCCGCCTGCGCTCGATGCTCGAGCGCGTGCGGCAGCGGTTCACCGAACGACAGCCGTACCGCTGCCACGCGTGCAATTGGCGCGGCTGGCGCGACGTGGAGTTCAAGACAAAGACGCCGGACGTGACGCCGGAGGATCTGCGGACGGGACGCACTCCGGCACCGCTGTCGTCGAGCGACGTGGATCAGCTCGACCCGGCGTCCTGATCGCGGGCACACGCCCGCGCGAGTGCAAAGCGCACGCCGACTAGGGATCGATCTCGAGCTTGGGGTCGAACTTCTTCCCGCCCACACTAATATCGAACCCGTACGTTCCGGGCTGAACGGTGTCGCTGATGGCGAGTGACCTGTCCGCGTCATCATTCGCTTTCACGGTATTCGTCCAAGGCGGAGAATCCGTGAAGGGATTACCAGAACCCGATTTGATCGAGAGCGTGACGGTTTGGGCCGCATCACACGTGTTGATGAACTCCCATGCGATCGTGTCGCCCTTGAACGCATGCTGCGGCTTCTTGCCAAAAGCCGCATCGCACGATCCGTGCTTGTCGTGCAGCACGATGACAATCGGACGTGTCTGCTTGTTCCTCGTTCCCGTGTTCGTGATAGGGCCGCAGCCGCCCGCCGTCAAGATCACTCCCAGGATCACGACATACGTCGTCCGTCCGACTGTCATTGAACCCTCCTTGACGCCGCGTCCCCTCCGGCGAGCAGCGCCTGAAACCGGTTTGACCGCCGCAGCGGCGCGAGGTCGTCGTCGCGCTTGAGCAGCTCCACGCTGTAGCCGTCCGCCACAGCCTGCGACACCGCGTCGATGGCGCTATCGATCCTTCCAGCGATGACGAGCACCAGCGCGCGTTGATACTGCACGTCCTGATCCTGCGGCGCGAGCTGCGCCGCCCGTTCCACGTCATCCAACCCTTCGCGCACGCCGCCGAGCCGTGCGCGGCACACGCCACGCAACGCCAGCGCCGACGCATCTTTCGGGTTGACGGCGAGATCGTCTTCGAACAACCGCGCCGCCTCTTTGTACGCCGCCGCTGCCTGACGCGTGCGTCCCAGCCGCCGGTACGCGTCCCCCAGGTTCCAATGCGTCGCGCCGCTGCCGGCCAGGAGCTTGATCGCCTGTTCGTACGAGCGCGCCGCATCGTCGAAGCGGCGCTGCATGTAATACACGGTGCCGAGCGCGGAGTACGTGCCGAAGCTGCCGCCGTGTTTCAGGGCGGTCTCGTAGTCGCGGGTCGCCGCGTCGAGATCGACCATCGTCGCGTGCACCGTTCCGAGCAGCTGATAGCCGATCGGCGAGTCCGGCTGAAGAGCGGTGATGTGATTGAACGCGTCGATCGCCTCGTTGTACCGGCCGGCGCGCAGCTGCAGCAACCCGAGTCCGCGATATGTCTCCCAGTAGTCCGGCCGAATCCGGATCGCCGCCTGGTATTCGTCAACGGCCTGCTTCGCGCGGCCCTGCCCGGCGTAAATGTCCGCGAGGAGCCGATGCGCGCGATCGTTGTTCGGCTGCAGTTCCAGCGCGCGCGTCAGCTCCGCCGTTGCGTCGGCGGCGCGGCCGCTGCCCTTGTACACCGTGGCAAGCGCGATGCGAACGTCAGCGAGTTTCGGATCGATCTGCTTCGCGCGCTCGGTTGCTTCAATCGCCTTCGATGCCCACGTCTTCTCGCGCGTCTGTTGGTATTTGCGCCAGTAGGCGCTGCCCAGCCCGGCATAGCCGAGCGCGAAACTCCGGTCGATCCGCACGGACTCCTCGAACGCGGCGATGGCCGGATCGATGGGGTCCGGCCCCGGCTGGTCGAGCGACGCGCGACCGCGCCAGTATGCCGACAAGGCCTGAACGTTGTTCGTTGGCGAACGCGCGAGCTGTTTCCGGTCGGCGGAGGACGCGTTGCCCACCATGAATGAGGTGAGATCCTCCGCGATGCGTTGTTGAAGCGCGAACTGGTTGTCGCTCGCGTCGTCGTACATCTGCGCGCCTCCCGGAATGATCGTTCGCCCGTCCGGCTTCAGCACGTTGATGGTGACGCGGATGTGCCCGGCGGCGGGCTGCTGAATGGCACCGGTGACGACGTAGGACGCGCCGAGCGCGCGGCACACCCTGGTCACCTCCTTGTTGCGCTCGACGGCGTCGTGGACTTCCCCGCGTGAAATGACGGACAAGTCGGCCACGCCGCCGAGTTTCGTGCTGATCGTCTCCGCCATCCCGGGGCCGACGTACTGCAGCTTTGGATCGCCGCTCAAATCGCTGAACGGCAACACGGCGACGACGGGCGTGTGCGCGGAGACGGTGGTCTCGACATGATCGCGCCACCAGCGCGCGAACGGCACCCCCGCCGCCCCAAGCAGGAGCACGGCGACGGCGGCGGTCACCCACCAGCGCCTGCGCGGCGTCGGCGGCGGCGCGATTTCACCGGTGGGAAGATCGCCGACCGCGGTGCGCGCGCGATCGATCGCGTGCGCGAGGTCCTCCGCCGTCTGGAAGCGCTCGCGCGGCTCGCGCGCCAGCGCGCGCATCACGACCGCGGCGACATCGGGCGGGATCGACGGCGCGATCGTGCGAATGTCCGGCACCGGCTCCAGCAGCGCGGCGAGCCCGCCGCGGCCGCGGCCGCTCTCGGCCGTGCGGCCGGACAGCAACTCGTAGAGAATCGCGCCGACGCTGTAGACGTCGCTCCGCGCGTCGGCCGGATTGCCGAGCAGTTGCTCCGGCGCGATGTAACCGGGAGTGCCGAGGACCTGACCGGTCGCCGTCACTCGCCCGCCGGCGGCGTCCGTCGTCTTCGCGAGGCCGAAGTCGAGGATCTTGACGCGTCCGTCCGGCGTCAGCATGACGTTGCCGGGCTTGAGGTCACGATGGATCACGCCGGCCGCGTGGGCGGTGGTCAGCGCTTCGGCGATCTCGACGCCGACGTCCAGCGCGCGCTCGAGCCGCATCGGACCGCGCGCGAGCGCCTGCGAGAGCGTTTCGCCGTCCACGTGCTCGAGGACAATGTAGGGACGGCCGTCGACGTCGAGAACGTCATAGACCGCGGCGATGCGCGGATCGTTGAGGCGCGCCGCCGCGCGCGCTTCACGGTAGAGGCGCGCCTTGGCGTCGGCGGATGCCAGCCAGGACTCGGAGGGACACTTCAGCGCGACGCGCCGGCCGAGCCGTTCGTCCTCCGCGAGATACACCTCGCCCATTCCGCCTGCTCCGAGCTTGCGCAGCACGCGGAACGGTCCGATGGACTGACCGTGCACGGGGAAACTATACCCTAGTCACTTGAGACGCGGCGTCCATCCGCGGTCGAAGTTCGTTCCGAGGATCAGCTGAAGCACGCCGTCGTAGCTCCGGATTCCGGCCGAGACGCGGTTCGCTTTGAGGTACTTGTCGTAGCTCTGGCTCGCCGCGAAGCGCAGCAGCTCGTTCGTGTGCCGGTACCGCGTCTGGATCGTGACGATGTCGAGGCGCGGCCCGGGCGCGAGCGCCGGCTCGCGCGGGATGGGACCGACGTGGCCCAGCAGCGCGAGCCATGCGCTGTACTGCGACGCCTCGTCGCCGCGCATGCACGCGAGCCACGCCAGGAAACTCGCCTCGGACTCGTCCGCGTAGCCCGCGAGGTGCCCCCATTCGTGCGCGATGACGAACGGACGTTCGACGTCAATCAGATCCGGCGCGAGCGTGATCTCGAGGAAGAACGGGTCGGTCATCCCCGCAATCGACGCTGCGTGGAAGTAGCCGCCCAGCAGCGTCGCCTTGGGCGTGCCCGGCACGATCGGGATCCGCTCGCCGAGCGCCGCCTGCGCGTCGTGAAAGGCACCCGCCAGCACGGTGAGCGACGCCGGCCTCTCGTGCGCCGGCGCGTACAACCGATTCAGCTCGGCGACGGTACGGATGGCCAGCTCTCTTCGCGCCGTAGTGGTGATACGGTCCGGATCGAACACAACCTTGTCGATCATCGGCACCCGGCGGTAGTTGAAGCCCCACGCGAGCAGGAACGCGACGTACAGAACGGCCGCCGCGACAATCAGCGTCGCGAACGTGTGGCGCGCGCCGCGCATCCATCCGAGCCGCGCGATCGAGCGCCGGATCAGCACGGCCGAGGCGGCCACCGCGGACACCCAGAGCACATCGAACAGCGAGAAGGGAACCGGGTTGGACAGCCGCGTCACGATCCGCTGAAGGTGCGGATACACGCCCTGCGAGTACCACCGCTCAATCGTGTCCGGCGGCAACGGCGCGAGGGCGAGGACGGCCGCGGCGATGACGATCGTGACGGAGGCAGCGCGGCGCATGGAATCAGCGGCTCGTCTCGTCGTACGTGATCAGGCGGACGCTGCGCTGGTACGACACGTACGCCCACGCCCACTCGATCATGACGACAAGCCTGTTCCTGAAGCCGATCAGCGCCACGATGTGGACGAAAATCCACGCGAGCCAGGCGACGTAGCCCTTCAACTGCACGCGTCCGAGGTCCGCCACGGCCGACGCGCGGCCGATCGTCGCCATGTTCCCGAGGTCGTGATACTCGAAGGCGCTGTGCGGCTGGCTCTCGATCGTGCGGACGATGTTCCGCGCCGCGTGACGCCCCATCTGGATCGCGACCTGCGCGACGCCGGGCAGCGGGCGGCCGTCCTTGTTCTTCATCGACGCGAGGTCGCCGATGACGAACACCTCCGGATGGCCGGGGATCGTCAGGTCCGGCTCGATCAACACGCGTCCCGCGCGATCGAGGGGCACGCCCAGACGCGCGCCGAGCGGCGACGCGGCGACGCCGGCGGCCCAGAGGATGGTTTCCGCCGCGATGGTATCGTTGCCGACCGTCACGCGGCCGGGCTCCACGCGCGTGACCGCGGCGCCGGTACGCACCTCGACGCCGAGCCGTTCGAGATCGTGCCGCGCCGCCGCGCGCAGCGACTCCGGGAATGCGGCGAGCAGCGCCGGCCCCGCCTCGATGAGGATGACCTTCGCGGAGCCGGGATCGAAATGGCGGAAGTCCCGCGCGAGCGACTGACGCGAGATCTCGGCCAGCGCGCCGGCCAGCTCGACGCCCGTTGGCCCTCCACCGACCAGCACGAACGTGAGGAGCGCCTTGCGGCGCACCGGATCCGGCTGCCGCTCGGCGCGCTCGAACGCGAGCAGGACGCGACGTCGGATCTCCAATGCATCCTCGAGCGTCTTGAGTCCCGGCGCGAGCTTGCGCCATTCGTCGTGGCCGAAGTATGCATGCGTCGCCCCCGCGGCGACGATCAGGAAGTCGTAGGGAATCTCGCCGTCGGTGAGCTGAACGATACGCAACCCCGTATCGACGCCCACGGCGTCCCCGAGCAGCACCTCGGCATTACGCTGGTGCCGCAGGATCTAGCGGATCGGCGACGCGATGTCGGCCGGCGACAGCGCCGCGGTTGCGAC
>QHWR01000027.1:0-4620 GCA_003223835.1 Acidobacteriota bacterium | reverse complement strand
GCGTATGCCGGTAACAGGCCATTTGGTCCGCTGGGGCGGCGCGCGGCTGTCGCAGCGGTTCGCGCGATCGATGCCGCTCGTCGGCGCCGGCCTCGCGCTCGTGACGATCGCGGCGACGATGCGTCGCAAAGGCTTGATGCGTGGCGTCCTCGACACGGGGCTCAACGCGATCCCGTTCGTCGGCGCGGCGAAGAACACGTTCGAGCTCGTGCGCGGGCGCGATCTGATTCCGGACCGCGTGCCTACCGAACGCCGATGAAGCGCAGCCCCGCCCACGCCGCCGGCGCGGCGTTCTCGTGCTTCGCGGCCAGCATGGCGGCGCGCAGCGCGTCGGCGTAATCCGCGGCGCCGTGCGCGACGCGATCGTGAAAACCGGTCAGCGTCGCATCCAGATCGTACGCCTCGGACGCGCCGCGCGCGGTCACCACCGAGGCCACGCCGGCGGCCGTCCACGCCCATCCGAGCGCGTCCATCGCGCGGCCCGCGCCCGGGGCGGCAAACGCGGATCCGTCCGTCACGACGACCGTGCGCGCCCGCGCGTCGAGCGCGAACCACTCCCGGGCCTCCCACCGTCCGTCGTTCTCGAGCGACGCCGTGTCCGAAGCCTCGGTGTCGGGGGACGCCGACAGCAGGATCGAGGAGAACAACGGGCTCGCGCCGCTCACGTGCATCGGCGCGCCGATCTGCAGGACGTCAACCGTCGCCGCGAGACCGCGCGCGCCTTTCTCGGTCGCGGCCGCGTCGGTGGCCAGCGTCCCGCCTTCTTCGCCGTAGGCGGCGGCGGAACGCTGTCCGGTGATCAGTGCGGCGGCGGCGTCGAGCGGCGTCCACCCGGGCACCGTGCGCGTCAGCTGCGACGTGACCGCGGCGGGGATGTCGGGCGCCGCGATGCCGCCAAATCTGGGCGTCGCCGGAACGGCGGCGTCCGGCTTCGGCCGATTCTGCTCCCGCACGCGATTCTGCTGGATCAGCGTTCCGAGCGAGGGCGCGTAGACCACTGCCGCGCGCTCGATCAGCGCGACGTCGCCCGCGGGCAGCGCCTCGAACGGAATCTTCCAGAGCACGTCGTCGGGCACGATCAGCAGCCGGTCGTGATCGGCGAGGCGAGACAGCACGGGGCCGAGCAGCGCCTGGACGAGGGGCGCCGACCGGCGGGCCCACTCGGCGGCGTCGTGCAGCGACGCGGAGTCGATCGCGTCGTTGACGCGATCGACGAGCTCCTTTCGTCTGATCGACGAGCGCACCACCGACACTCTCACGGCGGCTTCGCCGCGCTCCGCGATGAATACCGCGACCCCCGTGTCGTAGATGGCGTATTCGACGAGCAGCGTGCGCGGGTCGGCGACGAGCGCGTCGAGATCGACGGCGGCCGCCGGCGGCCCCAGACCGCGCAATGTCTGGAGCGCCGGCACCCTTGCGTACAAACGTGACTGCTGATCGGCACGGCGATTCATGGCGGCCGTCAGCGACGGCTTGAGCCGCTCCAGACGCGCCTTGTCTCCCGTGGCGCCCGCCGCCCGTGCCTGGGCGCGCAGCGAGATGATGTCGCGTACCGTCTGGCGCTCCTCGTCCGTTTCCGCTTGCGCGGCGCCGCGGACGATGTCGCGCTCGTGCGCGGCGAGCACGAGACGGCGCATCTCCGAGCGCCGCTGCTCTTCGGCGAGGAGCGCGGCGCGCCCATCGCCCTTGTCGGCGTACGCCGCCGCGCGCCCCGCCCACGCCGACCCGAGGTCGTCGAGCTGCGACTGCGCGTCGCTCGACAAGGGCGCTTCGCTGAGGAGCGTATGAATACCGTCGGCGGCGTCGTCGTACGCCGCGAGCGCCTCGTCCGGACGTTTGAGTCCGCGCAGCGCGTCTCCCTGCGCGACGGCGGCGCGCCAGCGGAGATCGTCGTTGACGAGGCGATCCGCGATCGAGCGCACGCGGGCGGCGGTCTCGAGCGACGCCGCGAACTGCTCGGCGCCCGCCTGGGCGAGCGCAAGGCCGAGCCGCGCGCGGCCGCCGTCCTCCTCGCGGCGCAGCGTGTCGAATGCCGCGATCGCCGTCTTGTAGGCGTCGATCGCATCGGCGTACTTCTCGCGCGCGGTCTGGCTGAAACCGATCCCCACCCATGCGTGCGCGACGCCGGCGGGATCCTGCGCTTTCTCATAGCGCGCGCGGCTCGCGGTGTACGCCGCGAGCGCGGCGTCGAAACGTCCGGCGACCAGCTCGGTCAGCCCGATGTTCTGCAACAACCGGCCGGCGCCGCCGACATCTCCCTGCGCTTCGACGATCCGTCGCGATTCGTCGAACGCGCCGCGGGCGAGACCGCTGTTGCCGAGGCGATAGTGCAGCTCGCCGACGCTCTCGAGCGTCGTCGCGATGGACGCCGTGTCGGCGCGACGGCGCGCGCTGTCGAGGACTCGCCCGTAGGCGTCCAGTGCCGCGCCGAGATCGCCTTGAGCGGCGTACACACGGCCGAGGCCGGCGAGCGCCAGGGTCTCGCTGCCGGCGTCAGCGGATGATTCCAGCGTTTTCAGCGCCCGCCGATAGCTGGCCGCCGCCGCGTCGTACTCCGCCTGGACATACTGGACGTTTCCAACGCTGATGCGCGTCGTCGCGACCGACGGTCCGAGGCCCGCGGCCTCGAAGCGCGCGAGCGCGCTGCGATAGTAGGTCAGCGCGGCGCTGTATTCAGCGCGCGAGTACATGGCGGTCGCGATGCCGAGTTCCGACGTCGCGATCGCGGGCTCGTCGTTCATCTCGCGCGCGAGCGCGAGACGCTGCTGGTAATACTCCTGCGCCTGCTCGTAGTGCCGCTGGAAGTAATGCGCGTTCGCCAGGTTCTGAAGCGCCTCGATCTCGGCCGTCCGATCGTGCGCGGCGCGCGCGACGAAGAGCGCGGCGTCGAACGCGGCCTCCGACTGCCGCGGCTGATTCGCCATCGCGAAACGCGATCCGCGCGACGCCAGGGCGCGCGTCAGCGCCGCGTCCACGGCGTCGCCGTTGTCGGCGAGCACCTTCGCGCGATCGGCCGGCGCAGCCTGCAACAGCGCGTCGGCGACCTCTTCGGCGACGGGGCGTTCCGCGGTCAGCTTCCAGCCGCCGTCCGCGCCGCGCGTCCACGTCAGACTGCTCGCCGCGCGGGAACTGTACGTCTGCACCGCGACGCCGGCGCGGATGAGGGTCCGCGCGCGATCGACGATGACGCGCACGCGGCCGCGATCGCCGTCAACGGCGGCGCGCGTGATCGTGACGACATACCGATCGTCGCCCGTGGTGAAGAGCGTCACGAGGGACGGACGATCGGGTGCGCGCTCCGCGCCCGGCGCCCAGAACGCGAGCACGCGCTCGAGATCCTCGTGCTCGAGCGCGGCGTAATAGTCGGTTACAGCGGCGCGCAGCGAGTCTTCCGGCGTCTGCGCGACGCCGATCGCCATCCACAGAAGGAGCGCGCCGGCCGCCGTCATTCGAGCTTGAAGTTGATCGTGATCGTCATCAGCACGCGGACCGGCTCGCCGCTGAGCAGCGTCGGCGTGTATCGCCATTGGCGCACGGCGTCGATCGCGGCCTGATCCAGGAGCGGCACCGAACGCAGCACGCGGACCTGATCCACCCGGCCGTCGATCCCGAGGACGGCGTCGAGGATCACCACGCCTTCGACGTGCGCCGCGCGCGCGAGTGCAGGATACACCGGCTTCACGTCCACGATCTTCTGCGGTCCCTTCATGCCGGTGGAGATGCGCACGGGAGCCGCAGGCTTCGGCGCCGGCGCCGGTGGAGCCGGCGGTCCCTCGATGCGCAGCGGAATGGCGCCAAGATCGCCGAAGCCCGCCGGTAAGGCGCCTTCGACGGGGACGTCGCTCGTCGGCGCCGGCTCCTGCGGGCGCTCGGGCGCAATCGTCCGCGGGGCTTCCGTCGGCGCGTAGTCGTGCGACGGGGTCAGCGCCGTCCGCGCCTGCGACGGTGGCTGCGGCATCTGCGGAACGGCGTGCGCGAGGATCACCTGCATGGGACGCAGCGGCACCGGCTCGGGCAACGGCACTTCGGCGGCGAGCGGAATGACGAACACGAGGACCAGCACGGCGAAGTGAGCGGCGATCGACAACGACACCGTGGGCCAGGAGCGCCATCGTGCGCGCTGCGCCGCGCGCGCGCCGGCCGCCAATCCGCCGAAGAGTTCCGGAGGCATGGAGCACTCCTTTTCGGACCGCGTTCTCGACGTTAGACACCGCTCGGGGCCGTGGTGTTCAACAGCAGGCAAGCCGAGTAGGATACGCATCGAAAGGACAAACAAATGTTCAGCCGGCCGGGGGTGATTACCGTCCTTGCCGTCCTTCAGTTCATCGCCGCGGCGGTGTTCCTTCCCGCTGGAGCGATCGCGGCCATCGCGCTCATCGTCGAGCCGCCGCGGGATCCGGTCGCCATCGCCGGCTGCCTCATCCTTCTCGCCGGCGGCGTGTTCATGCTGCTCTGCGGGATCGGGCTGTGGCGGCTCAAGAGCTACGGGCGAATCCTGCAAATGATCGGCGCGGGCATCGGCCTGCTCGCGATCCCGCTCGGCACGATCATCTCGATCGCGATTCTCGTCTACCTCAGCAAACCGGGCGTCAAGCTTCTGTTCTCGGGGCGTGCGCCGGA
>QHWR01000287.1 GCA_003223835.1 Acidobacteriota bacterium | reverse complement strand
AGGCGAAAGGCCTGCGTGACGACGACACGACGAGCAGGTCTAAAGACCTGCGCTACGACGACACCACCAGCAGGTCTAAAGACCTGCGCAACGACGACACCACCTCGACGAAGCCTTGGCGGAGTCGGGGCGGAGGCGGTCAGGGCTGCTCGTGATCACGCGCGCGGCAGGTGCAGCCGCGCGCGCAACCCGCCCATCGGCGACCGATCGAGCGCAATCGACCCGCCGTACACCTCCGCAAGATCGCGGACGATCGCAAGCCCCAGGCCCGACCCCGGCGCCGCTTCGTCCGCTCTCACGCCGCGCTGCAGGACGGCGTCGTGCAGCGCCGGGTCGATGCCCGGCCCATCATCGTCCACGACAACGGCGATCCCGCCCCCATCGGGAGAAGAGGAGAGCGTGACACGCGAGCGCGCCCACTTGCACGCGTTGTCGAGCAGGTTGCCGAGCATCTCGTCGAGATCTTCGCGCTGGCAGCGCACGTCGTGATCGCCCGGGACGCGGACGTCGATGGTGAGGCCGCGCTCGGCGTGCAGGCGGAGCATCGTGCGCGACAAGCCGTCCGCGGACACCGCGACGGAACAGCGCGCGCCCGACGAAGCCCCCGACGCGGCGGCGCGCGCGTGCGCGAGGTGGTACTCGACGTGGCGGCGCATGCGCTCGAGCTGTTCGCGGACCGCCGCCGCCAGCTCGGGCTGTCCTGCCGTCTCGGCGCTCTCCGCCTCGTGCGAGAGGACCGCGAGCGGGGTCTTCAACCCGTGCGCGAGGTCCCCCGCCTTCGCGATCGCGCGCCGCACGGCGCGATCGCGGTGCTCGAGCAGCGCGTTCAGATCGTCGACCAGCGGCTGCACCTCCGCCGGATACGTTCCGTCGAGGCGGCGCTCGGATCCGTTCTGGACGTCGCCAAGCCGCCGGCGCATGCGCTCGAGCGGCGCCAGCGCGGCGCGGACGAGCCCGAGGCCGGCGACCATCGCTCCGATCGCGATCAACGCGGCGATGACGCCGTGCTGGTGTACGCGACTGACGGGATATGCCAGCTCCGGATGGAGCGTGATGAGAATCGTCGTCGCGGAGAGCAGCCCGATCGACCAGAACAGGGCGCCGATCGCGAGCCGCGTGCGGAGCGACGTCACCGCGGCGCCTCGTCGCCGACGCGATAGCCGAACCCGCGGACCGTCTCGATGAACGACGCGCCGAGCTTGCGCCGCAGCCGCGCGATGAAGACCTCCACCGTGTTCGAATCGCGGTCGGCGTCCTGCGCGTAAATGTGCTCGCTCAACTCCGTCTGCGAGACGACGCGGCCGCGGTGGTGCATCAGGTACGACAGCACGCGGAATTCGTGGCTCGTCAGCTTGACGGCCTGACCCTTCAGCGTGACGCGGGCGGCGCGGGGGTCGAGCGCGACGGCGCCGCACCGCAGCTCGGTCGTGACGTGCCCGCCCGCGCGCCGGATCAGCGCGCGCAGCCTCGCGAGGACCTCCTCCATCCGGAACGGCTTCGCGACGTAATCGTCGGCGCCGCCGTCGATCCCCTGCACCTTCTCGTGCCAGCTTCCGCGCGCGGTCAGGACGAGGACGGGGACCGCCAGCCCCGCGTCGCGCCAGCGCCGCAGCAGCGTCAGCCCGTCGACTTTCGGGAGCCCGAGGTCGAGGACGACCGCGTCGTACCGTTCCGTCTGCGCGAGGAAGTCGCCGCGCTCGCCGTCGGCGGCGCAGTCCACGGCGTACCCCGCGTCCGCGAGCGCCGCCGCGAGCTGCCGCGACAGCCGCGTCTCGTCTTCGATCACCAGCACGCGCAAGGCACCCTTATAGCGCATCCGAACCTGAACGGGGGCTGAACGGCGCGTTCATCTAGCGTTCAGGCGCCGCCCTGTAATCTGCCGCCCATGCGCAATCGATCCTGGTTCGTCATCTTCATCGCCGCCGTTCTCATCCTGGCGGTCGCCTTCGCCATGCGGGGACGCGGCCACGCGTTCATGCGCCATCTCGGGACGACGATTCATGGGCGATGACGGATGGCGGAAGAGCGCCTGCCGCGCAACGCGCATCGGTGAACCAATGATTCATGACCTGCGGTATGCCTTGCGCTCCATCGCGCGGATGCCGGCGCTGGCGGCGGTCGTCGTCGCGTCGCTCGGCGTCGGCATCGGCGTGAACACCATCGTCTTTTCGTGGATCGACGCGGTCCTCTTGCGCCCGTTGCCCGGTGTTCGCGGCGCCGCGGCCTTCCATTTCATCGAGCCGCGCAACCAGGCGGGCATGTACGTCGGCATGTCGTGGCTCGAATACCGCGATCTGCGCGAGCGGGTCGGATCGATCGAGGAGCCGCTCGCGTTCCGGATGATTCCGCTCTACGTCGGCGAAGCGGGCCGCGTCGAGCGCGGCAACGGGATGCTCGTCTCCGGCAACTACTTCGCGTCGCTCGGCCTGCGTCCGGCGCTCGGCCGCTTTCTCCGTCCCGAGGAGACGTCGAAGGCGGGCGCCGAACCGGTCGCCGTCATCTCGTACGAGTTCTGGCAGACGCGCTTCGCGGGCGCCTCGACGATCGTCGGACAGACGATTCGTCTCAACGGACACGACGTGACCATCATCGGCGTCGCGCCGCCCGGTTTCCGCGGCACGATCATGCGCTTGAGCTTCGATCTCTGGCTGCCCGCGACGTTCGCGCCGGTCCTCCTCGACGGCTCGCGCGAGCTGGACGAACGCGGCCTGCGCGGCTACACGATGATGGGCCGGCTCACGGCGCCGGCGACGCGCGCCGGCGCGCAGGCCGAGGCCGACGCCGCGATGCGCGACCTCGCGCGGACGTATCCGCAGACGAACGCGTCGCTCCAGGCCGACGTGTTGCCGTTCACGCGGGCGCCCCGCGGCCCGCAGCGTCTGCTCGCGGCGTCGTTGGCGTTCCTGCAGGCGCTCATGCTCCTGCTGCTCGTCGCGATGTGCGGAAACACCGCGAACCTCGTGCTCGCGCGCGCGAGCGCGCGTCAGCGCGAGATGAGCGTCCGGCTCGCGCTCGGCGCCGGCCGATGGCGCATCGCGCGGCTCCTGCTCACGGAAAATCTGCTCCTGGCGATCGGCGGCGCGGCGCTGGGCGCGGGGATCGCGATCTGGGGGACGAATACGCTGAGCGCGTTTCCGCCGATGCACGTGCGTGGGATCCCCATCGTCTTCGACACCGTCATCGACGGCGCGGGCCTCGCGGTCGCGATCGCGCTCGGCGTCTGCTGCGGGCTCGCGTTCGGCGCGGCTCCGGCGCTCCAGCTCTCGCGCGTCGATCCGCAGCTCGCCCTGCGCGCCGGCGCCAGCACGGCGCCGCGCGGCCGGCTCCGCCACGCGCTGATGGCCGTCGAAGTCGGCATCGCGCTCGTCGTCCTCGTTGTCGCCGGTTTGTTCTTCCGGAGTTTCCAGGCGACGCGCGAGGCGGACCCGGGCTTCCGGCGCGACGGCGTGCTGTTGACCGCCTACGATCTGAGCGGCCGGCGGACGACCGAGTCCGTGAACCGCGCGTTCGCCGCGACGGTGCTGCAGCGCGTCCGGGCGATTCCGGCGGTCCAATCGGCGGCGATCGCGTCGTCGGTGCCGCTCGACATCCACGGCCTGCCGGTCCGCGGCTTCGCGATCGAAGGACGCGCGCGCCCCGACGGCACCGAGGACGAAGCGCTCGCCAACACCGTGACGCCCGGCTACTTCGAGGTGATGGGGATTCCGCTGCGGGCCGGGACGGACTTCGCGGATCTGAACGACACGACGTCGCCGCCGCAGGCGATCGTGAATGAAGAGTTCGTGCGGCGCTATCTGGACGGCCGAGAGCCGCTCGGACGACGGATCGAGTCGCGCGGCCGGATGTACGTGATCGTGGGGGTCGCGCGCAATTCGCTCTACAACGCGTTCGGCGACCCGCCGCTCCCGATCATCTATTACTCGTACCGCGATCGGCCCGTGGCGTCGGGCGAACTCCACCTTCGCGCGAAAGCCGGTCCCGAGGGCGCGCTGGCCTCCGGCGTCCGCCGCGCCGTCCGTGAAATGGATCCCGAACTGCCGCTGTACGACGTCCGGACCCTGAACGATCACATCGACGCGAACCTGATCTTCCGCCGCGTGCCCGCCCGGATGTTCGCGGTCGCGGGCCCGTTGCTGCTGATCCTCGCCGCGATCGGGATCTACGCGGTCGTCGCGTACACGGTGTCGCTGCGCATTCCTGAAATTGGCGTGCGGCTCGCCCTCGGCGCGACGGCGC
>QHWR01000286.1 GCA_003223835.1 Acidobacteriota bacterium | reverse complement strand
GGTGGCCGGAACGATCTGACGATCGATCCCCTTCCCGTCTCCCCAGACAACTTCGACGAACGACAACGGAAACGTCCACTCGACAGCGGCGACGATCGTCCGGCGATCGCCGCTGCCGTCGACGTGGTAGTCCTTGATCAGGATTTCTCCGGTCGTGACGAAGAAGTCGCCGTCGCGAAGCGCGTGAAGCACCGGACTCCAGTCCTCGTCGGGACCGTAGGTGTCGATGTCGGCGATGATGTACTTGGGCCGCAGGCCGGACCGCGCGTACAGATTGTTCATCGTGTCGGTCGCATCGAAGCAGCGCCACTCGCACAGCCGCGACTCCGACAGGTCCATGCCCATCCCCGGCTTGAACGCGACGCCGAGGTAGCGGTCGTTCTTCGTCCACGCCTTGTCGAAGATCAGATCGGGATAGCCGGTGGTGCCCTTCGTCCGCGGATGCGCGTGATACCAGTACGCGTCCTCGGCATCCATCATCTTCTGAACGTCCTCGGCGCTTCCGGTGTGGTAGACGGTTCCGTAAACCGGATCCTGCTCCGTGAACGGCTGCCCGGCCTGCCGCACCTTCGACCAGTACACGTTCTTCGGGAACATGATGTTGTAGTGCCCGCCGAAGAACACGCTCGGTTCTTCCCACGGCGTGACGAGGAAGTCCGCATCCGACGCGCGTCGCGTCGCCTCCCGATAGTCTTTCTGATCCTTGAACCGCACCGGTCCCGGATCGTTCGGATGGAGGTCGCCGTGGAAATCGCTCAGCCCGACGATGTTGAGGCGGAGCGCTTTCATGGCGGCGAGATCCTGGATCGGCGTGTCGAACGAGCCGGAGGCGCGGACGCGGTCGGTGAAGCGCAGATGGAAATGGTTCACCATCGTCTTGTAGCCGGGCAGCGGCTTGAACGTGTCGCCATGTGTGAACGCCAGGACCGCCTGGCGGGCCGCGTCGGCCGCGCCCGCGTTTGCGTAGAAGTACGCGCCCATGCGCTGCACCGTGCCGGGCGGCGCGTTGAACAGCGCGAAGTTCTCGGCGTACTGCTGAGGCTCTTCTCCCTCCGCCTGACGGATCCCGATCGCGAACCGCTTCGCTTCGTCCTTGCGGTACCACACGTATCCGAGGTTCGTGTCGACTTCGCGCGTGAAGAAGAACGTATGCGGGGGCGGGAAGGCGGCGAGCGATCCGTTCTTTCCTTCGGCGACGAGCACGCGGTTGGCCGCCTTGATCGGCACGCTCGCGTCGTTTCTTACGCCGCCGAAGCCGTACTGCTGCGGGTGACCGCCGGTGTCGCGCCAGATGAGACGCGGGGTCAGCTCCGTCGACAGCCCGCCGAGGCCGGCGTCGTATTTGTACGCCACCCAGTCGTCGCGCGTGCTGGCGAGCGCGTCCATGCGGATCAAGTTCGTGCCGCGATAGACGGTGAAGCGCAGATCGCCGGTGAACGTTCCCATCGCGAGGCCCGAGAAGGTCACCCCGAGCGACGTCCCGTCCGTCGCGACGGCGCCCGACGAGCTCGTGAACGAAGCGTCCGCGCGATGAATCTCGGCGGCGGTCCGGGGCGGGCCGAGGACGCGGCTCGCGGGTGGATTTTGGCCGGCGTTGTTCCGCGGCGGTTCGCGGATGAACAGCGGCGCGTCCCAGAACGCGTACCATCGGTTCTTCGCGATCACCTCCGGCGTCAGCTCAACGCCGGCTGCGCGCAGCGGATCCGCCTGCTGCGTGGACATGCGCCGCACGCCGGTCACGACGTGGTATTCGGGGGTCAGATGTTCGCCGAGGATCGTCCAGGGCGCACCGGACGCCCTGATCGCCAAATCGCGCACGAGCGGCCTTCCCTCGACGATCTCGTAGCGCGCGCGAAGCTCGGCGTCGCCGTCGCCGCGCCACGTGACCGCCAGCACGTCTCCCGCCTGCGCGGCGGTGAGTCCTGGTGAGCTCTTGTACCCAGAGAGATCCCACGTCGGCGCGGGCGCGGCGGCCGCCGTCACCGTCCAGAGGATCGACGCAGTACCCAGGGTTTTCATCAATCCCATCGTCTCTCTCGCAAGCGAGCGCAGGTCGTCACGCTATCCGGCTTCGCCAGGTTGTCCAGACGCCGTGTCGCGCTCGTCGTCTTCAGGTTCCGCTAGCGCCGCAGAGGCGTGATCGACGCGGTCTCATGCAGAAACGCGGAGACCGGAAAGACGACGGATCTCACGCAAAGGCGCGGAGGCGCAAAGAAATCCATTTCGTTTTCTTCTACGTTCCCTGCGCCCTGCGTTACGCTCCGTCTCTGCAGCCTTCGCGTCCCCGCGTGAGATCCTGTTCCGGATATTGGCCGGTCTCACGCAAAGGCGCTCAGGCGCAAAGGAATCCATTTCGTTTTCTCTGCGTTCCCGAGTCCCGCCCAGATTACGTTACGCCCGGACGGCGATCTTCGACAAGCGCCGCCGAAAACGTCAGCGCTTCCGCGCGACAGGCGTCGACATCGTTGCCGGAGGCGGAGTGAAGTGCAGCGAAGCCGCGGAGCCGGAGGCAATGATGTCGGCGCCCGAGCGCGCGTGCAAGCGATATACTCCGGACCGGCCATGAACGCGGCGCGAGCGTGGATCCAAGGGCTTCTCGTGCTGACGGCGATAACGTCGCTGTCGCGTGCGCCGGCCGACCGGCCCGCGCCGTGTTCCTGTTTGATCCAGCCGGACAAGAACGCCGCGATCGTACGGGCGCCCGGCCGCGCCGTCTACTGCGGACTCGATCTTGGCAGCCGCAGCGCGAAACTGAGCGTCGTCTCCATGGAGAAGGATCGGATGACGACGATCCGGGACGAGCGGCAGTGCAAGCGGACGCTCGGGTTCGGCGCGCTCGTGTTCGACTCGAGGACGAAGACGCGGCGCGCGCTGCCGGACGAATCGATCGACGATCTCGTCGACACGATCCGTGAGTACCAGAGAATCTGCGCGCTCGACGGCGGCACGGTGGTCGCCGCGGGGGCGACGCAGTGGTCGCGCGATGCGACGAACATCGCCGACGTCACCGCGCGCGTCAAATCCGATACGGGGGTCAACGTCGAGGTGTTGACGCCGGCGCAGGAAGCGGAGTTCGCCTACGTCGCGGCGGCCGCGGGCGCGTCCGGCCGCATCGTGCTCGATCCGGGCAGCAACAGCTTCGAGCTGGCGTGGCAGGAGCGCGGTTCGACACAGATTCGGACGGTGCTCGTCGAGTACGGCTACGTTCGCGGCGCGGTGAACGACGTCGAGCCCGCCCGTGACTACGAGAGCGGCCGGGCCGCGTATCAGTCGACCGCGCGCACACAGATCGACGAACAGCTCGCGCGGCTCACGCCGCCGGCGAGCCTCGCGGCGCTCGGTCAGCTCGTGAGCGCCGGCGCCATCGGACCCGACGTCATCACGCTCGGGCTCGACGGCGCGGTGTTCCTGTATCCGCGCGGACTCCTGCGTGCGCCCGGCGGCGGCTGGATCTCCGACGGGCATGCGTACGATGCGGTGCTCGCGGGCCAGCCGCGCAGCACGGATCCGTCGTACGGGCTCATGGCCGCCGCGCCTCTCAGTGGCGCGGAGCTGACCGCGTATTTCTCCAGCATCGGACCCGCCGACTTCAAGACGCTCGCGAGCGAGCCGGTCCGCACGCTCTACGGTCAGAAAGCGCTCGTCGTCCCCGCGCTCGTGGACCTGTTGCTTCGCGAGCTGGGCGCGCGCCAGCTCGTCATGGTGCCGCAGGAGAACGCAAGCGGGCACATGCTCGCGAAGCTGCTGCGGTAGACCGAGGACCGATAGACTTTCATGCGAAGCATCGACCACACCGCGACACAACAGCGATTCACCGCCGCGCTCGAGGCGGTCGTCGAGCAGGTCAAGGGGGACCGCTCGATCCTCGCGGCGATCCTGTGCGGCAGCCTGTCCCATGACACGGTCTGGGCGAAGTCCGACATCGACCTCGTGTTCGTGACCATCGACGACAAGAACCTGCGCCGCACGGATCTGTCGCTGAATGCGGACGGCGTGAACATCCATACGTTCCTGATGCCGCGCGCGGAGTTCCGGAAGACCGTCGAAGGCTCGATCCGCCAGTCGTTCGCGCACTCGTTCCTCACCAAGGGGCGCCTCCTCTACACGCACGACCCGACGATCGCGGATCTCCACGCCCGGCTCCAGGCAATCGGCGAGCGCGACACCAGCCTGCAGCTCCTGCGTGCGGCGACGGGGGCGCTCCCGTCGATCGACAAGGCGCACAAGTGGTTCGTGACGCGCGGCGACCTCGACTACACCGCGCTGTGGATCCTGTATGCGGCGACGCCGCTCGCGCGGGTCGAGGTCATCGGTCACCGTCTGCTCGCGGACCGCGAGGTGATTCCGCAGGCGACCAGGCTCAACCCCGCATTCTTCAAGACGATCTACACCGATCTCCGACGGCTACGTCGCCGATCGCGCGCCGTCGCTGTTCGCGCCGATCGTCGATCACCTCCGCGAGGTCGGCGAGGCGCGGTCGTGTACGGAGATCGAGGACCATTTCACGCGCAACTTCGACGTCTCGGGAGTGACGACCGCGTGCGAGTACCTCGCGGACCGCGGACTGATCGGGAAAGCCTCCACGCCCGCCCGCCTGACGACCAGGAGCAATGTCGACGTCCAGGAGCTGGCCTTCTTCCATGTCGCGCGCCGCGGTGCCTCGCGATAAGGATCGGGGCCGAGGCTCCGCCCGGACGACGATCGCCGTGCAGGGGGCGCGCGTCCACAACCTCAAGAACATCTCGGTCGAAATCCCGCGCGACAGCCTCGTCGTCGTCACCGGCCTCTCCGGATCGGGGAAGTCGAGCCTGGCGTTCGACACGATTTACGCCGAAGGACAGCGGCGCTACATGGAGTCGCTCTCCAGTTATGCGAAACGCTTCGTCGCGCAGGTGACCAAGCCCGACGTGGACTTCGTGTTCGGCCTGTCGCCGGTCATCTCGATCGAGCAGAAGACGCTCACGAGCAACCCGCGGTCCACCGTCGGGACGATGACCGACATCGCGAGCTACCTGAACCTGCTCTACGCCACGATCGGTCAGCCGCATTGTCCGCGCACGGGCGAGCCGGCGCCGAGCCGATCGGCCAGCCAGATCCTCGAAGCGATCCTCTCGCTGCCCGAGGGAACGGAGGTCGAGCTGCGCGCTCCGGTGTTCAAGGTCTATGGCGAGGAGCTGGACTACGTCTTCACGGAGATCCGGAAGAAGGGATGCCGGCGCGTGATCGTCGACGGCAAGCCGATCGACATCGCCGAGCAGATCGATCTGATCGGTTCGTGGTCAGCCGCAGGCACGAGAAGGCGATCAAGGCGGGGATCGCCGCGACGCTGCTGGTCGGCGACGGCCTCCTGCAGCTCCACATCGGGAAAGGCGCGACCAAAGCGGAAGCGGAGCGCTGCTACAGCGCGCTGTGCAGCGCGACGCATCGTCTCGTGTACGGCGAAATCGCGCCCGAGTACTTCGTGTTCAACAACCCCGAGAGCGCGTGCCGGACCTGCGGGGGCCTGGGCGTGGACAAGCTCACGCATCCGGAGCTGCTCGTTCCCGACCCCGAGCGCAGTATCACGGGCGGCTGCTTCGTGCGCGAGGCGTTCAAGTACAACCCGGACACATGGGACGGCCGGATGATGTACAGCCTCTCGAAGGCGCTGCGCTTTCCGCTCGACGTGCCGTGGAAGGACCTGCCGGAGCGGGCGCGCGAGGCGATACTCTACGGGATCGAACCGAAGAAGATCCCGGTGACGTCGCCACCCGACGCGAAGGTCAAGCGCGACGATCAGGAAGGACGCGAGGTCGGCTTCCACGGCATCGCGCGGCGGATCGAGCGCCACTACCGCCGGTACCGGCAGCGCGGCGAAGCGACGTCGAGGATGGAGGCGTGGCTCGACAAGGTGATGGTCGAGCGCACGTGCCCCGACTGCCAGGGGGCGCGTCTGCGCGCGACGAGACTGCTGTTCACCATCTCCGGCCGCAGCATCTACGACCTCGGCCGGCTCCACTTCGACGAGCTGCACGCGTTTCTCGCCACGGTCAAGCCCACGGGCCGCGGCGCCGACGCGGGGCGGCAGGTATTGAAGGAGATCCGCACGCGCCTCGAGGTGCTCCTCGGGATCGGCCTCGACTATCTGAGCTTCGATCGCCGCTCGGGTACGCTGTCGGGCGGCGAGTCGCAGCGGATCCGCCTCTCCTCGCAGATTGGATCGGGGCTGATGGGGATGCTCTACGTCCTCGACGAGCCGAGCATCGGGCTGCACCCGAAGGACAACGTCAAGATGATCGCGACGCTCGAGAGCCTGCGCGACATCGGCAATACCGTGATCGTCGTCGAACACGACGAGGACACGATCCGCGCGGCCGATCACATCGTGGAGATGGGCCCCGGCCCCGGCGTCCACGGCGGCACCGTCGTCGTGCAGGGCGAGATAGAGGACGTGCTGAAGTCCAAGGCGTCGCCGACGGGGCAATACCTCTCGGGCAAACGGTCGATCGCGACGCCGAAGCAGCGGAGACGCGGCAACGGCGCGTCGCTCGTCGTCCGCGGCGCGCGCGAGAACAATCTGAAGTCGATCGACGTGACGTTCCCGCTCGGAAAGCTCGTCGCGATTACCGGCGCGTCGGGCTCGGGGAAGAGCACGCTGATCAACGAGATTCTCTACAAGGTGCTCTGGAAGCGGCTCGTGGACACGCGCACGCTGCCCGGCGAGCACGCGCGTGTGGACGGCGTCGAGCACGTGCACAAAGTGGTCAACATCGATCAGTCGCCGATCGGCCGCATCAGCCGCTCGAACCCGGCGACTTATATCGGCTTCTACGACACGATCCGCGATCTGTTCACGGCGTCGCCGCTCTCGGTGGAGCGCGGCTACAAGGCGGGGCGATTCAGCTTCAACGTCAAAGGCGGCCGCTGCGAGGAGTGCCAGGGGGAGGGCGCGATCACGACGCAGCTCTACTTCATGCCCGACGTCGAGGTGACGTGCGCCGCGTGCAAGGGGGCGCGGTTCAACAGCGAGACGCTCGAGGTCACGCTCCGCGGCAAGACGATCGACGACGTGCTGAACATGTCGGTCGAGGAAGGCGTGTCGTTCTTCTCGGGCGAGCCCGGATTACGGAAAAAGATCCAGGTGCTCGCGGACCTCGGCCTCGGTTACCTGACGCTCGGTCAGTCCGCGACGACGCTATCGGGGGGCGAGGCGCAGCGGATCAAGATTGCGACCGAGCTGAGCACGCTCCAGCGATCGAAGCACACGGTGTACATCCTCGACGAGCCGACGACGGGGTTGCACCTGGCGGACATCGAGCACCTGCTGGCGTCGCTGAACCAGCTCGTGGACGCGGGGCACACGGTGCTGCTGATCGAGCACCACCTCGACGTCATCAAGACGGCGGATCACGTGATCGATCTGGGCCCGGAAGGGGG
>QHWR01000285.1 GCA_003223835.1 Acidobacteriota bacterium | reverse complement strand
CACGCGCTCGACGCGGGCCGGCCGGAGGTCGTCGGGAATCTCAGGGCCTGTCAGTGCAAGGCCGGCATCGCGGTGGTCGACGTCTCCGGCCATCGGGTGACGGACGCGTGCCTCGCAGCCACGCTCCATCAGGCGTTCCTGCTCGGCGCCGTCTCCGAGCTGGACATGTCCGGCCAGGTGACGAAGCGCCTTCGAGAACCTGAATACACAGTTGTATCAGTCATGGGCCGAGAACAGGTTCGCCTCGCTCATGTACGGCGAGATCTCGGAGGACGGGTGCTTTCAGTTCCTGTCTGCGGCAGTTTCGCCTCCGCGCGTCTTTTCGTGCTTACAGTCGTCGTTTGAGCTGCGGTACGGCAATGTAATACAATCTGTAATACACCGGAGGGGCGATGGCGACACGGACCGTACGGCTCGACGAGGAGGCGGAAAAGGCCCTCCAGGAGGTTCGGGCCGCGACGGGACTGCCCATTTCCGAGGCGCTCAAGCGCGGGCTTCGGTCCCTTCAGCACCAGGTCAGGCTCGAAGCAGGGCGAACGCCTTACGACGTTTACAGGGAGCTTGACCTCGGTCCGGGTGGGTACACCATCGCGCCGTCCACGGCTACTCGTCGTGGCGTCCGCAAGGCCCTCCGACGAAAGCTTGGTCGATGATTCTCGTCGACACCGGACCACTCGTCGCATTGTTTGATCCCAGAGACGGCCGGCACCAGCGCTGCGTCACCACACTCCGAGCTGTGCGCGAGCCGATCCGTACGACTGTGCCGGTGCTGACCGAAGCTTTCCACATGCTTGGACCAGCAACGGTCGGATCCGATCGCCTCCGGGAGTTCGTGCTGAAGGGCGGACTGTCGATGTGGTGGTTCGACTCCACGACATTGTCGCGCGCGTTCGAGCTGATGGACGTCTATGCGGACCACCCGATGAACCTTGCGGATGCATCGCTGATGGTCGCAGCTGAAGCGCTCGCCACTCGCAGAGTCTTTACGATTGATCGTAAGGACTTCGCGGCCTATCGGGTACGCCGGGATCACCGTCACTACGCCGTCGAGATCATCCCCTGAATTCGTATGGCACCGCAGCCCCCAAGCGACAGGTGAGTGATGCTGGAAGCTTGCGGCCGGTGAGCGCGGCGGATCGACGTCATCTGGCGGCGATTGTAGCGGGCCGGCCGTCAGTCGCGGCTGAGTTTGCGCCGAACGCACGGTGAGCGCATGATGGCGGCTCCTGCATTGGAGGCACCCATGGCCAAGGAGTTGCGCTGCTCGGACGTGATGCCGGAATCGGGCTGCCGCGAGGTGATTCGAGGCAAAGACGAGAAGGAGGTCATGACCAAGGCCTCGGAACACGCCCGAACGGCTCACAACATGACTCACATGACGCCGGAGGTCGAGAAGAAGGTCCGCGGAGCGATTCACGACCAGCGCTGAACGCCCCCGCGATACCGGGTCCCGGAGCGGTTGGCGTCGCGCGTGTATCGCCTGTTCACTCGCTCCGCCTGGCGGGGACGCCCATGATGAACCGACGCGTCTTCCTCTCGAAAACCGCCGCCGCGACCGTTGGACTGGCGGTGCGCCCGGCGCGGGCCCACGCGCAGCGAAGCCCGAACGACACGATCAATGTCGCCATCATCGGTCTGCGTGGCGACAACAAAGGCCACCCGACCTGGACCGCCCGCGGCCGCGGACTCGATCACTACGAACATCTGTCGCACGTCAGGAACGTGCGCATCACGCACGTCGTCGACATCGACGAGCGGCATTTCAACACGTCGCTGCCGTTCGCCAGGGAGAAATGGGGAGGGGACCCCAGGCCGGAAACCGACTTCCGGCGTGTGCTCGACAATCGCGACGTCGACGCGGTCACGATCGCGGCGCCGGACCATTGGCACGCGCTCATGACGATCTGGGCCTGTCAGGCGGGGAAAGACGTCTACGTCGAGAAGCCCATCAGCCACAACATCGTCGAAGGCCGCAGGATGATTGAAACGGCGCGCCGGAATAATCGCGTCGTGGCCGTGGGAACTCAGAGGCGCAGCAGCGTGGTGCTGGCCAAATCCGTTCAGTTCCTGCGCGAGGGCGGATTAGGCACCGTTTACTCGGGCAGGACGGTGATCTATCGAGGCCGGGATCCGATTGGCGTCGTCGCGGACAGCCCGGTGCCGTCCGGCGTGCACTACGACCTGTGGCTGGGTCCGGCGCCTGCGCGCGCATTCAACGAGAACCACTTTCACTATCACTGGCACTTTTTCTGGGAATACGGCACGAGCGATCTCGGCAACACGGGGGTCCATTCGCTCGACGCCCTCCGCTGGCTGCTTGGAAAACAGGAACACCCTCGAACCGCGCACTGCATTGGCGGCCTGAATGAAGCGGGCGCATCCACGGATCAGAAGACTCCGAACAATCAATACGCGACGTATCAATATGCGGATGGGACGGAGCTTCACTGCGACCTGCGCAACTGGTTCAGCGGCCCCCCGGAGGCTCAGGGCCTGTACATCTTCGGCTCCAAGGGCTGGATGAAGGTCGGCGAGGACAAGACCCAGGTGTACTTCGGACGCAAGAACGAGCCGGGGCCGACGCTGACCAGCGACGAGAAGGGGGACTCCGGCGACGCGCACTTCGCGAACTTCATCGAGTGCGTCCGGTCGCGCAAATCGGAAAACCTTCGAGCGCCTCTCGAGGAGGGCCACCTCTCGACGACGCTCTGCCACCTGGGGAATATTTCCTATCGAGTGGGACGGTCGCTGAAATTCGACGGCACGACCGAACGGTTCGTGGGCGACGAAGAAGCCGACCGGCTTCTCGGCCGCACGTATCGCGCGCCCTATTCACTTCCAGACAAAACGTAAGCGGCACGATCCCGATCGCCGGGGACCCGGACGCATGCGGTTTCACTGCCGCATGAACGCGGCCACCTCCGAGACGAAGCGCGCGGGTTGATCGAACTGGATGAAGTGATTGCTGTCGTCGATCCTCGTCAGACGCACGTTCCGCGCGTTCGCGTAAGAGCTCCGCATCGCCGCTTCGTATCGATCGGCAGGCGGCGGCGCGTTCGCCGGAATCACGTAGAGCACCGTGACGGGCGCGGTGATGCGCGCGAGCTCCGGCCGGAGGTCGGTGACGATGACTTCGTGGAACGCATTGGCGGCGGTGCGGCGATCGCTGTCGCGTACTCCCTGCGCCAGCATCGGCCGCATCGTGTCGATGCGCGTCATGCTCGGGATCATCTGCTCGAGCATGCCGGTGGGCGATCCCGGAGGCTCGGACAGGATCCGCGCGCGAATCTGATCCGCGACCGCGCGCACGCTCTCCGGCGTCGCGCCCGGCGGGCCGAACATCACGCCCACGAACGGCGGCATGTCGACCACCATCAGACGTCCCACCAGATCCGGATGGCGCGCGGCCAGCATCAAGCCGATCGATCCGCCCAGCGAATGGCCGATCACCGCCGGACGCGGCCACCGGACCGTCCGCGTTGGCGCCCGCCGGCAAGCCGGCGAAGCCGTTCACCTGCACGAGATGAAGCCGGTATCGATCCTCGAGCCGGTCCGCGACGCCGGCCCACACGTCTCGATGCGAGACGAGGCCGGGAAGAAGAATGATGTCGCGTCCCGTTCCGCGCGTGACGACGGTGAGACGGTCGGACACGAACGGGCGAGCGGAGACGCGCGCGTCGCCGCCGGGCGGCGCCGACGCGCACGCCGCGATCGCCAGCGCCACGGCTGCTCCAGTCAGAAGAGACTCCCGTTTCATTTCGCGCCTCCACCAACACTCTAATCGCTTCAGGCTGATAGACTCCAGACGGCATGCCCGCTCGAAGTCATCAATCCTTGCGACTCATGGCGGTGCTCGCGCACCCCGACGACGAGTCGCTCGGCGTCGGAGGCACGCTCGCACGGTACGCGGCGGAAGGCGTCGAGACCTTCCTGGTGACGGCGACCCGCGGCGAGAGCGGCCGCTATCGTGGCCACCGCGACGGGGACCAGCATCCCGGAGCCGTCGCGCTCGGGAAGATCCGCGAGGCGGAGCTGCGAGCCGCCGCGGCGGTCCTCGGGATCCGCGAGCTGTCGCTGCTCGAGTACCGCGACGGGGAACTCGATCGCACGAATCCACGCGAGGCCGTGGCGCGCATCGTCACGCACCTGAGACGCGTCCGCCCGGACGTCGTCTTGACGTTCGGCCCCGACGGCGCCTACGGCCATCCCGATCATGTCGCCATCTCGCAGTTCACGACCGCGGCGCTCGTCGCGGCCGCCGACCCCTCGTTCACACCTGCCGACGCGTCGCCGCCGCACGGCGTCGCGAAGTTGTACTACATCGCGTGGCCGGCCTCGACGTGGACGGCCTACGAGGTCGCCTTCAAGAGGCTGACCTCGACCGTCGACGGCGTGGGACGGCAGGCCGTGCCATGGCCTGACTGGGCGCTCACGACGGCAATCGACACGCGCGAGTTCTGGCCGACGGTGTGGCGCGCGGTTTCCTGCCATGAGTCGCAGATCGCCGGGTACGAGAAGTTGAAGGACCTGTTGCCGGAGCATCACCAGGCACTCTGGGGCTCGCAGTCGTTTTATCGCGCGCTCAGCACCGTGAATGGCGGCAGAGGACTGGAAACAGATTTGTTCGAAGGGCTTCGACGCCAGGAGCGCGCGTGAAGCAGCCTGGACGACAATCACCCCTCTCGTTGGACGCGGCGACGTTTCGCTCGCTGGGGCATCGGCTGGTGGATCAGCTCGCGGACTTTCTGGAATCGCTGCCGGAGCGGCCCGTGACGCACGACGCGCTGCCGTCAGCGGTGCGCGCGGCCCTCGACCTCGAGGGTCCTTTGCCGGAGCAGGGCACGGCTCCGGGCCCGCTGCTCGAATCGACGGCGCAGCTGCTCTTCGACCATTCGCTGTTCAACGCGCACCCGCGCTTCTTCGGCTACATCACGGCGCCGCCGGCCCCCATCGGGATCCTCGGCGACTTCCTCGCGGCGGCCGTGAACCCGAATGTCGGAGCCTGGATACTGTCGCCCGCCGCCACCGAGATCGAATCGCAGACCGTGCGATGGATTGCGGAGTTGATTGGCTACGCCGTGGATTGCGGCGGGCTGATGGTGAGCGGCGGCAACATGGCGAACCTCGTGTGCTTCTGGGCCGCGCGTGCGGCCAGGGCGGACTGGAACATCCGCGAGGCGGGCGTCACCGCAGCAGGGGGCCGTCGCCTGCGCGCGTACTGTTCGGCGGAAACGCACACGTGGATTCAGAAAGCGGCCGACCTCGCGGGCCTCGGCACCTCGTCCATCCGGTGGGTGCCGACCCGCGCGGATCTGGGGATGGACGTCGGCGCGCTGCGCCGCGCCATCGAGACGGATGTCGCCGCGGGGGACCTTCCCTTTCTGGTGATCGGCACTGCCGGCTCCGTCAGCACGGGCGCCGTCGATCCGCTGCGCGAGATCGGCGCGATCTGCAAGGAGCACGGCGCGTGGTTCCATGTCGACGGCGCCTACGGCGGATTCGCGGCGGCATCGCCCGATGCGCCGCCAGACCTGCGCGGCCTCGGCGACGCGGATTCGGTCGCCGTCGATCCGCACAAGTGGCTGTACGCGCCGCTCGAGGCGGGATGCGCGCTCGTGCGCGATCCCGAGAGGCTGCGCGCGGCGTTCTCGTATCACCCGCCGTACTACCATTTCGAGGAGCGCGCCACGAACTACGTGGACTACGGACCGCAGAACTCGCGCGGCTTCCGCGCGCTGAAGGTCTGGCTCGCGCTGCGGCACGTCGGCGCGGCCGGATACCGGCGGATGATCTCCGAGGACATGCGCTTGTCGCGCGCCCTGGCCGAAGCGGTGCGCCGTACGCCCGAGCTGGAATGCGTGACTCAGGATCTCAGCATCACCACGTTCCGCTACGTTCCAGCGGACCTTCGCGCGAGCGTCGGCGATGAAGCCGTCGAACGCCATCTCGACGCGCTCAACCGGGAGCTGCTCGATCGGCTGCAGCGCGGAGGCGAAGCGTTCGTGTCGAACGCCGTCATC
Source organism: Acidobacteriota bacterium (assembly GCA_003223835.1). GTDB lineage: Bacteria > Acidobacteriota > Vicinamibacteria > Vicinamibacterales > 2-12-FULL-66-21 > Gp6-AA38. The sequence goes on along the minus strand of QHWR01000285.1, from coordinate 6,961 downwards.
CGCGGCCGTTACGTGCTCCGCGCGTGCATCGTGAATTTCCACACCAGTCTCGAGGACGTCGAGGCGGTGCCGGCGATTGCCGTCCGGTTGGGGAGAACGGTCGATGCGCAACTCCGCCCGGCGGACCAGACAAACCTTTCTCGCTGACGTTCCGAACGCTATGCTCAGGGGATGGAATCGCGCGCGCTGCAGACGCAAATCGATCGCCTCTATCAATTGCCCCTCGACGAGTTCACGCCGGCGCGCAACGCGCTCGCCAAAGGCGCGGGCGCGGACACGGCGCGCATTCGCGCGCTCGCGAAGCCGCCGGTCGCGGCATGGGCCGTCAATCAGTTGCGCTGGCGCAACCAGGACGTCTGGGACGAGCTGATCGCCGCCGCCGAGAACGCGCAGCGCGCCCACAAGGCGGTGCTCTCCGGACGCGGCGGCGACGTGCGCGCGGCCGGACAGGTCCACGACGAAGCGGTGGAGAAGGCGCTGAAAGCGACGCTGGCGCTCCTCGAAGCGGCGGCCCAGCCGGCGACGGACGCCACGCGGCACGCGATCGCCACCACGCTCCGTGCGCTGCCGGGAGACGAGCCGCCGGGGCGCCTGACGAAGACGCTTCAGCCGGGCGGCTTCGAGATGCTCGCCGGCCTGTCGGTCGGACGCGGTCGCGCGCCGAAGGCATCGAAGCCGCAGCCGGTGCGCCCCGCGCCGCCGCCGCGTGCGAAGCCGGCGCGCGACGCGAAAGCGTTGACGCGCGCGCGCCAGGACGTCACCGCCGCCGCGCGGGCGCTGCGCGAGGCCGAACAGGCGGTTCGGCGCGAAGAGTTCGAGGCCGCGCGAACCGCCCGCGACGAGGCGCGCGCCGTCAAGACGGAAGAGCAGGCGCGCGAGGCGCTGGCGCGCGCGACGTCCGATCTGCAGAAGGCCGAAGCCGCCGTCGTGGCGGCCCGCCGCGCGCGCGAAGCCGCCGACACGCGCGCGCGTGAGGCCAGACAAGCCGTGACCGCGGCGCGCACTCGCTCCGACTCCACCGCGGCGGACCTGGAAAAAGTCGAGAGCGGCTGATAGCGGAGTTCGCGGGCGCATTGAAAAATGAGTGTACTCATGTAATATATGAGTGCACTCAGATGCCGAACAGGACGATCGGCGCCAGGGCCCGTCCCCGCCGGCCGCCGCGCCGCACGCCGCCGGCCGCCAGCCGGCGCGCGTTCAAGAAAGAAGCCACCAGATCCCGGATCGTGGCTGCCGCGCTCACGCTGTTCCAGGTGAAGGGCTTCGACGCCACCACCACAAAGGCGATCGCGCGAAAGGCTCGCATCGCCGAGGGCACGGTCTTCAATTACTTCCCGACCAAGGAAGACATCGCGCTGTACTTCCTCGAGCAGGAAGTCGATCACGCGATTGCGGCGGTCCGCGGCGACGCGCGGCTCCGCAAGGCGTCGATCGACGAGAAGTTGTTCGCCCTCGTGCAGACGCAGCTGGAGTTCCTGGCGCCGCACGAACGGTTCATCGGCGCCGCGTTCATCCAGGCGCTCAAGCCCGGATCGAAGCTGGGCGTCTTCAGTCCGTCCGCACAGGCGCTCCAGTTTCGCTACCTGGCGTTCGTGCAGGAACTGGTGGACGAGGCCATCCGCCGCGGATCTACTACCTCGGCGTCCTCCTGTACTGGCTGCACGACACGTCGGGAGGGAAACAACAGACGCTCGCGTTCCTCGATCGCTCGCTCAAGATCGGCGTGGCGGTGCTCCGCCAGCGGTGATGCGCATGAAAGGAGCGCGGACCTCGCACAGACCCGGCGCGCCGAGCAGCATCGGGCGCGCATGGCGGATCGCCCGCCTCACCGCCGGCGTCACCGGCAGCTACGTGGGTTACATGATGCAGCGCCTCTTTCTTGGAGAGGCACAGCGCGACCGTCGCCGCCGGGCGGTTCACGCAAGGGCGGGGCGCCGGATCCATGACGAACTGGCGCTCCTGCGCGGGCCCGCGATGAAGCTGGGCCAGGCGCTCAGTCTCCACACCGACCTCGTGCCCGACGAGCTGCTCGCGGAACTGACGAAGCTGCAGATGGAGGCGCCCGGGATGCATCCGTCACTCGCGCGGGCGCAGTTCAGCGCGAGCCTCGGACGCTCTCCAGATCAGATGTTCAAACGGTTCGAGGCGGAGCCGTTCGCGGCGGCGTCTCTGGGGCAGGTGCATCGCGCCGTGCTGCGCGACGGGACCGACGTCGCCGTCAAGATTCAGTATCCGGAGATTCGGGCCGCCATCGAGAACGACTTCCGATGGCTCCGCCGCGCGTCGCTGCCGGCGCAGGCGTCGGGCCATTTGCCGACAGACGTCCTCGACGAGCTGGAATCACAGATCCTCGCCGAAACCGACTACGTCCGCGAAGCCGACGACATCGTCTTCTTCAAGAACGGCCTGAAACCCCTGGACTTCGTCGCTGTTCCCGATGCGTACCGCGAGTACTCGACGGACCGCATCCTGACGATGTCGGTCGTGCGTGGCGAACATCTGGACACGTTTCTGACGAGGCATCCGTCGCAACGGCTGCGCGACGCGATCGGCAGCCGCCTGCTCGAGCTGTGCACGCCGATCCTCACTGGGGCAACTACCTGTTCAACGACGACGGCACGATCGGCCTGGTGGATTTCGGCTGCGTGAAGCGGCTCGGTCCGGCGGCCGTCGAACGCCTCCGCAGGTCGTTTCTCTATGCCGGCCGCACCGATTCGCCGGAGTTCCAGCAGATCATTCAGGATCAATTCGCGCGGCCTGGCCGGACGCTGGCGCCGGCGGCGCTGCGGGCGGTTCGAGATTTCACCGAGCAGTTCTATAGAAAGGTGTACCCGCCCGATCTCAAGGATGCGGTCCGCCCGTTCGATTTTTCGGACGCGCGCTTCCTCCGCGACTACGTGCGCGCGGCCACGAACCTGGCGCGCGCGAAAGGATCGACCCCTCGTTACATCTTTCTCGCGCGCGCGGAGATCGGGTTGTATACGACGCTGCACCGCCTGAAGGCCCGCGTCCGCACCAGCAAAATCGTGCGCCGTCTCCTGAACGACCCGCGCTCGCGCGATCGTGACCCCGTGTAGCGGATCAAGCATCACCGGCGTGTGCACCGTTGGCCTCCGCTACACGACGGAATTGTCAGCCGAAGTTAAGATGTTGAGTCCGCTCATCTTCCTTGTTGCCGGCAGGGCGGCACGAATCCGGCAATGAGCAGCGGTGGCTTTCCCCAGCCACCTCTCTCCCCGCCAATTCGGACAAGGACGCCGCGATGAGTCTTGCGCTCGCGTCGGGAGTGACGGCGCTGCTCTTGTGCGCGCCGCCGGGGCCAGCCGCGTCGGCGGCACCGTGCCAGACGGCAATCGCCGCGCCCACGCCGGATCGTTTCGTCACGGATTCGCGACCGGCCGGATTGGTCGGCCTGTACGCGCTGTTCGGTGCGGCGCAGACCTACGACACGTACACCACGTTTCGCGCGCTCCAGCGCGGCGCGCGTGAAGCGAACCCTGTCCTGCCGCCGCTGACGCCGAACGTAATTGCCGCATCGGCCATCAAGGCGGCGTCCGTCGCGACGACGATTTATTTCGCAGAACGATTGTGGCGACGCCATCGCGTGGCGGCCATCGTGATGATGGCCGGCATCAATGGCGTCACCGTGGGGATCGCCTTACACAACGCGTCCGTCGCCCGGCGCAATGGTCGCTGACAGGTCGATCGGAGGATCCTGTGACAGACGTCGCACGCGTTTCGGTGCTCGTGGTCGACGATTCGTTCGACACACGGGAGATGCTCGCCTACTGGCTGACCCAGCTCGGGTACGCCGTGACGACGGCAGACGGCGCGGACAGCGCGCTGCAGGCGATCGCCGAGCGCCCGCCCGACATGATCCTCATGGACGTCATCATGCCGTACGTCGACGGTTTCGAACTGTGCCGGCGGCTGAAACGAGACCGCTCGACCCGTGATATCCCGGTCGTCCTCATGTCGGGCCTGCAGCATCCCGAGAACATGCGGTACGGGCACGAGATCGGCGCGGCCGCGTTTCTCGTGAAACCGTTCGACGAGGACAGCCTCGTCGGCCTCGTCGCCGCGCTGACCGGCTCCGCGGGCGCGGCCGCCGCGATGTAGTGGAGCCGTTGCGCGGGATCAGTCGGGAGGCAAAGCAGTCATTCGCGCGGCCGCGGCGGCGCCTACGGCCACGAGCGCGAGCGCGCCGGCGAGTATCAGCGCCGTGCTCGCACGGAGCACGCGGAGATACACGAGATACAGCCACCAGAAATCGAGGCTGAACGAGAACCGCTGCGCGAAACCACGGTCGTCCCGATCGCCGATCGCGGGCGCGTCAGGCATCGGACGACGACCGGTCAGGTACGCCGCATTCTCCGGGACGGCGCGGCGCGCCGCGCGCGCGTTCAGCACGAGGGGCGAGGACGCGAACCGCCAGTTGCGCTGTTCGACCGCTCGTCCCGTCGCGGCGCGCGCCCAATCGAGGCTGACCTTCGAGTAATCAACCAGCACTCCCGGCAACTGCAACATGGCGGCGAGCAGAATTGCGATGGCAACGAGGCGGCGCCGGATTCTCGCCGCCTGGAGGAGCAGCGCCAGGCCCGGCGCCAGCAGCACCAGCGACGGCACCAGATAACGAGGCCCGTACGATCGCCCGCCAGGCCAGTCCGCCAGTCCACCATAAAAGAGGTAGGCGACGAGGAGCGGGCCGGCGAGCAGCACGATCGCGCCGGGCATCGACGACCTCACCTCGATCAGTCCCGCGACCCAGAGCACCACGAGCGGACAGAACAGCAGGACCGAACCCGCCGGCGCCACGAGGAACGCGGCGTATCCCTCGACGGAAAACGACGGCGCGTAACCCACCGCGATGGGATCGCCGAATCGGACCGTGTTGTAGCCCATCCAGAGGACGCCGCCCACTGCGGCGGTCGACAAGAGCACGATGATGTAACGGCGAATCTCGCCGGACGACAATCCGCGCCGGCGTCCTTCGATCCAGAAAAAGACGAGAAACGGCAGCAGCACGAGCGCCATCTCGTGACGCGTGAGCCAGCCAAACGCGATCGCGGCGCCGGCACCCGCCGCGGCTCGCGTGCTGCGACGCGCGATCGCCGTCCAGCATCCGTACGCCGCGGCCGCGAGAATCGCGGCGGTGAGCGCGGTGGAGAATCCGAACTTCGAGTACGGCCACAACGGCGATCCGATCGCGGCGCTCGCCGCCGCCAGGCGCGCCCCGCGCGCATCGCCGGTCAGACGCCACGCGATCAGCCAGATCAACGCAACCGCCGCTGCGGCGGCCACCGCGCTCCCGAGCGCGACGGCGGCCTTGGGCAGCGTGTCCGGTTTGCCGATCTGCCGGCCCGCAAGGCCGGCCGCTGCCCGTCCCGCGAGATAGAACGGAATGTTGTAAATGGACTGTCCGATGCCGAACTGCGAGTAGTAGCGTCCATCGAGTCCTCGATTGCCGCTGCTGCCCAGCACATCGCCCGAGAGCGCGATGGAGTGCCGCTCGACGATGCTGCGCGTGAGATCGAAGGTGACGACCGCGTCGCTGGAGCTGAGGCTGCCGCCGGCGGTCAGCGTATAGAGCGCCAGCGCAGCGACGAAGACGAGGAGGACCTGTCGCCGCTCGTTCATGCGGGCCGCCAGAATATCAGACGCGTGCGCTGCCGACCCGCGAGCGGCGCGTCAAATGGTATCCTGTTGCTCCCACCTTCTCGTCATGGCGTCCGACCGCGATCGTTCCACGTTCGTCCAACCGCTGCCCGCCAAACCGAATCTGGAAATGCAGCAGAAGCGCGCGAAAGCGCTGCTGCGCGAGGCGTGGGCCGCCAGGCCGGACGCGCTCGCGCGCATTCGCGCCCTTCACCCGGCGCCGCCGGCGCCCGCCGCGCTCGCGCTCGCCGACGCGCAGCTCGTCGTCGCGCGCGGCTACGGCTTCCAGAGCTGGGCGGCGATGAAGCGCAAGATCGAATCGCTGACGAAGACGCCGGTGGAGCAGTTCGTGACTGCGCTGCACGCCGGGGACGTGGCGCGCGTGCGCACGCTGCTCGAGGCGCACGCGGCCGTCCGGGCGGCGGTCAACGCGCCGATCAGCTATTTCAACAGCCGCCCTGTCATGCGCGCGATGAAGAACCTGCCGCTTCTCGACGTCCTCCTCGCGTACGGCGCGGATCTCAACCTCAAGAGCGCGTGGTGGGCCGGAGGCTTCGGCCTCCTCGAATACGACTGCACGCCGGAGGAGGCCGCGCCGTTAATCGCGCGCGGCGCCATCGTGGACGTCTTCGGCGCCGCGCGCCTCGGGATGTTCGCCCGGCTGCGCGAGCTGGTCGAGGGTGACCCGTCGCTCGTCCACGCCCGCGGCGGCGACGGGAAGACGCCGCTGCACTGCGCCCGCAACGTCGAGATCGCGCAATACCTGATCGACCGCGGCGCGGACATCGACGCGCGAGACGTGGACCACGAATCGACGCCGGCGCAGTACCTGGTCCGCGACGCACCCGACGTCACGCGCCTGCTCATCGCGCGCGGCGCGTGGTTCGACATCTTCATCGCCGTCGGGCTGCGCGATGCCGCGCTCGTCGAGCGGTCCCTCCGCGACGATCCGGAGGCGCTCGATCACCGCACCTGGCACGGCAAGTACACCGTCGCGCACACGGGCGAGCGGCCCGCGACACGCGAGGAGATCGGCGATCGCCGCGGCGACATCTACCGCTGGGTCTTCGATCACAACGTGACGGCGATGGACGTCGCGATGCGGCTTGGCTGCGACGATATCGTGGACGTCCTGCTCCGTCACGCCACGCCTGCGCAGCGCCTGCTGGCCGCGTGCGCGAAAGCCGATCGCGCCACCGCCGAGGCCATCGTCGCCTCGCATCCGCGCGTCGTCGCGAGCCTCACGCGCGATCAGATGCGGTTGATCGCGGACCGGGCCCACGCCAACGACACCGCGGCCGTCGCG
>QHWR01000284.1 GCA_003223835.1 Acidobacteriota bacterium | reverse complement strand
CCGGCGCATGATTCACGGACGTCTCGAACACGACGTCGACCCAGTAGTTGCTCTGAAGGAACGTTTGCGTCGGCATCGCCGACGTCGCGTAGTCGAACGCCCCGTTGGGCCCGTCCTCGCCGTCGATCAGCGCGCGCAGCGGCGCCCTCGTGAACGACGAGGCGAACGCCGGCAGGAAGTACGTTCTGTTCAGCGGGTAACGGCCCACGTTCGTGTGGTACGACGCCACGTAAGTGTGGTTGGCGGTAATCGAGACCGGCGTCGTGAAGTGGACCTCCTGCCAGCCGGTGTCCACGTTCGGCGTAGACGTCGCGGTGGCGCGCGGAACCACGGTGCTGACGGCCGGATCCCAGAGGCTGACGAGGTGCTGTGACGTGTCGGTGGCGTTCTTGTAGAAGCGGATGGCGCTGATGCTGCCGTCGAGGTCGGAGCGGAACCGCACGCCCAACTCGACGCCTTCCGTCACGGCGCGCGAGTCCTCCGCGTTATTGATCAGGAACGTCGGTACCGTGTCGGGCGTCCAGATGGAGCACGGACAGACGACCGGCGTCGCCGTGGTGAACGTCCAGGTCACATCCGACGCGAGCGGATTGCCGGTCAGATCGGTGACCCCGCTATGCAGGACGGCGGTATACGTCGTCGCGTCGGCGAGCCGTGAGGCGGGCACCAGCTCGATCGTGTGGGTGGCCGACAGGTACGACACCGTCGCCGCGATTGGTCCGGTGGAATCGTGCAGTTCGAGCGTGCCCAGGTTGACGGTCTCCGGCCTGAGCGCCTCGTTGAAGCGCGCGCTCACGTGCACGAACGGGCTGACGCCAATCGCGCCCGCCGGGGGCGTCTTCGTCGTCACGAATGGCGCCGTCGAGTCGGCGGCCACGTCCGCCATGAACCGGACGTCCACGAAGTAGTTCGTGGACCCGAACGTGTTGATCGGAAAGCCTCGACCGTTGTCGCTCTCGTACCGGTAGACGCCGTTGCCGAATCCGTTGAAGCCGTCGGCGGACGCGCGAAGCGGAGCGTTGACGACCGCCGCGGTGAAACCAGGGCCGGATGGTGTCTCGGACGGGCGCCCCACGGAATAGTGCCCGTTCGGGGCGAAATACGAAACGACGTAGGTGACGCCCGCATCGACGTGGACGGGCGCGGCGAAGTCAACCTGTTGCCATCCGTCCGGCGCGGTTTCCGCATTGAATGTCGCCTGCGCCAGCAGGGTGCCGTCGTTGGTCCAGAGGCTGCCAACGTGCGTGCCGGTATTGCCCGAGCCGCGGTAAAAGCGGACGCTCGTGACGACGCCGCTGACGTCGGCGCTGAACCGCATGCCGAGCTCCGTCGCGTGCGGGTCGTCCAGCGCCGCGATGGGCGGGACCGTCGAGTCGGTGAAGACGCCGCATGGACACACGCGAGCGATCGTGATCGAGACGGTCGACGGCGTCGGCTGGATGTTTCCGCTGTCGTCGACGGCGCGGCTGCGAATGCTGATGGACCCCTCGCCGGCGGCGATCCAGTCGTACGTCCAGTTCGACGTTCCCGTCGCCCGGTGCCACGTCGCGCCGTCAACCGATACCTCCACGCTCGCCACGGTTCCGCCGCCGACATCGCCAGCGGTGCCGCTGATCGTGACGGCGTCGCCGACCTGCAGGACCTGGCCGGACGGCGGCGACGTGATCGTTGCCGTCGGCGCGAGGAAGTCGAACGTGCGCAGGTCGAGGACGGATCCGCTGAAGAGGGTGGAGCCGTTCGTGGCGCCGTCCGGCGTCACGCCCATGTCGGCGAGCAGATTCACCGTCGACTGCCGCATGTCGGCGCTCGGCGCCTCCGAGCCGCCATCGTGCACGGAGTCGAGTCCCCACGACCATTGCACCGTGCCGGCACTGAAGACCAACGCATTGCCGGCCGCGCGATACAGCGTCAGGCTGTGCGTGGCCGTTCCCAGACCGTAGTTGGATCCCTGGTCGAGCAAGTATTGCGGGGTGACGTCGAGCGTCGTGGACGACAGCCGCTGAAGGCCTGCCGGACGGAACCCGTTGTCGAGGTCCTCGTCCCATTCGTACCCGAGCGTCCCCGGCGGAAGCACCGCGACCTGGTCGCCCAGGAGAGTCGCGATGCTCGTGTGACGCCAGAACCGCGCGCTGGCGAACTCCGCGGGCACCATGATCGAGTCGGTTCGCTCGCCGTTCACCATGAAGATCGTTCCGCTCACGGCATTCTCCGGATGCGGCCCTTCCGGATTGATCGGCCGGACGTCGCGCCACGTGCCGGTCCACTCGTGGTCCAGATCGATCTTGGCGTTCGCGTGCGTCTCCTTGTAGCAGACGAGCGTCCGGTACGGCGTCGGCGCGGTGGGATTCACCGCGGGCGTCGGGTGCGGGCTGTCCTCCCATCGCGTCTTCCAGAACATCGCGTTGCCGCTGAAGAACGCGAGATTCACCGGAGTCGTGAGGTTGTCGCGCGCCGCTTCGACGTTCGCCCGCTGCGCGGCCGACCAGTACTCGTCGTGACCGACCGACATGAACACCTTGTGCTCGAGCAGCTCTGCTCCGCGCCGATCGGTGTCGACCCCGGTGGTGTAGCTCACGTCGTAGCCGTTGGCCTCGAGCCAGCGCACCATCGGATACTCGGCATGCAGCGGCCAGCTTTGTCTGCCGCCGTCGGGATCGCTTCGGTCGAGAAACGGCCGGTTGTAGCTGACCTTGTAGGCGCGGCCCACGGGATCGCCGCTGTACAAACTGTTCCCGCCGTACTGGTTGTACGCCTGCCACGTCGTATCCGACGTCTGGAACAACAGGTCGGAGTGCCCGGTGTCGTCCCGGACGACGAAGATCATGTGGCTGGCGCCGTTCGTATCGGCGCGAACGAGCTTGACGAGATAGATCCCCGACACCGCCGTCGCAGGCACGAACCACGAGGCCGACACCGACCAGGTCCCGCAGTCGACCAGTCCGGTCTCGACGTCTGTGTCGCAGTCGGGCTGTACTTCCGGGGTCGACAGGTGCTTCGAGATGCTGTCGATCTGACGCGCGCCGAGCCCGCTGTAGTAGCCAAGGCGGAAGATGTCCAGGCGATAGTCCGTCGCGTCCGTCTTGATCTTGAAGTCGAACTGCTGCCCTCGGTTGACGCTGATGTCGGTCGCGAAGCCCTGAATGCTGAGGTCGCCGGCGTCTTTGCCCGGCAGATCCCAGACCGCCGGGCCGACCCCGAGGAGCTCGTTCTCGCACTGGATCGCGTTGGCGCAGGCGGGCGGCGTCGCGGCTTCAGCCGCGGCCGGCGATGCCATCGCCTCGGCGTTCGCCGCGACGGACGTCGGCGCGCCGGTGACCGTGCGGATGGCCAGGCGCGATTCTGCCGGGGCGCGCCGCTGATGCCGTAAGACTGCCGCGATGCTCCACGTGTCGCGCGCGACCTGCGTCGCGCTGACGACCGTGACATTCGGCGGACACGCGATCAGCAGGGACAGCAGCCACGCAGCGGTTCGACGCGCACGATACATAAGACAAGAGTCCTGTCGTTGAAGTCGGGATGCCGGATTGGTGCTGGGGGGTATTCAGCAATCCGCCGGCCATTGGTCCGTCAGACCAACGGCCGAAAACGCGAGGGCTGCGGAAGGAAATCGAATGTGCGCCGCGGAAGTCTGACCCCGCGGAGACAAAATGGCCAGCGCCGCTTGTCTATGTGGTCGGTCAGAGCGCGGCTTCCGCCGCCCCGGCGAGGCTGCCGGTGGAGGCGATGAGCCGCGGAGCGACCTGCAGGTCGGCGATGCCGTTGTGGGTCCGGCTCTCGTCCACGGTCAGGGCTCCGATGGGACACACGCGATCGGTGTACTCCTGCGTGGCCAGGTCGAACACGTGGCAACCGAGATGGTACTGCCCGCGGGTCAGGTTGACGTGGAAATGGTAGTCAACGACGACCTCGTCGCCAGCCTGCAGCGCGCCCACCTGGAGCTCCTGGCTGCCGAAGTTCGCGTCGTAAACCGACAGCGCGTCGGTCGATCGGTAGAGCAGAAATCCAAAGAGCAGGTTGTTCGCCGTGGCATGCGCCGCATAGGTGACGCGGAGCACGAGCGCGGTTCCCGGCGTCACCGAGGACACCGGACATCCGCGGTGATCGACCAGCTCGGTCTTGACGATTTCGACCGCACCCCGGCGACTGACGGTCGTGGTCCGGACGGCCGACCGCACGTACTGCTCGATGACGTCGCGGCAGGGGCCCAGCGCGCGCACGTCCCGGTGGAGATACAGCGCGCGTTCGCAAAGGCTGGCGACCGCTTGCAGGTTGTGCGAGACGAAGAGGATCGTGACCCCTTGTTTCTTGAACTCCAGCATCCGCTCGACGCAGCGCTGCTGAAACCCCATGTCGCCGACGCTGAGCACCTCGTCGATCAGGAGGACGTCGGGCTCGAGGTGCGCGGCGATCGAGAACCCGAGACGCGCGTTCATCCCCGACGAGTAGCGCTTCACCGGCGTGTCGATGAACTCCGACAAGCCGGCGAACTCGACGATCTGGTCGAACTTCCGCGCGACCTCGCCGCGCTTCATGTGCAGGATGGCGCCCTGGAGATAAATGTTCTCGCGGCCGGTCAAGTCGGGATGGAATCCGGCCGCGACCTCGATGAGCGCGCCGACGCGCCCATGAATCTCGCAGCGCCCGCGCGACGGCGCGATGATCCGGTTCAGCAGCTTCAGCGTGGTCGATTTGCCGGCGCCATTCGGTCCGATGATCCCCAGCGCTTCGCCCCGCTGCACCTCGAACGACACGTCGCGGACGGCCCAGAACTCCTGTTCGGAGAGCTCCGGCGCGTTCGTGCGCCGGCCGACCAGCCGGCGGGCGAGCGCCGGCACCAGATCGCGCAGGCTGTCGTGCCGCTCCCCGCGCCGAAACTTCTTCCAGACGCCCTCGAACCTGATGCCGGGCTGTGCCATGGTCACATGTTCTCCGCGAACGTCAGCTCCCCGCGATGGAAGACGATCCAGGCGGCGAGCAGGAGCACCGCGGAAAAGCAGCCGGCCGCGACAAACGGGGCGGCCGGCGGCAACGTGCCGCGCAACAGCACGTCGCGGTAGGCGTCGATGATGATCGTGACGGGATTGAGCGCCAGCAGCCGTCCGATCGGACCGCCGATGCGATCGACGGGATAGACGACGGAGGTCACGAACATCGCCACGTTCAGGACGATGTCGAACACGTACTTGACGTCGCGGTAGAAAAGATGGCCCACCGCGAGCAGCAGCGCCAGCGCCGACGTGAGCGTGACGTGCGCGAGAACGATGACGGGAAGCGCCAGCACGGTCCAGTGGACGTCCACGCGATACCAGATCATCAGCGCGACGAGGACGCTCGACCCGATCGCCGTATCCACCAGCGCGACGAGCACCGCCGAGAACGGAAAGATCTCGCGCGGAAAATAGATCTTCGTCACGAGGTTCGCGTTCCCGGTCAGCGAGACCACCGCGAAGCGGAGCGACGAGGCGGTGAAGTTCCACGCGAGCAACCCGCAATAGGCATACAGCGGGTAGGGCAGCCCGGTATCGACGTGGGCGACGCGCGTGAACACGATCGAAAAGATGACGGTGTTGACGAGCGGCATGAAGACCGCCCACCCGAACCCCATCACCGTTTGCTTGTAGCGGATCAGCAGATCGCGCTTCACCATCTGCACGAGCAGCTCGCGATATTCGATCTGCTCGGCGACGAGCGTACGCGCGAGGGAGACGACACGAAGACCGGCGCTGGCAGGGTACATGGAACGGTCTGGAGGACGAGAGAGCAAACGCACGGCCATCGGCGTCGTCCGAAATGCACCGGATTTCAGGCGCGACTTCCGATGCGGACCGCGGTCGCGCCGGATGGCCGCGGAAGAAAGTCACCGCCGCGGCGAACTAATGTCCACGGCCCGGTCGGGTGGTGACCCTCCGCATTCTCGCCACACCCGCCTCAACCGTGTCGCCGCGGAGGCCCAACAGCACCGCGCAGTTTTTTCCTGCTCGTCGGATTTCAGACGTCTACACGCGGGAAAACGGCCGATCATGACCGCTTATGCATCGACGGCCGTGGCACTGCCCTTGCCGTGTTCGCGAACAGGGTTGAGATGGCGTCGGCAGCGCGGATTCTGCTCGTGGAAGACG
>QHWR01000026.1:27159-38754 GCA_003223835.1 Acidobacteriota bacterium | reverse complement strand
CGCCGCGCGCCGCCTTCTTCATCACCGACATCCTCAGCGACGACAACGCGCGCGCGTGGGTGTTCGGGCGAGGCGGCAACCTCGAGTTTCCGTTTCCCGTCGCGGTGAAGACGGGCACGTCGCAGGCGTACCACGACAACTGGACGGTCGGCTACACGCGCGACGTCACCGTCGGCGTGTGGGTCGGCAATTTCGACCGCACCCCGCTGCACGATTCATCGGGGGTGACGGGCGCCGGTCCGCTGTTCCACGCCATCATGCTCGCGGCGGAGCGCCGCTATCGCGCCGCTGACCGGATGGCGGGGGACGCGATTCTGCCGCGGCCGGCAGATGTGACCGAGGTCACGATTTGTGCGCTCTCGGGCGAGCGCGCGAACCCCTGGTGCCCGTCAAGGGCGCGCGAGTGGGTGAGTGCCGGCGACGATCCCGTCCCGTGCAGCTGGCATCACCAGAGCGACGAGGGCGTCATCACGATCTGGCCGCCGGTGTTCCGCGGCTGGAGCGATCGGGGGCACGCGGAGCGAGAAAGCGGCGGCAGCCACCGTTTCGGGGAAATCAGGGACAGGCAGCTTTTGCCACCTGCGCCGGCCGCACGCGCGATCGCCATTGCCAGTCCGCCCTCCGGCGCGCTCTACAGCATCGACCCGACACTCCGTCCCGAGTATCAGGCCGTCCCGCTCCGCGCGACGACGGCGCGCCCGACCGTCGTTACCTGGGCCATCGACGGCCGCGTCGTCGGCGAGGTCTCCTCCGAACGCGCCCTGTCGTGGCCGCTCGCGGTCGGCCGCCATCGCGTCACGGCCAGGGACCCCGGCGGCGGCCAGGCGACCGCCGAGATCACCGTGCGCTGACCGCGCGCCGCGCTTACTTCGATCCGTGCGCTTGATGCCGCCGCCGACCTGCATTATCGTCACGGGACCGTGAACCGGACCCGGCTCTTCAACGCGAGCTGCCTCGCGCTCATCGCGACGGCGATGTCGTTCGCCGTCCGCGGCGACATCATCGGCGACGTGCAGCGCCTCCTGTCGCTCACGGACGTGCAGGTCGGATGGATCCTCGGCGCGGCGTTCTGGGGATTCGGCCTCGCCATCCTCCTGGGCGGCCCCTTATGCGACGTGCTCGGCATGGGCACGATCATCCGGCTCGCGGCCGCCGGCCATATCGGCGGCGCGTTGCTGACCGTGTTCTCGAACAGCTTCGGGACGTTCTTCGCCGCGACGGTGATCATCGGCATCGCGAACGGCCTCGTCGAAGCGGCGATCAACCCGCTCATCGCGACAATCTACTCCGACGACAAGACGCGGCGTCTCGTGACGCTGCACGCGTGGTTTCCGGGCGGGATCGTGATCGGCGGCGTGCTCTCGTTCGCGTTCACGCAAATCGGGCTCGGCTGGCAGCCGAAGGTCCTCCTGCTGCTCGTGCCGTCCGTGATCTACACGGCGATGATCATGGGGCAGCGATTTCCGCCGACGGAGCGCAAGGCGGCCGGCGTGTCCGCGAGCGGCATGGTGCGCGAGATCGCACGGCCGCTGTTCCTCATCATTTGGGCGGCCATGTGGATCACCGCGGCGACGGAGCTGGGACCGGGCAGCTGGATTCCGACGATCTTCAACCGCGTCATGGGCAGCTCCGCACAGGCCGGCATTCTCGTCGTCGTGTGGATCAACGGCGTGATGTATCTGATGCGCCAGTTCGGCGCGAACGTGGCGCACAGAGTATCGCCGACCGCGCTCATCGCGATCACGGCCGTCCCCGCGGCCGCGGGCCTCTATCTGTTCAGCCTTGCCAACAGCGCGCCCGCCGCGTTCGCCGCGGCCACGCTCTTCGCCGCGGGCGTCGCGTTCTGGTGGCCGACGATGCTGGGAATCACGTCGGAGCGCTTCCCGCGCGGCGGCGCGCTGCTCCTCGCGATCATCGGCGCGACCGGAAGTTTCTCGACGGCGGTCGCGGGCCCGATCATGGGCTGGATCAGCGAGACCTACGGCACCGACCGCGTCCTCGCGTATTGGGCGCTGCTGCCGACGCTGCTCGTCCTCATCTTTGGCGGCATCTACGTGTACGACCGCGCGCGCGGCGGCTACACGGTGGAGAAGCTGCGCGGTACGGCCTGACGTGCCCGTCGATCTGGGGGCGATCAGGTTCCCCATCGTCCAGCTCTCGCTCGACCTGACGTCGCTCGACGATGCGCTCGAGACGGCGGCGATCGGCGTGGAAGCGGGCGTCGACTGGCTCGAGGCGGGCACGCCGCTTCTCCTCGCCGAGGGGCTGCGCGCCGTCGAGGGGTTGCGCGCGCGATTCCCGGATCACCCCATCGTTGCGGACCTGAAGACGATGGACGGCGGATACCTGGAAGCGGAGATGATGGCGAAGGCGGGCGCGGATCTCGTCGTCGTGATGGGGCGCGCGCACGAGGCGACGATCCGCCGCGTCGTCGATGCGGGACGTGACTACGGGATCAAAGTGATGGGGGACAACCTCGCCGCCGACGATCGCGTCGCCTCCGCGCGATGGATGGAACAGCTCGGCGTCGATTTCATCGTCCATCACATCGGCTTCGACGAGCGCAACCTGATCCGGGGGCTGAGCCCGCTCGACGAACTGGACGCCGTCGTGCGCGCAGTGTCGATCCCCGTGCAGGCCGTCGGCGGGCTGTCGATCGAACAGGCGATCGCGTGTCCGGCGCGCGGCGCGCCGCTCGTCGTCATCGGCGCCCCGCTCGTCATCGACGGCGCATCGTTCCGTCCCGCGGAGGGGGCGCTGCTGCCTGTCTTGAAGAGAATTTGCGATCGTATTCATGAGTCCTTCGTCCCTGGACAAAGCGGAACCGAGGACGGGGGACAAGGGACAAGGGACCGGGGACCAGGGACGCGGGACGAGGGACGAGGGACCAGGGACTGACATGTCGTCAACACATCCGGCCATCGTCCACTACGCGCTCGAGCCGCTCGCGGTCGAACTGCGCGAGATCGCCGTCCCTGAAATTGGCGAGGACGACGTTCTGCTCGAAGTCGGCGCCGTCTCGGTCTGCGGATCCGACGTCCACCAGGCGAGGAACACGCATTCGTGGCCGGTGGACATCCCCGTCGTCCTCGGGCACGAGTTCGGTGGAACGGTCGCGCAGCTCGGGCGCGCGGTGCGGGGCTTCCGGGAGGGCGATCGCGTCGTCAGCGAGACGGCGGCGCGGATTTGTGGCGAGTGCCTGATGTGCCGGACGGGACGCTACAACCTGTGTCCGCGGCGGAAGGGATTCGGCTACGGCGTGGACGGCGCGATGGCGCGCTGGGTCCGCGTGCCGGCCCGGTGCCTGCACAAGATCCCCGACGCGCTGCCATTCGACCTCGCGTGCCTCGCCGAGCCGCACGCGGTCGCCTACAACGCGATGTGCGTCAACTCGACGATCCGTCCCGGCGACTGCGTCGTCGTGTTCGGCCCCGGGCCGATCGGGCTGCTGTGCGCGCGCATGGCGGCGCTCGCGGGGGCCGATCCGCTGATCGTGGTCGGCCTGACCGCCGACGCGCGGCGCCTCGACGCCGCGCGCCGGCTCGGCGCGGCGCGGACCGTGGACGCGCAGACGGAGAACCCGGACGAGATCGTGCGCGGGTATTCCGCGCTCGGCGCCGACCTCGTCTGCGATGCGTCCGGCGCGAGCCGCCCGCTCGAAATCGCGCTGCGCGTGGCGCGGCCGGACGGACAGGTCACGAAAGTCGGCTGGTCGCCCGACGCGATCGCCATCGACATCAATCCGCTCGTGCAGCGGAACCTCCGCCTCCAGGGATCCTTCAGCCACACGTACGCGGTGTGGGAGCGCGTGATTCACCTGCTCGATCGCGGCGCCACGCTCGCCGACACGATCGTCGGCCTTCGCGCGCCGCTCGAGGACTGGCGCGAGGCCTTCGATGCGATGCACGACGGCCGCGTGATCAAGTCCGTCCTCGTACCCACGCGGCAGCCGTGAAGGCTGCCTGACCGACGTCATGGCTTCTCTCGCCGGCAAGATCGCGGTCATCACGGGCTCGACGTCCGGGATCGGCCGGGGCATCGCCGAGCACTTCGCGTCGCTCGGCGCGCGCGTGGTGATCCACGGCCGCAACGAGGCGCAGGCGCGGGAGGCCGTCGAGCGGCTGTCGCGTGACGGCCACGACGCGGCGTTCGTGATCGCCGACCTGGCCGACGTCACCGCCTGCCGTCGCGTCGTCCGCTTCGCGATCGAGCGCTACGGCGGCGTGGACGTTCTCGTCAACAACGCGGCGAGCACCGCGCGGGGCTATCTGGAGGACGCGCCCGTCGAGTTGTGGGACGCGATCATGCACGTCAACCTGCGGGCGCCGTTTCTGTGCCTGCAGGAGGCGGTGAAGTCGATGCGGACGCGCGGCGGCGGATCGATCGTCAACATCGGGTCGGTGAACGCGTACATCGGCGAACCGAAACTGGGGCCGTACTCGGTGTCGAAGGGCGGACTGATGACGATGACGCGAAACGCCGCGGCGACGCTGAACCGCTATCGGGTCCGCGTCAATCAGATCAACGTCGGGTGGACGCTCACCGAGGGCGAGGAGCGCGTCAAGCAACAGGAGGGCAAGGGAAAGGAGTGGCTGCCGGAAGCCATCGCGACGCGGCCGTTCGGGCGTCTGCTCGCGCCCCGCGACGTCGCGCTCGCGGCGGCGTACTTCGCCTCCGACGACAGCGCCGCGGTGACGGGCAGCGTCATGGATCTCGAGCAGTATCCCGTCGGCGCGCCGCCGAACTGGTAGCCGTGCCGCCGCGCATCAGCGTCTTCCCGAAGTGCTGGTTCGACGAGCTGACGGAGGGCCGACGATCCTTCGTCGCGTGGATCCGCGACGCGGCCAGGCTCGGCGGCGAAGGGGTCGAACACTACGATGGTTTCTTCAGGAGTCTCGCGGACGCCGACGTCGATCCGATCGCCCGCGCGCTCGAGGAGACCGGCCAGGTCACCTCGATGATCTGTTTCTCGCCGGACTTCACGCATCCCGACGCGGAGGAGCGGCGCCGGCAGGTCGATCGGCAGAAAGCGGCGATCGACCTGACCGTCCGCCTCGGCGCGCGGCATTGCCGGACGCTCAGCGGCCAGCGATACCCGGGCCTGACGCGACAGGAGGGCATCGCGCGCACGCTCGACGGCATCCGCCGATCCCTCGAATATGCCGAGCGCCGCGGCGTCGTGCTCTGCATGGAGAACCATTACAAGGACGGCCGCTGGCGACATCCGGAATTCGCCCAGCCCGAGGACGTCTTCCTCGAAATCGTCGAGCAGATCGACTCGCCGTCTTTCGGCGTGCAGTACGATCCATCGAACGCGGTCGTCGGCGGCTACGATCCCGTCGGGTTCCTCGAAAAGGTCCGCCACCGCGTCGTCACCATGCACGCGTCCGATCGGTATCTTGCGCCCGGCGCGACGATGGAGGATCTCCGTGAGGCGGACGGCGCCGCGGGCTACGCCGCCGTCCTGCGGCATGGTGAGACCGGCACGGGCATGAACGACTACGACGCGATCTTCCGTCTGCGAGATTCGCCGGTCCGCCGGATTTCTGAAAGCCAAGCGTGCGCAGTACTATGGAGCGTCCGGAGGTGGAGCATGACGTACGCGCCCCCCGCACCCGTCCCTGCCGTAGCCGTCCCGACAGCCCCGCCGGTCCAGTCGGCCCGGCCGATCGTCGAGAAGAGCGTCCGGCTGACCTCTCTCGATGCGTTCCGCGGCGCGACGATGCTGTTCATGGCGTCGGAGATTCTGCGGATCCCCGCGATCGTGCGGTATTACCCCGACAGCGGCGTCGCACGGTTTCTCGCGAACACGCTCGATCACCGCGAGTGGGTCGGGTGCGCGCCGTGGGATCTGATTCAGCCGGCGTTCATGTTCATGGTCGGCGTCGCGCTGCCGTTCTCGCTGGCGAGCCGTCGCGCCAGGGGCCAGCGTTTCCCGCGGATGTTCGCGCACAGCGTGTACCGCGCATTTCTGTTGATTGCGCTCGGGATCTTTCTGCGGTCGCAGAATCATCCGCAGACGTACTTCACGTTCGAGGACGTCCTCACGCAGATCGGGCTCGGCTACGTCGCGCTCTTCCTGCTGGCGTGGACGTCGCCGCGCGTCCAGTGGGCAGCCGCCGCGGCGATCCTCGTCGCGTATTGGGCCGCCTTCGCGCTATATCCGCTGCCGGCGCCGGGATTCGACACGACAACGGTCGGCGTGCCGGCGAACTGGCCGCATCATCTCAGCGGGTTCGCGCAGCACTGGGACAAGAACACCAACTTCGCGGCGGCGGCGGACCAGTGGTTCCTCAACCTGTTCCCGCGCGAAAAGCCATTCGTCTACAACGGCGGCGGCTACCTGACGTTGAACTTCGTGCCGTCGCTCGCGACGATGATCTTCGGGTTGCTGGCGGGTGGGCTCCTCAAGAGCGATCACGCCGGCATGGACAAGGTGAGGCAGCTCGCGATCTGGGGCGTGCTCGGCCTGGCGATCGGCGCGGCGCTGCACGCGCTCGGCGTGTGCCCGATCGTCAAGCGTATCTGGACGCCGTCGTGGACGCTGTTCAGCACGGGTTGGGTCCTGCTCTTCCTCGCCGGGTGGTATTACGTCGTCGACCTCCGCGGCTATCGCCGCTGGACGTTCCCGCTGCTCGTGGTGGGGATGAACTCGATCGCGATGTACGTCCTCGTCCACGTCGGGAGCGACTACACGATGCAGTCGTTTCGCATCCATCTCGGCTCGGCGCTCTTCAACGCCGCCGGGCCCGCGTTCAGGCCCGTGTTCCTCGGCGCCGCGACGCTGCTGGTCTTCTGGACGATTCTGTGGTGGATGTACCGGCGGCGGCTGTTCGTCAGAATCTAGATCCAGGATCGAGGACCGAGGACCGAGAACCGGGGACCGAGTGAAACAGCCCTGAATGCCGCGCCTCGTGCGCGAGCAGCCACTTCTTGCCCGATCACGCGATGGCACGGGACGATGACGGCGACGGGGTTCGCGCCGTTTGCCGCGCCGACGGCCCGCACCGCGCGAGGCGCGCCAACGACGTGCGCCAGCGCCGCGTACGACGTCGTCGCGCCTGCTTCGATTGAGCGAAGCGCGTCCCACACACGCCGCTGAAACGGCGTTCCGTTGAACTCGACGTCGATCCGGTCGAGCGCGGCGATGTTTCCGTCGAAGTAGCTGTCCAGCATCTCGCGCACGTGCGGTGCCGTGCCGGCCGCCGCAGCGACGCCGGGATACCATCGGGCCAATGCGCGGTCGACGTATGAATCCCGCGGGCCGAAGTGCAGCAGGCACACGCGGCCGTCGCGGACCGTCAGCGTCAGGGGTCCGATGGGCGACGGCAGCTCGTCGACGAGTACCATTGGGCTCATCGCATCGGTGGCAGATCCGTCCGGTCCGTGTTCATCTGTGGCGGCTGTCATCCGTGGTCGTAATAGCCGGACGCTTCGGGGCGTTCTGGCGCGGCTTCGGGTCGAGGTCCCACCAGTACTGCCGCGGCAGCTTCTTCTGCCGCGGCCAGATCTGATCCAGCGTGTCCCCCTCGTACAGATCGCCGTTCTTCATCACGTAGCGCACCGTGTTCGTGTTCCGGATGTTCTCGAGCGGGTTCTTGTCGAGGACGACGAGGTCCGCGAGCTTCCCTTTCTCGAGCGACCCGAGATCCTTCTCCATGCCGATCGCCCGCGCGCCGTTGATCGTCGCGATCTTCAGGACCTCGTGGTTGGGCAGCCCGCCGGACGCGATGGCCCACATCTCCCAGTGATCCTGGATCCCCTGACGCTGCCCGTGCCCGCCCAGGCCGATGCGCCCGCCGCCGGCGACGATGTCCGCGATCACTTTCGCCGCGGCGGGGAACGAGTATTCCTGGTCCGCGAACCACGGCCGCCGCAGGACGTCCCGATCGAGGTCCTTGTGCGGGGCGAACCGCCGCATCTTCGCGTCGCCGTGGACGTCGGTGTGCTCGTAGAAGTAGTTCTCGGCCCACGGTCCGCCGTACTGCACGAGCAGCGTCGGCGTGTACGTGATGCCGGACTGCGCGACGAGATGCACCACGTCCTTGTAAAGCGGCGTAATCGGCAGCGTGTGCTCCAGGCCTGGATAGCCGTCCATGATCTGCGTCAGGTTCAGCTTCAGATCGAGCCCGCCCTCGAGCGTCGGCATCAGCTGCTGCTCCTTCGCCGCCATCGCGACCCACTGGCGCTGCTGGCGGTTGCCGACCATGTATTGCTTGATCGTGTGCGTCTCCCAGTACTTGCTGTACCGCGTCAACACGTCGCGCGCGTCGTCGATGCTCTGGATGTTGTCGCTCGAGAAGACGCCGGGTCCCGTCGCGTAGATGCGCGGCCCGAGCATCTGGCCCGTCTCGACCATGTCGCGATAGCTCAAGACGTCGGTCGTCGCGGTCTGCGGGTCGCGCGTCGTCGTCACGCCGTACGCGAGGTTCGCGAGGTACTCCCAGATCTGCGTCTTGTGGATGTTCCACGCGGGCCAGATGTGCGCGTGCACGTCGACGAACCCGGGCACGATCGTTTTGCCGCTGACGTCGATCGTCTTCGTGCCGGCGGGAATCGACACCTGGCCGCGGCGCCCGACCGCCGCGATACGGTTGTCGGTCACGACGACGTCGGCGTTCTCGATGACTTCGTCCCCCTTCATCGTGATCGCGCGCGCGCCGCGCAGGACGACGGTCCCGGACGGTTTCTCGCGCGCGGCTTCGACGATGACTTCCGTGCCGGGGGCTTCATAGGCGGGCTTCTTCCTCTCTTCTTTTTCTTTGTCCTCGCGGGCGGCCTGCTTGTTGCCTTGTGGTGATTCGGCTTGCGACTTCGCCTTGTCGGCGTCCTCAGCCTTCTTCGTTGCCGCGTCTTCCGCTTTCTTCGCGGCGTCGAGGTCGTAGCGGAAGAACGTGCGGCCGAGCGCGTACGTGACCGCCTTGCCGGCCTCCGCCCACGCGACGAACTCGCCGCCGACGCTCGTCAGCTTCTTCACGGGGACGACGGCGCCGTCGGGGCTGCTCAGCGAGACTGCCGGAGCGCGATCGCATGCTCGCCGTCCGGACCCATGATCACGTCCTGCGCGGGGTTCGCCTGTTCCGCGTTTGGATTCTTGTAGCCGGTGACCTTCACGTGCGTGAGGCGATCCGTGCCGTCCCATCGGAACGACACGAGTCCGCGCCTCCCTTCCCACGCGTAGATGCGGTTCGGATCCTTGCCGAAGTGCGGCCGCCCTTCGCCGCGATACGGCGTGATCGACGCCGCGTCCCCTCCGTCGGCCGGAATCCACACGAGGTCCATCGACTGGCCGCCGCGTCCGGCCGGCGAGAAATCCTCCTGGCGCGCCGCGCGCGGCCCGCGCACGATGACGATGCGTTTGCCGTCGGGCGAGTAAACCGGCTCGGAGTAGAACGACGACACGCGCGTCAGCTTCTCCGGCTGCCCGCCCGCCGCCGGCACGCGATACACCTCGCCGCCAGCCTGATCCGACCACGACACGTACGCGACGTAACGGCCGTCGGGAGACCACGCGGGCTGGTGCTCGCCGACGTCCATGGACGAGACGCGCCGCGGTTTGCCGCCGGGATAATCCATGATCCAGACGCGGTCGAGCGCGGTGAACGCCAGCTTCTTTCCGTCCGGCGACAGCGTGGGATACCGGATCTGCTGCGCGCGCACCGGTCCCTGATCGACCGGGTACTCGAATCGGATCCGCGGTCCGATCTTTTCGTCCACGTGCGCGCTGAACGGGATGGGCGTCGCCTCGCCCGAGGGGACGTCCACGCGCCAGATCTTTCCTTCGTACGACGTGATCAGCGCGCGCGAATCCGGCGTGAACGACGAGCCGGGCATCAAGTCGCGGTTCGACGAAGATTCCTGATCGTCGCGTTGAACCGGATAGATCAGCCACGAATCGTCGCCGGACTGCAGGTTGCGCACCCGAAGGCCGGTCTGCGCATCCCAGCGTGTCGCGTAGACGAGCCACTTGCCGTCGGGCGACAGCACGGGGCGCATCGCGCTCCCCAGCTCGTCGCTCATGCGGTAGTTTTCGCCGGTGAGCCGGTCGTACAACCCCAACTGCCAGCGGAACGTCATCTGGTTGTAGACGCTGCCCGCGTTCGTGCGCTCGGCGAAGTAGACGTACCGGTCGTCCTTGCCGAACGCCGCGCCGAGCGGATTGAGCTGCCGGCGTTCTTCGCTGCCGGTCAGGTTGACGCCCGTGCCGCCGTCCACGTGGTACAGCCACAACTGGACGCCCTGCGGCGGGCCGCTCGATTTCGAGACGACGACATACTTGCCGTCCGGCGTCCACTCGGGCGAGAGGTAGCGGACGTTCTTGCCCTTGGTGAGCGGCTTCGGATCGCTGCCGTCGGCGTTGGCAATCCAGATGTTCTCGTCGCCGCTGCGGTCGGACAGGAAGACGATCTTCGATCCGTCAGGTGAATAGCGGGGCTGGCTGTCGAACGGCATCCCCGACGTGATCCGGGTCGCCGACCCGCCGTCGATCGGCAGCGTGTAGAGATCGCCGAGCAGCTCGAAGACGATCGTCCGTCCGTTCGGCGCGACGTCGAGCGAGATCCACGACCCCTCCGTCGTGTCGAACTCGATCGTCCGATCCGGCTCGAGCGGCAGGTCCTTCTTCGTCTCTTTCTTGTCTTTTTCCGCCGCGGCGTCCTGTCGATCCTGAACGACGGCGTGGATGGGAAGGACGAATCCTGCGACGAGCAGCGCGGGCGCGAGCCAGCGGCGGTAGGACAGCATGAGGCCCTCCAATTCCGGGGGCCGAAGCGTATCACCAACAAGCTGCTACGCGCGCTGCACGAACGGCACGCTATGACCAGGTGTGTGACGAGATTTCAGTCAGCCGCTCGATGACCGCTTCGACGATCCGATCGCAGCGGGAAAGGTGCAGCTCGAAGACCGACGCTCCGGCGCCGCACGCGCGCGAGCGCCTCGTAGACGGCAATCCTGGTCAGCCAGGTCGAGAACCTGGCTTTCTCACCCTCCACATGTACAGAGTATGGCCGAACCGCAGGGTTACAAACGCACGGCTCAGCCACACGTGATGGTGAGGGGATTGCAGGGCGAGCATCGAGAGTGGGGAGGGAGGGAGTAACGATGGGTATCCTCGCGTGGATTTTCTTCGGGCTGATCGTCGGGATCATCGCCAAGCTCCTGATGCCCGGGCGTGACCCCGGCGGCTTCATCGTCACGGTCCTGCTGGGCATCGCGGGCGCGTTGCTCGGAGGGTTCATCGGACGAGCCATGGGGTTCTACGGCCCCGACCAGAGCGCGGGCTGGCTGATGTCGATCGGTGGCGCCATCGTCCTGCTCGCGTTGTACCGCGTGCTGGTGGGACGACGGGTCTGAAGGCAGAACGTACAAGGTAGAAGGCAGAAGGCAGAAGGCGGAAGGTTTTCCCCTTCTGCCTTTGCCTTGTACAATGAGTTCCGCTATTCAGTGAATCTCAGGAGGCTACCCCATGGGGCGTGTGTCCCGTTTGACGCTGGCGGCCGCGCTGGCGCTCATCGCATCCATCACCCTTGCCGCGCAGGCGGCGCAGACGGTCGATGACATCGTCGCCAAGAACCTCAAGGCCAAGGGCGGCGCGGA
>QHWR01000026.1:15602-27055 GCA_003223835.1 Acidobacteriota bacterium | reverse complement strand
GGGACGAACGTCTGGGTAATCAACCCGATGATGGGGTCGGACACGGCTCAGGAGATGACCGGACCGCAGGCCGACATGGCGAAGAGTCAGGCGGATTTCGACGGCGACCTCGTCGACTATAAAACGAAGGGCACCACCATCGACCTCATCGGTCAGGAAACCATCGACGGCACCAAGGTCTATCACCTGAAGGTCACGCGCAAGAACGGCACGACGCGCGAGCTGTTCCTCGACGCCGACACCGGCATCGACGTGCGTACGATCTCCACCATGGAGCAGAACGGGCAGCAGGCGACCATCACGAGCGACCTGTCGAATTACCAGAACGTCGACGGCGTGATGGTGCCTTTCAGCGTGAAGCAGAGCCTCAATGGCACGCCGATCGCCCAGATGACGATCGACAAGGTGGAGTTCAACGTACCGATCGAGACCAGCCTGTTCAAACTGAAGCAATAACGAAAGACGGAACACGGAAGACGGAAAAGGAGGTGGGATACAATCCCCACCTCCTTTTTTGTGTCCACGAGGGATGTCATGAAACGCGCTCTTGTTGTCGCGGCGCTGTGCGTGCCGGCGGGTCTGGCGGCGCAGGCGCCGCCGCCGGTGCTCGATTCGGCGGCGATTGGTGACGTTCGGGCGCGGGCGCTCGGACCGGCGGTGACGAGCGGGCGCATTGCCGCGATTGACGGCGTCGCCGACAACCCACGCGTCCTGTACGTCGGGTCGGCAGGCGGCGGCGTGTGGAAGTCATCCAATGGCGGCGCGACCTTCACGCCGATCTTCGACGAGTACCCGATGTCCATCGGCGCCGTTACCGTCGATCAGAACAAACCCGAGACCGTCTGGGTGGGGACGGGCGAAGCGTGGACGCGCAACAGCGTTTCGATCGGCAAAGGCGTCTACAAATCCACGGACGCGGGACGCAACTGGACCGCGATGGGTCTGACCGATACCGAGCACATCGCGGCGATCGCGGTGCGCCCGCGCCGATCCGACACCGTGTACACGTGCGCGGTCGGACATCTCTGGAACAGCAACGACGAACGCGGCGTGTTCAAGACGACCGACGGCGGCAAGACGTGGAAGAAAGTCCTCTTCGTCAACGCCGACACGGGCTGCGCGGATATCGAGATCGATCCGCAGGAGCCCGACGTCATGTACGCGGCAATGTGGCAGGTGCGGCGTCTTCCGTATTTCTTCACATCGGGCGGTCCGGGCAGCGGCCTCTACAAGAGCACCGACGGTGGAGAGCACTGGAAGAAGATGACAACGGGGCTCCCTGACGGAGACCTCGGCCGCATCGCGATTGCGATCGCACCGTCGCGCCCCGGCACGTTGTACGCGCTCGTCGAGAGCCGCGACACCAGGCTGTATCGATCGGACGATGCGGGGGAGAGCTGGAAGCCGACGGGCGAGGGGAAGGCGCCACTCGGCATCCGCGTCCGGCCGTTCTACTTCGCCAACATCGTCGTCGATCCCACGGATCACACGCGGCTCTACAACCCGAGCCTGTTCCTGAGCCTGAGCACGAACGGAGGGCGCAGCTTCGAAGCGGTGTCTCTGGGCGGCGGCGTGCACGGCGATCTCCACGCGTTGTGGATCAACCCGAAGGATCCGTACACGCTCGTGCTCGGCACGGACGGCGGGGTCTACGTCTCGCGGGATCGCGGGACGTCATGGACGCACGCGGCGACCCTGCCGGTCGCGCAGTTGTACCACGTCGCGTACGACATGCAACGCCCCTATCGTGTGTACGCCGGGCTCCAGGACAACGGATCCTGGAGCGCACCGTCGCGCGCGATTGCCGGAACGTCGGTCCGCAACGGCGACTGGACCAACATCGGCGTCGGCGACGGCTTCAACGCGTTTCCCGACCCGCGCGATCCGTCGATCGTGTATTCCGAATATCAAGGCGCGCAGGTCCGCCGCTACCATCTGCAGACCGGCGAGATCAAAGACATCCGTCCGCGCGCCGGCGCCGGAGAGCCGCCGCTCCGTTTCAACTGGAACGCCGCCTTCACGCCGAGCGCGCTCGATCCGTCCGCGTTGTACCTCGGCGGCCAGTACGTCTTCCGCTCGCGGGATCGCGGCGACTCGTGGCAGCGCCTCTCGCCCGACCTGACGACGAACGATCCGGAGAAGCAGCGCCAGCGCGAATCCGGCGGGCTGACGAAAGACAACAGCACCGCGGAGAACCACTGCACGATCGTCACGATCGCGCCGTCGCCGCTCGACTCGCAGGTGATCTGGGCAGGCACCGACGACGGCAACGTGCAGATCACGCGCGACGGCGGAAAGACGTGGACCAACGTCGTCGCGAACGTCGGCGGCGTGCCGACGCACACGTGGGTATCGGGTATCGAACCCGGACGCCATCAGAAGGGAACGGCGTTCGTCACGTTCGACGGCCACCGCACCGGCGACATGAAGACGTATCTCTATGCGACCGATGACTTCGGCCGCACGTGGCGGCCGTTGACCGGCGCGGGACTCGAGGGCTACCTGCACGTCGTCCGTCAGGATCTCGTGAGTCCGTCCTTGTTGTTTGCGGGCAGCGAAGGGGGACTCTTCGTCAGCCTCGACGCGGGCGCGCATTGGGCGCGGTTGACGGGCGGGCTGCCGGCGGTGCCGGTGTACGACATGACCATCCATCCGCGCGATCACGATCTGATCCTGGCCACGCACGGGCGCGGGGTCCAGATCGTTGACGACCTCACGCCGCTGCGGCACATGACGGCGGAGATGCTGGCGAAAAACGCGGCGATCCTGCCGTCGCGTCCGGCGGTCCAGAGCATTCCCGCGACGCTGCAGGATTTTCCCGGCGACGCCGAGTTCGCAGGCGCGAATCCGCCGGAGGGGGCCGTCATCACTTACTACCTGAAGCAGCGGCACCTGTTCGGCAAGCTGACGCTCGATGTGCTGGATGCCGGCGGCAAGGTCGTGAAGTCGCTGCCCGCGGGCACGCGGCAGGGGATCAACCGCGTGTATTGGAACATGCGCCTCGACGCGCCGAAGAGCGCGGCCGCGCCAGGGCTCGGCGCGCGCGCGCTCGTCGGCCCGATGGTCGCGGAAGGACGCTACACCGTGCGGCTCACCAGCGACGACGACGTGGTCACGGGGACGGTGGATCTCATGGCGGATCCGCTGGCGCCCCACCCGGCGGCCGATCGGCAGCTCCGGCAGACGCTCGTCATGCAGCTGTACGGGATGCAGAACGACCTCGCGTATCTGGGGGACGCGACAGCGTCACTCCGGGACGAGGCGAACGCGCGTGGGGCGGCGCTGAAGGACAAGGCGGCGCAGGGAGATCTTCGGCGCGCGCTCGACACGCTGGCGGGGGACGCGGACAAGCTGAACGACTCGCTGGTCGATCGGTCGGGCGGTCTGCTCGAAGCAGATCCGAAGCTCCGCGAGCGGGCGATCGATCTCTACGGCGCGGTGATGTCGTACGGCGGCCGTCCGACGGTCTCGCAGCAGGACTTTGGGGCGGTGCTCGCCGGAGAATTGAAGGCGGCGCGCGGGCGGTTCGCGGAGCTGTCGGGCCCGACGCTGCAGCGCGTCAACGATCTGCTGACGAAGGCGGGTGAGACGCCGATCGCGCTTCCGTCAGCTCCCGCACGGCCAGGATCAGATCTTCGGCCGTGAACGGGTGCACGAGGGTCCGTCCCGCGGGGACGGGCATGCCCTCGGCGGCGAGGTAAAGGACCTGCAGCTCGGCGCGCCGGCGACGCAGCGTCGCGGCGATTTCCCCCGCCCCGTCGTCGCGCATGCGCGTATCGGCAATCAGCACGTCCACGAACGGGGCCTCGAGGAAGGCGAGCAGGGCGTGGCCCGCGTGCGCGGCGCCGACGACCGCGCAGCCTTCCCGCTCCAGCACGCGCCCCGCCGCCTCGCGGAAGTCCGCATCGTGCGACACGATGAGGATGCGGGGCTGCGCGTCGCGCCAATCGGCGACGCATCCGTCCTTGAGCGGAACGGAAACCCGGCAAATCTGCATGGAGGCTCGGCTGAATCGCAAGGCGGATGCCGTCATGGTCCCGGGCGATCGGGCCGGAATTGCCCGGCCGGCCCCGGTGTCCGCGTTCCTTTCCTGAACGCCGATCACGAAACCGAAAGGCACCTCTGCCGTAATCGCGGCCCCACGGATCTTGTCCAAAACCGCGCGTCGCGGACACCGTCCGCCTCCGCACACGACGAGACGAAAGCCGCATGCGCTTCGTCTAACGTTTCGTCTCCGGAGGGACACCCCATGATCCGAACCCTGATCGCGGACACGGATCCGCTCGCACGCGATCGGCTGGCCTCGCTGCTGGCGGCCGAACGCGACGTCGAGATCCTCGGCCAGTGCGGCGACGGCGAGGAGGCTGTCGCCGCCATCGGCACGCTGAAGCCTGACCTCGTCTTCCTGGACGTCCAGCTCCCCCGCATGAACGGCTTCGAGGTCATCGAGGCCGTGGCCCCCGAGCACCGGCCGCTCGTCGTCTTCGTGACCGCCTTCGACGGGCACGCGCTGCGCGCCTTCGAGGTGCGCGCGCTCGATTACCTGCTGAAGCCGTTCGACCGCGGCCGGTTCTCCGAGGCGCTGCAGCGCGCCCGCCGCGAGCTGGAGATCCGGGCGAACGGCGACATCGGCCGAAGGCTGCTCGCCCTCGCGAGCGACGAGCGCGCCGGCCGCCAGACGGACCGGTTCCTCGTCAAGTCCGGCGGGCGGCTGTTCGTCGTCCGCACGGAGGACATCGAATGGATCGAGGCGGCGGGCAACTACGTCCGGCTGCACGCCGGAGGCGCCACGCACCTGGTCCGCGAGACGATGGCGTCAATCGAGTCGCGGCTCGATCCGCACCGCTTCCTCCGCATCCACCGCTCGCGGATCGTGAACCTGCAGCGCGTGCAGGAGCTGCAGCCGTGGGTGAACGGCGAGTACGCCGTGATCCTTCAGACCGGCACGCGCCTCGCGTTGAGCCGCGGCTGCCGCGAGCGTTTACAGAAGCGTGTCGCCGCGAGCTGATTTCCGCCTGAAGGCGGAAGCCACGAACTCCGAAGGAGACCGGTCTCGGAGGAACTCTCTCGATATCTGCTGGCTTCCGCCTTCAGGCGGAAGCATGCGAAGCAGAAGATAGAATTTTCTGCAATCTTCCGGATCGCAAGTGCGGCAAGGTGTGTATCATGTAATTCGTGAACTTCCCGACAACTAGGAGCCATCGGGCCTGGCAGGCGGGTGAGGTTTTCACCGTCACCGACGCCAGCGAGCTCTATGAGGTGGAGCGCTGGGGCAAGGGGTACTTCTCCATCTCGCCGTCGGGCCACGTGCTCGTGCACCCGACGAAAGACCCGTCGCGGGCGATCGATCTCAAACAGCTCACCGATCACCTGATGCTGCGCGGCATCGGCCTGCCGGTGCTGATCCGGTTCCGCGACATCCTGCGCCACCGCGTCAACGACATCCACAACGCCTTCCAGGCCGCGATCAACCAGCACAGTTATGAGGGCCGCTACGTCTGCGTTTACCCGATCAAGGTGAACCAGCAGCGGCAGGTCGTCGAGGAAGTGCTGGATTTCGGCCGTGAATTCGGGTTTGGCCTCGAGGCCGGGTCCAAGCCGGAGCTGCTGGCCGTCGCCGCGCAGGCCTACAACGACACGCCGATCATCTGCAACGGCTTCAAGGACGCGGAATTCATCGAGATGGCGATGCTGGCCCAGAAGGTGGGCCGGAACGTCATCCCGGTGGTCGAGAAATATACGGAGCTGGGTCTGATCCTCAAGTACGCCGAGAAGGTCGGCGTCCGCCCGCAGATCGGGATGCGCGTCAAGCTGGCGTCGCGCGGCGGCGGACGCTGGCAAAGCTCCGGCGGCTACCGCTCGAAGTTCGGCCTCACCGTCGCCGAGGTCCTGCGCGGGCTCGAGGAGCTGAAATCACTCGGCATGCAGGACTGCTTCAAGCTCCTGCACTTCCACCTGGGCTCCCAGATCCCCAACATCCGGATCGTCAAGGCGGCGCTCAACGAGTCGGCCCGTATCTACGCCGAGCTCGTGAAGGCGGGCGCCGGTCTCCAGTTTCTCGACGTCGGCGGCGGCCTGGGCATCGACTACGACGGGTCGCAGACCAACTTCGAGTCCAGCGTCAACTATACGCTCGAGGAATACGCCAACGACGTCGTCTACCACATCCAGACGGTGTGCGACGACGCCGGCGTGAAGCACCCGACGATCGTGTCGGAGAGCGGCCGGGCCATCGTCGCCTACCACAGCGTGCTCATCTTCAACGTGCTGGGCGTGTCGGCCTTCGGCGAAGAGAAGATCCCGGACGCGATCTCGCCTGAAGAGGCCGAGCAGCCCGTGATCGACCTGCTGGAGACCTATCAGAACCTCTCGACGAGGAACGCGCTGGAGAGCTACCACGACGCCCAGCAGGCGCTCGACATGGCGCTCAATCTGTTCAGCGGCGGCTACCTGCCGCTCGAGCAGCGCTGCCAGGCCGAGAACCTCTATTGGGCCATCCTGCAGAAGCTGCGGAAGCTGGTCGCCCAGATCGAGGACGTCCCGGAGGATCTCCAGGGACTCGACGACGCGATGGCGGATACGTACTTCTGCAATTTCTCGCTGTTCCAGTCCATCCCGGACAGCTGGGCCATCAAACAGCTCTTCCCGGTGATGCCGATCCATGAGCTGAACCAGCCGCCGACCCACCACGCGGTGCTCGGCGACATCACGTGCGACTCGGACGGCAAGATCGATTCGTTCATCGACCGCCGAGACGTCAAGCGGACCATTCCGCTGCACACGGTCAACGGGGAGCCGTACTACCTCGGGGTGTTCCTCGTCGGGGCGTACCAGGAGATCCTCGGCGACCTGCACAATCTCTTCGGCGACACGCACGCGGTGCACGTCAGCCTCGACGAGACCGGCAACGTCGTCCTCGACGCGGTGATCAAGGGGGACACGGTCCGCGAGGTCCTCGACTACGTCGAGTTCGACGCGGAGACGCTCGTCAGGAAACTGCGGCACGACGTCGAACTGGCGGTGCGCGAAGGCCGCATGACGTTCGAGGAGTCCGGACGGCTCCTGGAGTTCTATGAAGAGGGACTCCAGGGCTATACCTATCTGGAAGAGCCGCGAGAGCGCAATCCCTGACCTGCGGGCCTACTCCGTTCTCAATACGACCAACGGATCGACACGCGTGGCCCGGCGGGCGGGGACGTAACACGCGATCGCCGCGGTCGCGAGCAGCACCGCCGACACACACGTCATCACCCGGGTGAGCCAGAGCGACCCCAGGACGCCAATCCCCACGCCGATTCCCGCCTGCAGCAGGCCCTGTCGAAGGACGAGACGCCGCACTTCGCGCGCCCGCGCGCCGAGCGCCATACGAATCCCCATTTCGCGTGCGCGCAGGTTGACGGTGTACGACATGACGCCGAACACGCCGATCGCGGCCATCACGAGCGCCATGCCGGCGAACACGCTGAAGAGCAGCATCGACGCACGCTTCGGCGCGACCGACACTCGAAGGATCTCGTCCATCGATCGCATCCGGGTGATCGCGAGCGCCGGGTCGAGGTCGTGGATGGCCTGCATTGACACCGAGGCTGTCGCGATTGGCCAGCCTGTACAAACGAGAAGCCGGCCGCCTGCGCTCGGGATCGCAGGCGACCGGCCCCTTCCGGTCGGAACTGGACGGTTACTTCTTGTGGCCGTGAACGAACTTGCGCTCCGCGAGGAGCTTCGCCGTTTTGATCAGGCCGCCGTTGCCGTGGTCCTTCGCCACGAAGACGTTCGCGAAGCTCTGCGACGTGTTGCCCGCGTCGTCGCCGCAGGTCACGTAGATCGAATACACGCGATCCTTCAGCGACTTGACCGACACCGACCACGGGCCGGTGATAACCGCGTCGTTCGTCGAGCCGTCGTTCGCCGTCACCGAGGTGACCGAGCATTCCGGCGCCGCGCCCGAGTTGTCGGTCGCCAGGGCGCTGACGCCGACGCCCCAGAACTGACCGTTCGGCGGCCAGATGGTGGACGGCGTCACGCTGACGTTCGAGATCACCGGCGGCGTCGTATCCGGCAGGACCACGACGGCCACCGCCGCGCTGCTCGTGTTGCCCGCCTGGTCCGCGCAGGAGACCTGCACGGTGTAGGTGCGGCCGCCCGCGGCGCGGACCGATACCGCCAGCGGACCGGTCACCGCGTAGTCGTTCGCCGATCCTCCGGTGCTCGCGATGCCCTTGACCGAGCACACCGGCGCGGCGCCCGAATCGTCGGTCGCCGACACCGCGATCGCCACCGGCACCATCTGGTTGTTCGGCGTCGCGATCGTGGACGGCGTCGCGGACACGCTGCCGATGAGCGGCGCCGTCGTATCCGGCGGCACGACGACGTTGACCGACGCGTAGGCGACGTTGTTCGAGAGGTCGACGCACAGCTCCCTGAACGCGTAGGTGCGGCCGCCGACGGCCAGGACCCAGCCCGTGTTCGCGCCCGTGACGTCGAAGTCGACGCCCGCGCGGCCCGGTCCGCTGACGTTCGCCAGCTTGCAGACGGGCGTCTGGCCGGAGTCGTCGGTCGCCGTCGCCGACGTCGTCACGTTCACGCGCGCGCCGTTGGGCGGCACGATCACCGACGGCGTCGCGGTCAGGCTCGTGAACGCCGGCGGCGTCGTATCGGGCGGCACGACGACCGCGGTCGCGGCCACGCTCTTGTTGCCGGCGGCGTCGGCGCACTGGACGATGAGCGTGTAAGTGCTGTTGGCCACGGCGCGGAGCGACGCGCTCAGCGCGCCCGTGACGGTATAGTCGTTCGCGTTGCCCGTGCTGGCCGCGACGCTCGTCAGCGAGCAGGTCGGCGCCTCGCCGGAGTCATCGGTCGCGTCGACGTTGACGGCGACCACCACCATCGCGTTGTTCGGCGGCA
This sequence comes from Acidobacteriota bacterium, assembly GCA_003223835.1. Lineage (GTDB taxonomy): Bacteria > Acidobacteriota > Vicinamibacteria > Vicinamibacterales > 2-12-FULL-66-21 > Gp6-AA38. Next base: position 18,151 of record QHWR01000026.1, on the reverse strand, counting down.
CGAGGCTCGACGGCGTCGCGGTCACGCTGTTGATGGCCGGCGGCGTCGTGTCCTGCCGGGTCAGGCGATACGCGTGCGGACCGTCGTTGAACCAGCCCATGCCGACGATCTGGCCGCTGGCGTTGACGCCGGTCGCGGTCATCAGGACCCATCCGGAATTCGCGTCGATGCGCGAGTTCAGGTCGACCATGCCGTCCGCGTGCGAGTGCACGAACGCGCGCTGCGATCCGTCCTCGAGCTGGAAGTAGCCGACCGTCCACTTGCCCGACACCGCCAGCGCGTTGCTGAACCCGGTGTTCAGCGAGTCGATGTCCTGCATCGGACCCGCGCCGTAACGGAACGCATGCACATAACCATCGAGGTCCATCGACCGGCCGACGACGTCGCCGCTCGCGTCGATCGCGGTCGCGGAGCTCATCGTGCTCCCGTCGGCCGCGAGCGACCCGAGGTCGTGCATGCCGTTGGCGTCGAGACGGAACGCGTGCTGAACGCCGATCTGCAAGGACGACGAACCGGCGACGTCGCCGTTGTCGTTCACCGCGGTTGCCAGGGTGAAACCATTGTCGAGGGTCGGGAGGATCTCGATCGGCATCGCGGGCATCGCGCGGAACGCGCGGAAGCCGTCGGCGGTGTTCGTATAGCCCACCACGGCGCCCCCACCGCTGATCCCGAGTCCGACCGTGAAGCTGCCCTCAGGAACTGGATCGATGAACTGCGGCGCGCCGCCGGAGTGGCGATAGGCGCGCATGCCCGCGTCGGTCGACGCGTAGCCGGCCACGTCGCCATGGACGTTGACGGCCATGCCGGTCGACATCGCGGCAAAGCCGGGGAGATAGTCGAAGCTGCCGCCGTTCGCGTGGCGCACGGCCTGCTGCGATGCGGTGCCCGACACCACGCCGTCATTGTTGACGGCGGTGACCGTCGGCACGGCGCCGTCGCTCGTGTCGCCGAGATCCTCGATGGTGTAAGTCGGCACGTCGGCGGCGACGTGGATGTTGCCGGCGCGCGGCGCCAGCAGCAATGCCACCGTGACCCCGGCTAACGCGACCAAACCTCGTTGACGCCTCATACCAGGCCTCCCCTGTATGCCCCTGATTGAGCAATGGCAGTACCCCGGCGTGCCGATGAAGGAAACCTGCTGACCGCAGGCGGTTTAGCAGAAGCGTGATCGGTGGGCGGACGTACGCGAGATCACAGTTTCAGATCGAACATTGCAAATTGAGGATTGCAGTTCTGTTAGTGGATGGCACTTAGCTGACAGCAACTGACACGTCAGGTCTATTTCCTCAGCATCGCCTCGCGTTTCGCGCGGAACTCATTACCCGATTTCCACTCGGGAAGCTTCTCCGCGTTGGCGACGCGATAGCCGACCGCGAACAGGAGCGCCGCGTCCTGCGCGGCCCCGCTCAGGTCCCAGTCCGGCTTCACTTCGTCGGACGGCGCGTGGTAATCGTGCTCGTCGTACTCGTCGAGTTTCTTCTTGGCGTAGTCGGGCGCGCTGCCGATCGACTGAATGCCCGTCTCGGTGTAGAGCGCGGGCACTCCCTGCTTCGCGAAATTGAAGTGGTCCGACCGGTAGTAGTAGCCCTTCTCGGGCGCCGGATCGGAGCGGAGCGTGCGGTGCTGCTCCTGCGCCGCCTGACGCAGGTAGTCGTCCATGTCCGAGGCGCCGAGGCCGATCACCGTGATGTCGGACGTCTTGCCCCAGACGTTCAACTCGTCGATGTTGATGTCGGCGGCGGTCTTCGCGAGCGGATAAATGGGCGTCACGGCGTAGTACTGCGATCCGAGCAGCCCTTGTTCTTCGGCGGTGACGGCGAGAAACAGCACCGAACGTTTCGGCGGCGGCTGGACCTTCGTGAACGCCCGCGCGATCTCGAGGACCGCGGCGACGCCCGACGCATTGTCGCGCGCGCCGTTGTAGATCTTGTCCCCCTTCACCGGCTCTCCGATCCCGAGATGATCCCAGTGCGCCGAGTACACGACGTACTCGTCCTTCTTCTGCGGGTCGGAGCCCTCGAGTTTCGCGACGACGTTTCGCGATTGCACCGTTCGCAGCGTGTTCCGGATCGTCATCGACGCTTTGACGCCGAGCGGGACCGGCTTGAACGCGCGGGTCGCCGCCTGCTTCTTCAGCGCGTCGTAGTCCTGCCCCGACATCGCGAACAGCCGCCGCGCCGCGTCGAGCGTGATCCAGCCCTCGATGTTCGCGCGCCGCATGTTCTTGTCGGGCGTCACGATGTCGAACTTCTCCCCGAGGTTGCCCTGCACGACGGCGAATGGATAGCCGGCCGGACCGGTCTCGTGCACGATGAAGACCGCGGCCGCCCCCTTCCGCGCGCCTTCCTCGAACTTGTACGTCCACCGGCCGTAGTACGTCATCGCGTTCCCGCCGAACATCTTCGGATCGAGCTTCGACGGATCGCTCGGATCCGGCATGGGCGGATCGCTCACGAGCACGATCAGCGTCTTCCCCTTGACGTCGGTCCCCTTGAAGTCGTCCCACTGGAATTCCGGCGCCTCGACGCCGTACCCGCAGAAGATCACCT
>QHWR01000026.1:529-15361 GCA_003223835.1 Acidobacteriota bacterium | reverse complement strand
CTTGATGTGCTCGAGGATCGGCTGCGGCTCGCTCCGCGGCAGCGACGACACGGCGGCCGGCTGGGCGGCGCCGCTCGCCTGGGGCGCAGGGGCGCCCGGCTGCGCGGGCGCGGCGGCGGACGGCGCCTGCTGCGCGTTGCGATTGCACGCAGCGGCGCACACCAGAACCAGCATCGCCAGACGCTTCTTCATCGCGTTTCGATCCCTTCTGCAACGGAGACCCGCACTTTTTCCTTCTGCGACACTTTGCCGTACGAGAGCGTCACCTCGTATTCGCCGGGCCGCACGAATTTCTGTCCTTGGCCTCCGTACGGGTTGAGGACGTCGCTGCCCGGCTTCAGATCCCACGTGACGCGATTGAATCCAGGAGTGCCGGGCGCGGACAGCGTCGCGACCGGCGTGCCGTCGGGCGACTTGATCGCGAGGCTGACGGCGTCGCCGGTGAATTCCTTCACGTACACGGTGATGATCGCGCCGGCCGGCGCGTTTACTCCCCGAAAAACGCCGATGGTGCCGGACGAATCCACCCATCCGGGGAGGAGTTCATGCGCCGTCGCGGGCGCAATCGGAAACAGATGCGCCGGCTCCTGCGCCACCTGCGGCGTGAGCATCTCGAGCGGACGGATGTCGTCGATGATGGAGAGGCTGCGGCCGTGCGTCGCGATCACGAGATCGTGCTCGCGCGGATGGACGAGGACGTCGTCCACCCGAACCGTCGGAAGATTGCCGAGCGGTTGCCACGACGATCCGCGATCGACGCTGACGAACAGTCCCGCCTCCGTTCCCGCAAACAACAGATCCGGATTGGACGGATCTTCGCGCACCACACGCGCCGGCCAGTCCTTCGAGAGGTTCGACGCGATGGACTGCCACGAGCGGCCGAGGTCCGTCGTGCGATACACGAGCGGCGCGTAATTGCCGGTCTGATACGCGTTGACGACGAGATACGCCGTCTTGTCGTCCGTGTGTCCGGGCTCGATGCGGGCGATCCACTGTCCCTTCGCCTCCACGGGAAGCGCCGGCGTCAGGTCGGTCCATTTGCCGCCGCCGTCCTCCGTCACCCACACCTTGCCGTCGTCGGTCCCCGCCCAGAGCATGCCGGCTTTCACGGGGGATTCCGCCAGCGCGAACACGACGCCGTATGTTTCCGCGCCGCTTCCCACCGTCGCGGTGCGCTCGGGGTTGTTGGTTGAGAGATCCGCGCTGATCGGCTGCCACGATTCGCCGTGATTCGTCAGCTTGAAGACACGGTTGCCCGCAAGGTACATCACGTTCGGATCGTGCGGGCTCTGGATGAACGGCGAATTCCAGTGGAAGCGAAACGCCGTCTGGCCTTCCGCCGGCTGCGGCTGAAGGAACTTGACGGCGCCGCTCTTCAGGTTGAATCGATGGGCCGCGGCCCCCTGCGACTCCGCGTAGACGACGTTGGGGTCCTTTGGATCGAAGATGCAGTAGAAGCCGTCGCCCCCCTGGATGTTGATCCAGTCGGCGTTCACGATGCCGTCTTTGGTATGGGTGGCGCTCGGGCCGACCCAGTTCAGGTTGTCCTGAAGGCCGCCGCAGACGCGGTACGGGTCGCTGTTGTCGGTTGAGATGCGATAGAACTCGCCGAGCGCGATCGTCGCGAGATGATTCCAGTTCGCGCCGCGGTTGTACGACTCGTAGACGCCGCCGTCGGTTCCGAGCAGCAGACGCTCGGGCGTGCGCGGATCGATCGCGAGCGCGTGGCAGTCGGAATGGACGTTCTTGAAGCGGTCCTCGCGCCAGGTCTTCCCGCCGTCCTCGGAGACGTGGAGGATGAAGCCGAGCACGTAGACCTTCTTGTCGTCCTGCGGATCGACGCGGATCTGGCTGAAATAGAACGGGCGCGGGTCGAGGTTGCTCTGGCGCTGCCACGTATCGCCGCCGTCGTCGCTCCTGAACACCCCCCCCGCTTTGCTCGTGACGTCGTCGATATTCGAGGTCCCGCCCGCGGCGCTCTGGACGACGGCATAGACGATGTTCGGATTCTTCGCGAAGACCGCGAGCCCGATGCGTCCCGTCGCGGCTGGAAGGCCGCCCGTCAGCTTTTTCCACGTGGCGCCGCCGTCGGTCGTGCGGAAGACGCCGCCGAGATCCTTGCCTCCTGTCGCGTCGGGTCCGGAGACGAACGACCACGGCGTTCGGCGCCGCGCGTAGAGGACGGCGTACACCGTCTCGGGATTGGATGGATCGATCGCGACGTCGCCGCAGCCGGCCTTGTCCTTGTCGGACTCGGCCTGCAGGACCGCCTTCCACGTCTTGCCGCCGTCGGTCGTCTTGTACAGGCCACGATCCGGGGTCGGCGTCCAGAGATCTCCGGCGACCGCAACGTAAGCGGTGTCGGGATCCTTCGGGTGGACCACGATGCGTGCGATAGAGCGCGATTTCTCCAGGCCGACGGGCGTCCACGATCCGCCCGCGTCGGTGGAGCGATACACGCCGGTGCCCCAGCCGGAGCTGTTGCGATCGTTCGCTTCGCCCGTGCCGAGCCACAGGATCTTGGCGTTCGACGGCGCCACGGCGACGGCGCCGGTGGACGCGATCGCCTCTTTCTCCGTCAGCGACGAGAACGACGCGCCGTTGTCCGTCGTCTTGAGCAGCCCGCCGTGCGCCGCGGCGACGTAGAACGTCCACGGATTCTCGGGGTCATACGCGATTTCCGAGATGCGCCCGCCCATGACCGCCGGCCCGATCGCGCGCGCCGACAGCGTCTTGAGCATCGCGGCCGTGACCGTTGCGGCCGCGGCCTTGTCCGCCGCCGGGGGTGCGGCCTTCGGCTTCTGTTTGTCGGACTGAGCATTCAAGACGAGAGGAAGACAGAGAAAGAGGCGAAGAATCGCTCGGCGCATCTGGATATTCTATCGGGCTTTAGGCTTTGGGCGTTGCGGAGGAAGGCTTGGGCTGGCGCGACGATTGCGTTTGTTCCGGGTCATCTTCGAGGCCCGGTATCTGGTGGACGTGTCGTTTCGCCTGGGCTACCTGCCGGAAAAGCCGCATGGCGATCTGATGCGGCGATACACTCATGTTGCCAAATCGCTCGTTCGCCTGATTGAGTCTCTTGACGTTTCGGAGAGATGACGCGATCGAGAATGAACGCGGGACAGGCCCAAAGCCCAAAGCCCAAAGCCTAAAGCCCGACCCCGAACGCGCGTCGCAATTCCTCGCGCGTCAATTCGCGAAACTCTCCCGGCTGCAGCGATCCGAGTTCAATTGCCCCGAACGCGACGCGCGTCAGGCGTGTGACCTCGTGGCCGATGGCGGAGAACAGCCGGCGGATCTCGCGGTTCTTTCCCTCGTCGAGTTCCACGATCAAATGCGTCTCGCGGCCGGAACGCTTGCGCACGGTGACGCGGCTCGCGCGCAGATCGTCGATGCCCGCTTCGAGTTGCCGTCGTGCGTCGTCCGACACGGAGCCGCGCGCCGTCACCGCGTAGCGGCGGATCACGCCGTTCGCCGGGTCGGTCAGCCAATCGGCGAGCCGCGTGTCGGTCGTGAGCAGCAGCACGCCGGCGGACGCGAGATCGAGCCGGCCGACGGCGACAAGACCCTGCGCCGCGCTGCCGAGCACGTCGAAGACGGTCTTCCGCCCTTCGGGATCGCGGCGCGTGGTGACGACGCCGCGCGGCTTGTGGAAGACGATCGTCCGCCAGCCGCCGCGCCGCACGTGGACGCCGTCGATCGCGATCGTCGACCGTTCGGGGACGACGGCGGTCAACGGCTGGGTGACGACGGCGCCGTCAACGGTGACGCGGCCGGCGCGCACGAGGCGCTGCGCCTCAGCGCGAGAGGCGGCCCCGAGCTTGGAGAGCGCGCGCTCGAGCGCCACGTGGCCGCGCGGGAACTTCACGCGCTGCGGGCGGGCGTCATCGCCGGATCGAGGCCGCCGACGCGGTACCATTTGTATCCGTAAGGCTCCAGCTCGATCACGTGCCGGCCGCTCTCGCCGGCCTCTGATTGATCGTTGGACAGCAGGTTCACGAGGCGCTCGCCGCCGGGTCCTTCGACCCGCAGCCGGACGACCGTGGGACGGTCGACGAAGCTGTGTACGATGATCGTGGCGCGATCGTTCCAGTCGTAGCGCATCGCGAGCACGTGCGGCTCCGTCCGCAGGATCTTCCAGTCGCCCCATCCGATCTCGGGACATTCCTTCCGCATCCGGATGACGCGTTCCATCCAGTTGAGCAGCGACTGGGGGTCGCGCCGCTGATCGGCGACGTTCACCTTCTTGTATCCGTAGATCGCGTCGTCGATCACCGGCGTGCACGGACGGCGCCCGCTCGTGAACCCGCCGTGCCGATCGGACGACCACTGCATCGGGGTGCGCGCCCCTTGACGTTCCGGCAGCCTCAGGTCGTCGCCCATGCCGATCTCGTCGCCGTAGCGAAGTACCGGCGTTCCCGGCAGCGTGAACATCAGGCTGTAAGCCAATTCGATTCGCCGCCGATCGTTGTTCAGCATCGGCGCGAGGCGCCGTCTGATGCCGCGATTGTAGAGTTGCATCGGCTTGTCCGGCCCGAACGCGTCGAACACGATCTGACGCTGGTGTGTGGTGAGGCGTCCGAGATCCAGTTCGTCGTGGCTGCGCAGGAAGTTGCCCCACTGCGCTTCGTACGGACGCTGGTAGGTCGCGGTGAGCGCGTCCTGCAGCGGACGTGTATCGCCCGACGCAAGCGCGTAGAAGATCCGCTGGTTCACCCAGAAGTTCAGCATCATCTGGAGCCGATCGCCGTTGTCGCCGAAGTACTCCATGCTCTCGGTCGGCGGCACGTTGGCTTCCGCGAGCAGGATCGCGTCGCCGCGGCGCCATTGAAGGAAGTGCCGCATCTCGTGGAGCAGCTCGTAATCCTTGATGTGAGGACGGACGCCGGCGCCCTTCCGTGAGACGACGAACGGTACCGCGTCCACCCTGAAGCCGGAGACGCCGAGCTCCAGCCAGAACCCCATGATCCGCATCACCTCTTCTTTGACCGCGGGGTTATGGATGTCGAGGTCGGGTTGGAAGTCGTAGAACCGGTGAAAGTAGTATTCGCCGGCGACGGCGTCGCGCGTCCAGGTGGACTTCTGAACGCCGGGAAACACCATCCCCTTGTTCCAGTCGCGCGGCCGCTTCTTCGACCAGACGTACCAGGTCCGGTACTCCGACTGCGGGTCGCGGCGCGCCGCGCGAAACCACGGATGCTGATCGGACGTGTGATTCACCACGAGGTCGGCGATCACGCGCAGTCCGAGCTGGCGCGCGCGGTTCATGAACTCGACGAACTCACCGAACGTCCCCGTCTTCCGCTGGACGCTGTAGTAGTCCGAGACGTCGTAGCCGTTGTCGCGGTTCGGCGACGTGTAGAACGGCAGGAGCCACACGCACGTCACGCCGAGCCCCGCGAGATAGTCGAGACGCGCCGTCAGCCCGACGAAGTCGCCGATGCCGTCGCCGTTCGAGTCGAGAAACGTCTCGACGTCGAGGCAGTAGATGACCGCATGTTTGTACCAGAGGTCGTGGATCATCGGAGACTCACGAATGGCATTCAGAATTCAGCATTTTGCAACAGTGAAATGAATTCCCCCAGCACCATCGCCGTCGCGCCCCAGACCTGATGGCCGAGCAGATCGAAATACGGATACTCGACCGCTTCCCCTTCGCGAAGCCGCACGCCGCGTCCGATCCGCGAGGCGTCGGTCAGCAGATCGATCGACACCTCGAGGACGGCATCCACTTCGTCGCTCGCGGGCCGGAACGTCGGCCGCGTGTGCGTGACGCCCACAACCGGGTGCAGCGTGAAGCCGCTGACGAGCACGTGGACCGGCGTCAGCTCGCCGAGGACGTGTACGGTGGATGCGTCGATGCCGATCTCCTCGTGCGCCTCGCGCAGCGCCGCGGCGGCAAGCGTTTCGCCGAGGTCGGTCGCGCCACCCGGCAGGCTGACCTGTCCCGCGTGACGCCTCAGGCCGCTTGCCCGCAATGTCAGCGGGATCAGCACGTCATCGTCGCCGGGATACAGAAGGAGGAGCGCGGCCGCGAGGCGGGCGCCGGCGGGCAAATGCCCGGGCACCCAGTTTTCGCGCGGCGGGATGGGCGCGAAGCGCGCCTGCGCGTCGACGCCCGGCAGCGTCCCCGCAAGCCGCGTCCGCAGCGTGGCTTCGACCTGCGCCAGCCGCATCAGCGCAGATGGTCCGACAGCAGCGCGACGCTGAGGCCGTACGCGTGCGCGCAGTTGTAGGCGAGGAGCGCCTCGTAGTTCGGGTACACGAGAAATGCGCGTTTCGCGCCGCGCACGAGCGAGGCGTCGATCCTCGCGGCGGGCAGCGCGCGGCCGTCGCGCGATCTGACGCCGAGCTGCCGCCATCGAGAGAGCGGCAGCGGCATCGTCATCTGCTGCTCCGCCTGACAGCCTTCGGTCTTCAGCGGTGCCACCGCGTTCACGCGGTCCAGGAACCCGCGCGGAAGCTTCACTTCGCGCCCCCACGTCTGCGACGCGGACCAGCCGTGCGCCTGCAGGTAGTACGCAATCGACGCGAACACGTCGGCCTGCGACCTCCAGATGTCGCGCCGGCCGTCGCCGTCGAAATCCTGCGCGAAGCGCAGGAAGCTCGACGGCATGAACTGCGGCTGGCCCATCGCGCCCGCCCACGATCCGCGCAGCGCCGCCGGATCGACGTCGCCGCTGTCGAGGATCTTCAGCGCCGCGAACAGCTCCTCGCGGAACATCTGCGAGCGCCGCGGATCGTAGGCCAGCGTGGCGAGCGCCTGAATCGTCGGCCGGACGCCGCTGAACCGGCCGAAGTTCGACTCGAGTCCCCAGACCGCGATGATCACGCCGCGCGGGACGCCGTACTTCGCCTGGATCTTCCGCAGGAGCGCGGCGTGCTCGCGCGTCAGCCGTGCGGCGGTCTTCACGACCTTGCGCGTGACGTGCTCCTGAATGTAGCGATCGAGCGTGAGCATCAGCTCCGCCTGCGTGCGGTCGCGTTCGATCACGACCGGGAGGGGCTCGAGGCCGTCCAGCGCGTGCGCGACCGTCGCTTCGCTGATGCCGCGGCTCAACGCCTCCGCGCGCAGCGCGACGAGCCAGTCGCTGAACGGCTGCGGCGGCGGCGGAAGCTGGACGACCGGCAGCTGCGCCGGCGCGGTGGGCGGCGTCTGCGCGGCCGTCGCGGCCGCCGCGCAGACGACGAGCAGGACGGCTGCCACGAACGGATTGGACATGTCTAGGACCAAACCACGACAACCTTCACCGGTCAGCGGCGCCGGACGACGAGCACGTCCTGTCTGCCGTGACGCACTCGGCGGACGCCGAGTGCGAACACCGTGGCGACCGTCGTCTCCTGATGGGCGATTGTCTGACAGACGGCGCCGTACGCCACCGGGCCCTCGCTGCTGCCGGGCGCCCACTCCGGGTGAATCTGAATCGCGCCATCGACAGAGAGGCTGGCGCGCTGTTCCGCGTCGAGGAGCGCCTCCTGCTGCTCGCGCCCGAGAAAGGTCACGGCGAGCCAGCCGCCGGGACGCAACACCCGTTCCATCTCCCGCAGCCAGGCGAGCTGGTGCTCGAGCGGGATGTGCGTGAAGACGGAGTGGGCGTAGATGATGTTGATCGACATCGCGGGGAGGCTGGCGATCGGCGGCAGCCGGCTGTGATGATGATATTCGACGCCTGGCAGGTTCGTTCGGCACCACTCCAGCGATTCGACATTCACGTCAGTGGCGACAACACGCGCGAGCGCCGGAGTCGGCGCATGGCGCAAGAGCCGGCCGACACCGCAGCCCAGCTCCATAACCGTCGGACGCGCCGGGAAGGGCAGCGCTTCGCCCTCGGACCGGCTCTCGACCGCGTCCGCGAGTGCGGCCACAATGGCCAGCAGATCGGTAGCGCCCGAATGCAGGAAGACGGACGGAACGGCCTTCTCCGCGGAATTCACCCGCCGGATGTGGTCAGGAGGAGGCCGCGGCCGCGCCCCGTCTGCGCCGACTGGGTCGGTGGCGTCAAATGTCGCCACTTTGACGCGCAGGTCGTGGCGCCATCGGTCGAGGAAGCGTCGAATCATAAGCTCGGCCGTACGGCGACGTGCGACGCGCCGAGTGCCGTTGCAGCGGTCATTCAACCGTACTGGCTTTCGTGCGATCAAGGACGCCGCGGTCAACATCTGATCTCCGCCAGAGCGTCGTGGCCTGGCGGCGTCACAACTCACGTCAGTGACATAGAGCCAATCCGTTTGAGAGAATGCGCTGTTATGGCTTCGGCTGATTTCCCCGCCGTCGATGCGAGGACGATCGCGTCCGTGCTCCAGCTGGTGCGCGGCGCCACGTTCGACGACTTCCTGCTCGCGCCTCAGCACAGCGTGCTGGAGCGCCGCGATCCGTCCGCCATCGATCTGTCCTGCCTCCTCTCGCGACACATCGTGCTGCGCCGGCCGATCGTGTCGGCCAACATGGATACCGTGACGCGCGCCCCGATGGCGATCGTGCAGGCCGAGGAGGGAGGCATCGGCATCATCGATCGCGGGTTCAGGCCGGGCGACATCCGGCCGCAGGTCCGAGAGGTCGAGATCGTCAAACGGACGCAGCACGGCGTCATCGCGGATCCGTACAGCATTGGACCGGACGCGCCTCTCGACGAAGCGGCGGCATTGATGGCGCGGTCGCGCGTCGGCACGCTCGTGGTCGTGGACGATCGCCGGAAGCTGAAGGGCCTGCTGACCGAACGCGATCTGCGCTTCGCGCCCACCTCAGGATCGCGCGTCTCGGATCGAATGACGCCGCGCGACAAGCTCGTCGTTCATCCCGGTCCGCTCGCGCCGGTGGCGGCCGAGCGCCTGATGATGGCGCACAAGGTCAAGAAGCTGCCGCTCGTGGACGAGGCGGATGTGCTGCTCGGTTTGATCACCGCGAAGGACCTGATGCGACAGACGCGCCTGCCCTTCGCGACCCGCGACGAGCAGGGGCGCCTCCGGGTCGGCGCGGCGATCGGCGCGAAAGGGGATTACCTGGAGCGCGCCGCCGAATTGATCAAGGCCGGCGTGGACGTGCTCGTCATCGACATCGCCCACGGCCACTCGATCGTCATGGACCGCGCGATTGCGGAGGTGCGCAAGCGGTTCGGCCCCGTGGAGCTGATCGCCGGCAACGTCGGCACCTCCGAAGGCACGCGGTTCCTGCTCGATCGCGGCGTGAACGGGATCAAGGTGGGCATCGGGCCCGGCGGCGGCTGCACGACGCGGCAGACGACGAGCTTCGGCGTCCCGCAGGTGCAGGCGCTCGTGGAGTGCCGGAAGGAAGCCTCGGGGTCTCGCGTGCCGCTCATCGCCGACGGCGGCGTCCGCCGCCACGGCGCGCTGATCGCGGCGCTGCTGTTCGGCGGCGACTGCACGATGCTCGGGAGCGCGTTCGCGGGGACGACGGAGGCGCCGGGCGAGGTCGTGCACAAGTCGGTGCTGCTGCCGGAATCGCAGAAGACGGTGAAGGTGCCGTTCAAGGTGCTGCGCGGCATGGCGTCGATCGAGGCGATCCGCGATCGGCTCGACGTCGAGGACGCCGACCGCGTGGAGATCGAGGCGCTCGGGGCCGAAGGGACCGAGGTGAGCGTCCCCGCCGTCGGGTCCGCGCGCGCGATCGTCCGCGACATGGTCAAGCACATCTGCTCGTCCATCAGCTACGGCGGCGCCGCCAGCCTCGGCGAGCTGCGCGAGATGTTCTGGCGCGATCCCATGCGGTATCTGATCAAGCTCTCCACGTCAGGCCGGAGGGAGTCCTACGACCGCTAATCCGGCGGAGCCCCAATCAGCCTCGGTAACTCGTGCGGCGAGTCGACGAGCAGTTCGTCGCCGCGCAGATCCGCGGCGTCGAGGCGGTAGCCGAAGCCGTAGCGCGCGAGGCAGACGCGGACGCCGGCGGCGTGCGCCGTGCGGACATCGATCGCGGAATCGCCGACCATGACGGTGTCGTCCGGGGTCGTCTCCGCTCTCCGCATCAGCTCGCGCAGCGCGGCCGGATCGGGTTTTCGCGGGAACGGGCCGTCGCCGCCGACGATCCAGCGGAACGCGCGCGCGATCCCCAGACCCTCGAGGATGCGCTCGGACGGGACGGTGGGCTTGTTCGTGAGGACGGCGAGGTCCGCGCGCGGCTGCAGCGTTGCGAGCGCGCCGGCGATGCCGTCGTACAGCGTCGTGTGATTCAACAGCCGTTGGTCGTACAGCGCGAGAAAACGTTGGAGCGCTTCTGGCGGCTCGGGGTCGAGGCCGGCGGCCGCGAGCGCGCGGCGCACCAGCAGCGCTGCGCCTTCGCCGACCATCGCCGCAATCCGATCGATCGGCAGCGGCGCGCCGCCGCGCTCGACGAGGAGCGCGTTCGCGGCGTCGGCGAGGTCGCGGCGCGAGTCGACCAGCGTCCCGTCGAGATCGAAGACGATCAGCACGAAGCCTTACTTCGAGCCCTTCGCGTTCTTCGAGTCTTTCGCCGGCGAGGTCGCCCTGGCGACCGAGCCGGTGAAGAGCGCCGCGTTGAACAAAACGCGGAACGTCCCGAACGGCTGGCCGCGCCATTGCGGACGAAATCCGATCAGGATCACGTGTCCCTCGTCCAGTTTCTCGTCCAGCGCCGCCGCCATCCCGTTGAGGTACGTCTCGCCCAGCAGATAACCCGAGAGCAGTGGTGAGCCGGTCCTCTGGTACCTCGCCAGCACCGTCCCGTTGAATCCTTCGGCCGTCGCGAACACCGGCCCATCGTCGAAGAAGACCGTCGCGCGCGCGGGCATTCCCGCCATCACCGGGTGCGCCTGGTCGATCACGACCTGCAGCAGCGAGCCGCCGACGAAGAACTGCTGCCGCTTCAGCCCGGCGACGACGTTCTTGATCGGCAAGTGCAGGTGCTCGATCGCGAACATGCTGCTGTTGTTCAGGCACACGAGCGTGCCGCCGGCGCGAACGAACTGGTCGAGCGCCCGGATCCCTTCGTCGCCGAGTCCGCCTTCGTACTGCGGCGGCACGGACCCGCGGGCGAACCCCTCGAGGAGCGTGCGCGGGCTTTCGTCGGCGATCGCGATGACGTCGTAGCGGTCGCGGAGCGATCCGGACTGGACGTCCACGTTGTGGAGCGACGTGAACGCGAAGCCGTACTGCTCGAGCACCCAGCGCGTCCAGCCTTCGTCCATGCTCGGCGACCACGGTTGATACAGCGCGAGACGCGGCCGGTGCAGGACGACGCCCGTTCCGGCCGGGACACGCTCGGCGCGCAGCGCGAGAGCTTTCACGTCGTTCTGCACGAATGACGCGGACGCGCCGTCGATGACGTATCGGCCCGCGGCCGCGCGCACGGTCGCGCCGGTGTTCCACGCGTCGTTGATCGCGCGGAACGCGTTGTTCTGCGCGGGGTCGAGCGCGAGCGACGGTCCCGTCCCCGTCACCTGACCCTCCGGCGGCACAATCGCGTGCGCGATCGGGCTGACGTCGAATCCCGGTCCCGGCACGCTGTCGAACGCCGCGCCCTGCGCGTCGCCCGGTTCTTCCGGCTCGCCCAGCGGCTTCATCGCCTTCGTGAATTCGGCGGCGAGCGGGACCCTCGCTTCCGCGACGCGGACGTCCATCTGATACGGCAGCGTCCACCCCGCGACGTCGTACGGCTGCTCCAGCGGCCCGTCGGGCGACTCGCGCAAATCGGGATAGCGCTGCGGCTCGAAAAGCTGCCGCGCGAGCTGCGCGAATTCCTGGTTCATCGGGATCACCCACGTGCCGGCCGGGTACTTGATGCCGTCGTGTGTCGCCGCCGCGGTGAGCTGGGAGACGCGGACGCCGTTGAAGGCGAGACGCCGGAGCAGCTCGACGGCCGCCACGGGATCGCGCTGTTGCTGCGTGACGATGTAGGCGTACGGCGGCTCGCGCTCGTACTTCCGGATCTGATCGCGTCCCGCCTGATAGCGGTTGTAGAGCAGTTCCTCGTGATACTTGGCCGCGTAATCGAGAACCGATCGCGACGCCGTGAGCATGTAGTCGACCGCGTCGCGCAGCCGCCACCACCCGCCTTTCCAGGGGCTCGGATACAGCGACTGCGATCGGAAGTCGCGCATCTCGCGGGGAAAATCGCTGAGGGCGTAGAAGTGCGGCGTCGCCATGCGGTACAGGGCCGTCTCCGTCCAGAACGCGTTCACGTTCTGCAGCATCGGCAGGTAATCGATGTAGCCGGGATACCACGCGTCGAAGCCGGTGCCCATGTGGGTCGCGCCCGGCTGCCCGTGCTCCTCGAGCCCCTGCGCGATCGCCATGCCGATCATGTTCACCGTCCGGGACATCAGCGGCGGCACCTCGGTGGCAATCGGCTCGGCAAACGGCGGCAGCCAGATCCGCGTCGGAAACGGCGAGCTCTGATGGTGCACGTAGATGATCTGCGGCTCCCACTCGCGCCACGTGCGGCCGATCTCCCGCGACTCGATCATGTTGAGCATGTACGCGTCGCGATTGTTGTCGTGGCCGACGTACTTCTGGTACAGCTCCGGCGGCGGCGAGATCTCGTACGGCGTGCCGACGTTCGACCGATACCAGTTCGCGACGATGGTCTGACCGTCCGGATTGATCGTGGGCCACAGCATCAGGATGACGCCGTCGAGGATCGCTTTCGTCCTGGGCTCGTCGGCGCGGCTCAGGAGGTCGTACGCGAGTTGAATGGTGTGCTGGGGACCCGCGACCTCCGTCGCGTGGAGGCCGCCGTCGATGTGGACGATCGGTTTGCCCTCCTGCGCGAGCTGACGCGCCTGTTCGTCCGAGAGTCCCTGAGGATGCGCGAGCCGGAGCGCGATCTTGCGGTACTTCTCCAGGTTCTGCAGGTTCTCGCGGCTCGAGATGACCGCGAAGTACCAGTCGTGGCCGTAGGACGTCTGCCCCTCGACCTTCACCAGCTTGATGCGATCGCTCGTCTGTGCGAGCGTCCGAAAGTAGTTCAGCGCCTCGTCGTAGTTGGCGAGGTGAAAGTCCGCGCCGACCTGATAGCCGAGGACGGATTCAGGCGATGGGATCGATGCGGTCTGCGCTTGGAGCGCCGCCGCCGCAAGCGTGGCCGCCAGGACGCGACCAAGGAGCATTCGTAGCATGACGGGAGCATACAACGAGGTCCCCGAGCGCCGGCCTCTTCGTCGGTTGTGGATACGTTGCGGTCGTAGCGCAGGTCTTTAGACCTGCTCGTGACGACGAGCAGCCCTGACCGCCTCCGCTGAAGCTACGGCGGTCCGCCGAAGCCCTGGCGAAGGCGGCAGGGCTGCGCTACGGCTCTCCGCGGAACTGACCATCATTCGACGCGCAACGCAATCACCGGATCCACTCGGGTCGCGCGCACGGCGGGGATGTAACTCGCCAGCAGCGCGACGGCCATCAGCATCGCGGCCGCCGCGGCATACGTCAGCGGATCGCGCGCATCGATCCCGTAGAGCTGCGACGACATGAACCGGCCGAGCGCCGCCGCGCCGGCGGCGCCGAACGCGAGCCCGATCGCGGCCAGCCGCGCGCCGCGACCGATCACGAGCGTCAGCACGTCGCGCGGGCGCGCGCCGAGCGCCATCCGGACGCCGATCTCGCGCGTCCGCTGCGCGACGACGAACGCGAGCACGCCGTAGAGACCGACCGTCGCGAGAAGCAGCGCCACGAGCGCGAACATCCCGACGAGCGACGCCGTCAGCCGCGGCTGCGCCACCTGCGTGTCGAGCAGCGCGTCCATCGGCCGCGCGTTGTAGAGCGCGATGGTGGGGTCCAGCTCCTGGAGCACGCGGCGGATCGCGGGCGTTGTCGACGCGGCGTCGGCCTCCGTCCGCACGACGACGGTCATCTGCGGCCAGATCGACTGCGTCGTGGAGATGTACATCGTCGGCGCCGGGTCCGCGTTGAGCCGCGTGTTGCGGACGTCCGCGACGACGCCGACCACCGTGAACGGGTCGGCGCCGACCTGGATCTGCCGGCCGACCGGATCTTGAGACGGCCAGATGCGGCGCGCCATCCCGTTGCTGATGATCATGACCATCGGACCGCCCCGGCGATCCCGATCGTCGAACGCACGTCCCGTCAGGATCGGGATGCCCATCGTCGAAAAATAGTGCGGGCTTACCTTCCGCCAGTCCGCCTGGAGCGACTCGTTGCCGAGCGCGCTCGCCCCGACCGCTTTGATCGGCATGCCCGTGTTGCCGCCGACGAACGGCGCGCCGCTCGAGAGGCCGGCGCTGCGGATCCCCGGCACGCCTTCGAGCGCGGCCACGAACCGATCGCAGAACGCGATCGCCTCCGAGACGTTCTTGAAGCGCGACTGCGGCAACCCAATCATCGCCGTCAGGAGTCGATCGGGCTGGAACCCGAGCTCCACGCGCTGCAGGCGCTGGAAACTCTGCACGAGGAGCGCCGCGCCGATCAACAACACGGCCGCGAGCGCCACTTCGCCCGCCACGAGCGCGCCGCGCAGCCGTTCCGTGCCGCCGCTCGTGCTGCGGAGACCGTCCTTCAGCGACGCGCCGACGTTCGCGCGCGATCCGAAGAGCGCGGGCAGCGACCCGAACAGCGCGCCGGTCGCAATCGACACCACAAGTGAGAATCCGAGGACGAACGGATCGATCGCGATTTCGTCGCCGCGCGGAAGGAGCGCGGCAAGCGACGCACGGAGCGCGGACACGCCCCAGTACGCGAGGAGAATCCCCGCGGCGCCGCCGATCGCCGCGAGCAGGAGACTTTCGGTGAGCACCTGCCGCACCAGCCGCGTCCGCGTCGCGCCGAGCGCGAGCCGGACCGCGATCTCACGCTGGCGTCCTGCCGCCCGCGCGATCAGCAGGCCCGCGATGTTCGAGCAGGCAATCA
>QHWR01000026.1:0-290 GCA_003223835.1 Acidobacteriota bacterium | reverse complement strand
GTCCGTCGAGCGTCATCGTCGTTCCCATGACGGCTGGCGAACCCCCGAACCTCGATCGCCAGAAGCGGTACCCGAGCAGCGCGATCGAATCGGCGCCAGGTCGATCTTCCGCGGCGCCGAACTCGCGCCCGATCACCGGATGGACGCGAAGCACGCGGAACGCGGAGGCGGTGATCTGCGCGAGCGAGACGCATTCGGGATCGCCGCCGCCGGTCAGCGTCGCGCTGCCGCCGCGCCAGCCGGCCAGATCCTCGAAGCTGCGCGCCTCTTCGCGCCACGAGTAATAGTTG
>QHWR01000025.1 GCA_003223835.1 Acidobacteriota bacterium | reverse complement strand
CGCTCGCGCTGCTGTTCATGGTCCTGATCGCCGTCGTCTTCGCCGGGCTCGGCACGGTGATTGGGTCGCGCCTGCAGAACATGCAGGGCTTTCAGCTGATCATGAATTTCCTGGTGATGCCGATCTTCTTTCTCTCGGGGGCGCTCTACCCGCTCTCGAACCTGCCCGCCGGGCTCGCCGCGGTCACGCGAGTCGATCCGCTGACCTACGGGATCGATGGCTTGCGCGGCGCCTTCATCGGCGCCGGGCATTTCGGCGCCGCGACCGATGCCTCGGTGCTGTCGGCGGTCGCGGTGCTGTTCCTCACGCTGGGCGCGTGGGCCTTTTCCAGGATCCAGATCTGAGGTCGACCGGTCTCAACGCGGGACCTTACGACCATGATCCGTGGCTGCGGCTGTTCGGGAGGCAGCTTGGTGTCGCCTGGAGCGGCGGTGCATGCGCTGATTCGTCAGGCCGCTAGATCCGCCGTACGAGCCTGCTGTCCAAACACGCGCAGCGCGAGTGGAATCGTCGTCACCGCTCCGACGAGCACAAGGGTTCGTCCAACGGCGCGGCGCTGGTCGCTGTTCAACTTCCCCGCCAACAGCAGGCCGATGCCTGCGCCGAGCATGCCTCGCGTGGCCGCGATCAAGATGATGTCGGACAAGTTCAGCCGTCGCTCACTGATGGTCGGCATGGATCCTCCTCGAAGCTCATCGCTGTCATGGCAGAGAGTCGCCCTTGGCAAATGCGATGTGCATCCCGCGTACCGCGCCAGTCCGCGATGCCATCACTTCGGCGCGACGTAGCTCTTGCGCGCGCGCGGCTTCATGCCGCCGGCATTCACCCGCACGTTGATGCCGTGGACCTTGCCATCGCGCTTCGGCGGCGCGAACGCGAGCAGGTACTGCGTGTGGAGCTCGTCGGCGACGGCGGCAAACGCGGCGCCGAGATCCTGCCCGTAGCGAATCTCGGTGTAGCCCCCGCCGGTTTCCTCGGCGACGCGCGCGAGGCCGGGGTCGGGCATGTCGGCTAACAGCATCGCCTGGAGGCCGCCGCGTCCGACGCCCGGCGGCATCGACCGCGTGCTCCGGCTGCGCATCCCGACCGCGTAGATCATGACGTCTTCCCGGCGGGCGCGGTCGATGACGTCGGCCTGACTCGACGGACGTTGACGGAAGCTCAGGGGCCCCGTGTCCTTCCCGTCGCTCAACACGAGAATCGCCTTGCGCCTGTCGTCGCCATCGCCGAACGCGCCCATCGCCTGATCGATCGCGCGCCAGAGCGGCGTCGGCGCATCGGGCGCGATGAAGGTCGGCATGGCGGCGCCGAGCTCGTCGGGATCGTGCGTGAACGACGGGCTGATCGTCACCTCGTGCCCGAACGCGCCCACGCGCGCGGCATCGTCCGGCCGCAGCCGCGCAAACAGCTGGGCGCCGGCGGCGCGCAGCAGCGGCAGGTTGCCCTCCATGCTGCCGGAGACGTCCAGCATGACGATGAGGCGAATGGGCTGGGGCTTATTGTCGAACTGCGCAAGCGGTTGCGGCTGTCCTTCATCGCGAACTTCGAAGTTGTCGCGTGTGAGCGTCGTGACGAGCCGGCCGTCTCGATCGGTCACGGTGACGAAGACGCGGACGGCGTCGCTTCCGCCCCTGAAGATCGGCTCCTGCTGGCCCGCCGCACCGAGCATCCCGAGGACACACAGGACCAGTGTCCCGGACGCGGGGAATCCCTTCATGACGACTAATCCTTCATCCGCAGGCGAGGCAGCTCACCTCCAGTCATAGCACGGAACGGCTGACGCTTGCGCGTCCCGCCCTTCCGTGGGATGAGATACTTCGACCGGAGAGGTCCGGTGGAAGAACTGCTCAGTCACGAGGTCGTCGGCACACGAGTCGGGCACATGCGGACGCACGACATGATCGACCTCTGGGTCGCGGTCACGTCCGGCATCGTCAAGTACGGCTTCGCGATCGAGTACCGGGATCTCGAAGCGCCGCGGACGGGCATCTTCGACGGTCTGCGGATCGTCATCGATCCGGACGTGGGATTCGAGATGCAGTGTTTCCTGCTCCTGCACCTGTTCGGGCATTCCGTGCAGTGGGTGGCCCCCTCGATCGAACACAAGCTGGGCGAGCTGCAGAACACCGAGGACCGCTCGCGCTTCATGCAGGTGCTGCACGCCTACGAATTCGAGGCGGCGACGTTCGGGCTGCAGCTCCTGCACGAGCGCGGCCTGACGCAGCAGGATCAGTGGTACAGCGACTTCGTGAACACCGACTGGCGCTACGTCGAGCGGTACTACCAGACGGACAAACTGCCGCCGTGGCAGGAGTGCGTCGTCAGCGGATGTCCGCTGATTCAGCCGCAGCCGATTCCACCGCTGAAGCAGCGTCAGGTCGCGGTTCGATTCGCCTTTTGAGAAGGAGACTAGCGGCGCGGGCCTCCACCGCCCGCTTTGAGCCGCGCCAGGTGCGCGCGCAGCTCGGTCAGCTTCCGCTGCAGCTTGCGGCGATGCTCCGCGTGTTCGCGACGGTCGAATCCGGACTTGCGCTCGAGCGCTTCGTGCTCGCGCTGCAGCTCCGCCACCTGCCGTTTCAGCGTCTGGTGTTCCGCCCCAAGATCGGGCCGCTTCTCCACGTGATGATTGTAGCGCTTAAGCCGCGCGCCTGCGGCCCGACCCTTCGACAGGCTCGGGGTCGCCCTGAGCAACGTCGAAGGGCGAGCGAGGCGCGAAGTCGCCGAGCGAGCGCGAGCCGGGCATGACCGCTGAGAGCAGAAGCGCGACGCTCAGAGCGGCGGGCGACCGAACAGCCGCTCGTAATCGGCGGGCGTGTCCACGTCTTCCACGCACCCGGCGTCGCCGACGCTTACGTCGCGAACGGCGTCGCGGTGGCGGTGCACGACCGCGTTCGCGCCCGACGAGGGGTCGGCCCCACGCAGCTCGTCGAAAAACGCGCGGGTGAAAATCACCGGGTGGCCGTGACGTCCCTCATGGATCGGACGCACGATCGCCGCGCGCTCGGGGCGCGCGACCGCGAGCAGGTGGCGCACCGTGTCCGCCGCCACCAGCGGAACGTCGATCAGCGTCACGAGCGCCGCGCGCACACCGGGACGGTCGATCGCCGCGAGGCCGATCAGCAGCGACGAGAGCTGACCGCGGTCGGGCTCCGGATTCTCGACGGCGCGGGCGAACGGCGCGAACCGCTCGACCTCCGCGACCAGGTCGTCGTCCTGGGCGCGCGTGACGACGACGGCGCCGTCCACGCCGGCGTCCTGCAGGGTCGCGAGCACGCGGCCCGCGAACGTCCGCCCGTCGCCCGCCGGCAGCAGTGCCTTCGGCCGTCCGAATCGGGTCGAGCGTCCGGCGGCCAGGACAATCGCGGGGATCATCTGGGGTCTGACCCCATTGTGCACGACCCGCGCGCGGTTGGGGTCAGACCCCGGGGGTCAGACCCCGGGGGTCTGACCCCGGCTGGTAGAATGCGACCGTGGCGGGCGACGAATACACGCTCCGGTGTCAGCGGTGTGGCGAGCGGATGGAGATGCGCGATCCCGCTCCCGGCGGACCCTGGAAACCGGATCAGTTCTGGGTGTGCCGGCGATGCGGACGGCACTTCTGGACGACCTATCAGTCGCCCCCCAAACCGCCCGCGGCGACGCCGCCCGAGCCCGGATCCCCACCGCAAACGTAGCGCGAAACAGGATTCGGTCCTCGCCCCTAACTCCAGCGATTTCTTGACTTCCCGGCCCAATCTCCCTAGACTGGCCCCGTTTTCAAGCTCAGCGACGTCGGCTGACCGGGCCGGCGGCGCGTGGGTCGCGGTGAGATTTCGGAAGGTCGTCGGCGCCTGTGACACGTGTTCGGTCCGCGTCCTCCCGGCCCTGATCTCCTGCGCTCGGCTTGTCGAGCCTCCGGGATGATCCCGGGGGTGCCGTTTATCGGAGGACACGGGTATGCCAACCGGGACCATCGCTCGACTACTAATCGACAAGGGCTTCGGGTTCATCCGCGACGAGGGTGGTATCGAGCATTTCTTCCACCGCAGCTCCGTCCGGGGCGCCGTGTTCGAACTGTTGCGCGAGGGACAGCGGGTGGAGTTCACGCCCGAGGATTCCGCGAAGGGCCCGCGGGCCGGCGAAGTGCGTCTGATCGAAGGCTGATCGTCCCGCGTGGCTCACCCCGGCCGTCGGGGCGCTCCGGCGCCCCGCGACGGGTCTCACCCCCACCCTCTTCCCTTCCATGCCTCGCCGCCTGACATCGATCGTTCGCCGCACCGCTGTCGTCGTCCTCTTGCTGGCGATCCTCGCGGCCGGCATCGGTCTGCCATTCGCGGGACGGTTTCTTGCGGCGGAGGATCCGCTCGCGCGGGCGGATGCGATCATGGTCCTCGACGGCGCGCACGCGGAGCGGTGGCTGGAGGCGGTGGACCTGTATCGCGCGGGCATGGCGCCGTCGATCGTGTTGAGCAGCGGACGTCGCGAGCCCGCCGAGCTGTACCTCGAACGGCTCGGCATCCACTATCCGATCAATTCAGAACTGGCGCGCGACACAATGGTGCGGATGGGCATCCCGGCGAACGCGATCACGCTGACGGGCGGGGCGCTGGACAACACCGCGCAGGAGGCGGTGGCGGTGCGCGCCGATGCCCTCGCACGCGGCTGGCGGCGGCTGATCGTGGTGACGTCGAAGTACCATTGCCGTCGCGCACGGCTCGCCTTCCGCCGCGAGTTCGCCGCGACAGGGATCGACATCGCGGTGCACGGGTCGCGATACGATGCGTCGGATCCCGCGCGCTGGTGGCGGTCGCGCGTGGACGTCCGCTTCGTCGCGTCCGAGCTGCCGAGGTTCGTGCTCTACCGGCTTGGATTGGGCGCGTAGTCGCTTACGGAAGCGAACGGGGCCCGGTGGCCCTCCCGGTCTTCAAAATCGGTTGCCTCCCGCGTTGAGCGGGAGGGCTGGGTTCGACTCCCAGGCGCTTCCGCCAGCCTTCGCGCGCGTGACACGCGAGCACGCTTCGGCTCGGCGAGCCAGAGCCCGCGAGCCCGAAGGCTGTCGCGCCGAAGCTCGCGCAAGCGAGCGAAGGCGGACCCTCACCCGATCGCTCTCAGAAACGCTTCCGTGTCACTCAAATCGCTGAACACGATCTCCGCCCCGCAGGCGCGCAGCTGATCGGCGGTGTAATGGCCGGTGGCCACGCCGATGGACACGGCCCCCGCCGCCTGCGCGCACGCGATGTCGTGCGGCGTGTCGCCGATGACGACGACGCACGCCGGCGAGACGTCGGCGACGCGCGCCTCACGCGCGCGTCGGATCGCGATCGGCACGAGCGCGTTGCGATCGGACGCATCGTCGCCGTATGCGCCGCAGCGGAAGTACTTCCACAAGTCGAAGTGCTCGAGCTTGATGCGCGCGCCTTCGATGAAATTGCCCGTGACCAGGCCGAGGGCGACGTCAGGGCGCTCGCTCAACGCATCGAGCGCTTCGCGGATGCCCGGCATCACCGCCTTGATGCCGCGGCCCGGCAGCAGAATCTCCTCGCGCAGGTGTACGACGTATCGGGTCCGCAGCTCGTGGCGCAGGTCGCGGTGCAGTTCACGGCCGACGCGCGCCGCCGCGTCCTGCAGGATGATCCAATCGGTCCGGCCCGCGAGCTGGATGCCGTCGAGGGCATTGCCGTGCCCGACGAGGTCCTCGCAGGCCCGGTTCATCGCGCGCATGCCCGCCCCGCCCGTCAACACGAGCGTGCCGTCGATGTCGAACAAGACGAGGCGCGTTACCACAGCCACCCGCGTTTCTGCGGAAGCAACTCGCCCGACGCCGCCTTGAGCGCGAGCAGGCGATGGGCGCAGCGGCGCGCGAACTCACGATCTTCCGTGACGATCACCGCCGTCAGCGCCCGGCCGTCGAGCACACGCGCCGTGTCCGCCGCGAACGGCGCGCGGTCCCGGTCCCCGAGCGTCGCCGTCGGATGCTCCATCAACAGCATGGATGGCGACAACGCGATCGCGCGCGACAGATGCACGCGCGCTCTGATCGCCGGCGGCGCGTCGGCCGCCGGCTTGTGCAGCCATTCTTCGGGAATGCCGGTTTCATCGGCGAGCGCGCGCGCCTTCGCTTCGAGCCCCGGCGGAACGGGCTCGATGTCGAGCGAAAACGGCAGCGCGAGGTTCTGCAGCAACGTCGCCCCTTCGAGGAGCACCGCCCGCGGGCTGACGATGCCGAACCGCTCGAGCGAGCCGAGCCATTCGTCGCCGTCCGCGATCGCGGCCGTGCTGCGACCCATCACCTTCACGTCTCCCTCGTCGGGCAGCGACGCGCCCGTGACCAGGTTCACGAACACCTCGGCCGCGCCGGCGTCGAGTCCCGACAGCGCGACTCGTTCCCCAGCGGTAATGGTCAATTCGCGGATGCGGAGCGGCCTCAACGCCTGATAGTTCTTGCGCAGGCTGGTGATCCGAAGGACGGGATCGCGCTCGCCAGTCGCGGGCGCCGGTGTCACGCGTGTGGGCGCCGCCGCGCGCGCAAACGCTCGTAGTCTTCCCGCGGCAGCATGATGGCTCCGAGCGTCCCCGCGTGATGCTCCCCGCCATTGTCCGCGTGGAAATCCGAACCGCCCGTGACGGCGACGCCGTGCCGCCGCGCGAGATCGCGGTACCGCGCCTCCATGTCATCGTCGTGATCGGGGTGACGGACCTCGATCGCGTCGAGCCCCGCGTCAGCGAGCGCGGGAATGAGATCGTCGCGCGCCGACAGTCCGGGGTGCGCGAGCGACGCGAGTCCCCCGGCGCCGTGAACGATCGCGATCACGTCCACCGGCGACATGCCCTGGCGCGGCACGAACGCCGCGCGGCCGTGCTCGAGAAACCGCGCGAACGCTTCGTCGTGCGACCGGACGTGGCCCGCGCGCAGCAGCGCGGTCGCGACCTGCGGCCGTCCGACGCTTCGGCCGCGCGCGGCGTCCGCCAGCATCGGCGCCGCGTCGATCGGATACCCGAGCGCGGCGAGCCGCTCCGCCATCGCGGACACGCGTCGCACCCGGTCCGCGCGCTGGCCGGCGAGGAACGTCGCCAGCGACGCGGACGCCGCGTCGATGAAGTAGCCGAGCATGTGGACGTCGCGTCCGTCGGCGACGGCCGTGATTTCGATGCCGGGCACCAGCTCGACGCCCGCGCCACGCGCGGCCGGCTCGGCCGCCGCGAGCCCCGCAATCGTGTCGTGGTCCGTGATGCTGATGATGGTCAGGCCGGCGAGCGACGCGCGGCGCACCAGCTCCGGCGGCGCCAGCGCGCCGTCCGAGGCCGTCGTATGGAGATGGAGATCGATCACGTGCTGGGAGGCAGAGGAGTCAGCCGAGCGGGCGGTGAAAATGAATTCACCACAGAGATCACAGAGATCAATTATTTCTTGATCTCTGTGTGCTCCGCGAGCTTTGTGGTGGAAAACCCTCTGCTGCTCTGCGATCTCTGAGAACTAGACGCTGAACGAGGAGCCGCAGCCGCAGGTCGACTTCGCGTTCGGGTTCTTGATCGTGAACCCGCCGCCGGTGACGTTGTCGACGAAATCCACTTCGGCGCCCTTGAGATAACGCGCGCTGATCGGATCGACCAGCAGCTTGACGCCGTTCGACTCGATCACGGCGTCCGTCGAGGCGTCGCCCTCGCCCTCGTCGATCATGAGGCCGTACTGGAACCCGGAGCAGCCGCCGCCCTGCACGAAGACGCGCAGCCCGGCGCCCGCCTTGTTTTCCTCGGTCAGCAGATCGTTGATCTTCGTCGCGGCCGATGGGGTGACATTAATCATGGTCGGAAATCTCCTGCCCGGTCTGTAACCTACCTCATTATTATACCGGTCCTCGCCGCCGCGGTCCAACCCGCCCCGTGCGCTCCGGCGGGCGCTCGGTTTCCGGCACACGAGGTTGGACGCCGGGCCGGCGCCGCTTGTCCCTGCCGCGCGCCCGGCGACATACTGGCGTGGTGACGACCGCCACCCTCTCGTACGAACCCGCCGTCCGCGTCGCCGATGACCTCATCGACCGTCATGTGATGGCGCGCATCTGGCGCCGCGACGTCACGGTCTGGATCGGCGAGTCCACCGCCGCCGAAAATGACGCCGCCGCGCAGGCGATCGCGAATCGTCTGGGCTGGCTCGACGTGCCGACCGGAATGGAGCCGGAGCTGTCGCGCGTGCGCGCGGTGGCCGACGAGGCGCGCCGGGAAGGCGTCACGATCGCGTACCTCCTGAGGATGGGCGGCAGCAGTCTCTGCGCCGAAGTGATGCGATCGGTGTACGGCGTTCGCGACGGCTACCCCGAGCTGGTCGTGATGGACACGACCGACGAGACGGCGATCGCGGCGGCAATCAATCGGCTCGAACCAGAGCGCACGTGGTTCATCGTCGCCAGCAAGAGCGGGACCACGATCGAACCGGCCTCGATGGAGCGGCTGTTCTGGTCGCGGATGTCCCAGGCGCTCGGCGAAGCGGCCGGCCGCCATTTCATCGCGATCACGGATCCCGCGACCGCGCTGCAGACGCTCGCGGAGGAACGAGGATACCGGCACGTCTTCCTGAATCCGCCCGACATCGGCGGCCGCTTCTCGGCGTTGTCGTTGTTCGGCCTCCTGCCTGGCGCGCTCATCGGCGCGCCGGTCGGCGACCTCCTCGCGGGGGGCGCGGCAATGGCCGAAGGCTGCCGTCAGGAGAACCGTCAGAATGCGGGACTGCAGCTCGGCGCCTTCTTCGGCGCGTGCGCGCGCGACGGCCGCGACAAGCTGACGGTCGTGTTGCCGCCGTCGCTGAATGCGCTGGGACTCTGGATCGAACAGCTCGTCGCCGAGAGCACCGGGAAGCACGGCAAAGGTGCGCTGCCCGTCGTGGACGAACCGCTGGGGCGGCCGGAAGACTACGGCGCCGATCGCTGCTTCGTCGCCGTCGCCACCGAACGCGACGCGCCGGACGCCGATCGCGTGTCCGCGCTCGACCAGGCGGGTCACCCCGTTTTGCGCCTGACGACGCGCGTCGACGGACTCGGGGCCGAGTTCTTCCGATGGGAATTCGCGACCGCGGTCGCCGGCGCCGTGCTCGGCATCAATCCGTTCGACGAACCCAACGTCCAGGAAGCGAAAGACAAGACGAAGGCCCTGCTCGCGAAGGCCGCGATCGACGAGGGACGTCCTGCCGCCGCCGATCGCGACGTGGCCGTCTATTCGCGGTTCACGGGCGCGTCGCCGGCGTCGGTGGTGCGTGCGGCAATCGAGTCGCTGCAACCGCGCGACTACGTCGCGTTCCTCTCATATCTGCCGGCGGAGCCTGCGACGGAGGCGGCGATCGCCGACATCCGTGAAGCGATCCGCGCGCGCGCGCGTGTCGCGACGACGTTCGGCGTGGGACCGCGGTACCTTCATTCCACAGGGCAGTATCACAAGGGAGGACCCGACACCGTCGTCGCGTTCGTGATCACCGCCGACGATCGCACCAGCACGCCGATCCCCGGCGCGCCGTATTCGTTCTCGGTCCTCAAGCGTGCGCAGGCGATCGGCGACGCGCAGACGCTCGAGGCGCACGATCGCCGGACGGTCCGGATCCACGTGAAGCGTGCGGACGAACCGGGCACGACGCTCGCGAAACTGTTCGCCGAGGCGATGAAATGAAATTGGTGAGTTGGTGAGTTGGTGAGTTGTCAAGGTGCCTCAATCCGGCCTCGGCGCCGCAATGCCGCAACGTAACAATTCACGAAATCACCAAATTCACGAATTCACAAATTGCCCGAGCTTCTCGCCCGTTGCCCGCTCGATGTCCCTGTGCAGGCTGTTGCCGTGCGCGTCCATCGTGACGATCGCGGGAAAATCGACGACGTCGAGGTGCCACATCGCTTCGGGCGTGCCGAACTCGAGCAGCGACACGCCGTCCACCTTCGTGATGCAGCGCGCGTAGAATTGCGCCGCGCCGCCGACCGCGTTGAGGTACACCGCGCCGGATTCCTTCAGGCCCGCGAGCGTCTTCAGCCCCATGCCTCCCTTGCCGATGACGACGCGCACGCCGTAGCGCCTGATGATCTCCGCCTGATACGGCTCCTCGCGGATGCTCGTCGTCGGTCCCGCGGCGGTGATCGTCCAATCGCCGTCCGGTTCCTTCACGGCAACCGGCCCGCAGTGATAGAGGATCCCGCCGCGCAGATCGACCGGCGGATCGTGCTGCATGAGATGCGCGTGCACCGCGTCGCGCCCCGTGAACATCCGGCCGGACACGAGCACGACGTCGCCGACCTTCAGCGCCAGGATCTGCTCCTCGCCGATCGGCGCGCTGATGCGGATCTCGCGTCCGGTCCGCGGGAACCCGGCGGCGACCTCCTCCGGCGTGAGCATCGGCTGCGACGGCTGGTTGGCGTCGCGATACAACCATGACGCGATCGCGCCGCTGCTCGCGTCCAGCCGCATGCCCAGCCGCCGGAAGGCCCAGCAGTCGTAGGCGATCGAGACGAAGAAGCTCGCCGGAAGCCGATTGAGCGCGCCGATCTTGCAACCGATGAGCGACGTTTTGCCGCCGAACCCCATCGGACCAACCGCCAGTTGATTCGCCGCGTCCATCACCGCTCGTTCGATGCCGGCCAGACGCGGATCCGGATTGACGTCATCGAGCGTGCGGAAGAGTTGCTCTTTCGCGTGCAGATATCCCGATGTGCGGTCCCCGCCGATGCACACGCCGACCGCGCCCGGGCTGCAGCCTTTGCCTTGCGCCTTCCACACCGCGTGCAGGATGCACTTGCGGACGCCGTCGAGCGTGCGATCCGCTCGTCCGAGGTGATCGAGCTCGGCCGGCAGCGCGTACTGCGCGTTCGTGTTCTCGCAGCCCCCGCCTTTCAGAATCAGCTTCACCTCGATCTCGCGATCGTTCTCCCATTGCTCGAAGTGAACGATCGGCGTGCCCGGCCCGAGGTTGTCGCCGGAGTTCTCGCCGGTGATCGAGTCAACGGAGTTCGGCCGGAGTTTTCCGCGCCGCGTCGCCTCCGCGACCGCGTCGCGAATCTGCCGGCGCAAATCGATCTGGTTGACGCCGACCGGCACCTTCACCTCGAACGTCGGCATGCCGGTGTCCTGGCAGATGGGACCGTCGCACGATGCCGCCTGATCGATATTCTGCGCGATGATCGCGAGCGCCTGCCCCGCACGCGTCGCGCGCTCTTCCGTCGCGCGCGCGCCAGCCATCGCCGTCCGCACGTCGGGCGGCAGATCCGTCGACGTCTTGGTGATCAGCTCGACGATGCTGGCGGTGAAGGAGGGCAGCATACAGAGCAGTATAATTTGAGAGGTTCCCATGAGCGCGGAGAATCGCCCCAGAACGCCGCGGAATCCCGCTGCCGCGCAGCCGCGAACGGCCGCGGATCCCGAGCAGGAACACGCGCGAGCTGCATACCGCGTCGAGCGCGATCCGCTCGGCGACGTACGCGTGCCGCGCGACGCCTACTACGGCGCGCAGACCCAGCGTGCCGTCGAAAACTTTCCGATCAGCGGCCTGAGGTCGCCCGCGGAGATCGTCACCGCGACCGTGATGATCAAGCGCGCGGCCGCGCGCGCGAACGGCGCGCTCGGACGCCTGGATCGCGGCGTCGCCGGCGCCATCGTGGCCGCGGCGGACGAGATCCTCGCGGGCGCGCTGCGCGATCAGTTCGTCGTCGACGTCTATCAGGCCGGCGCCGGCACGTCGCACAACATGAACACGAATGAGGTGCTGGCGAACCGCGCGGCCGAGCTGCTCGGCGGCGCGCGCGGCGAATACACGCGCGTCCATCCCAACGATCACGTCAACATGGGGCAGTCGACGAACGACGTCTACCCCACGGCGACGCGGCTGGCGCTGCTCCTGATGCTGCCGGATCTGCTCGAGGCGGCCCGCGAGCTCGCGGACGCGCTCGGCGACAAGTCACGCGCGTTCGCCCGCGTGCTGAAAACGGGACGCACGCACCTGCAGGACGCGGTGCCGATCACGCTCGGCCAGGAGTTCAGCGGCTACGCCGCCAACGTCGCGCACGCCGCCACGGAGCTCGAGACCAACGCGTCGTCGCTTCACGAGTTGAATCTCGGATCGACGGCCGTCGGCACGGGCCTTAATGCGGGGGAAGACTTCACCTCGCGGGCGATTTCCACGCTCGCGCGCGAAACGAAGCTCGCGGTGTACGCGGCGCGCAACCGGTTCCGTGTCACGCAGAGCATGGGGGACGCGCTGGCGTACTCGGGCGCGCTCCGGCGGCTCGCCGTCGAAGTGGGCAAGGTCGCGTCGGACCTGCGTCTGCTGAGCATGGGTCCGCGCGCGGGCATCGCCGAGATCCAGCTGCCGCCGGTGCAGCCGGGATCCTCGATCATGCCGGGGAAGGTGAACCCCTCGGTGCCCGAGATGGTGAACCAGGTCTGCTTCCAGGTGATCGGCTGCGACGCGGCGATTCTCGCCGCGGCCGACGCCGGCCAGCTCGAGCTGAACGTGATGATGCCGGTGATCGCGTGGAACGCGCTCCACGCGACGGCGATTCTGCGACAGGCGATGCGCGTGTTCGCAGCGCGATGCGTGCGCGGCATCGAGGCGGATGAAGATCGCTGCCGCGAGCTGCTCGACCGGAGCACGGCGGTGGCGACCGCGCTCAGCCCCTACATCGGCTACGCGGCGACGGCGGAAATCGCGAAGCTGTCCGTCGAGACCGGGCGGCCGATCCGCGACCTCGTCCTCGAACGCGGCCTGGTGCCGCCCGATCGCCTCGACGAGATCCTCTCGCCCGAGGCGATGACGTCGCCGGGCGTGCCCGGCCAGGATCGACATGAAACCCGTACTCCCACTCGTGCTCGCGATCGCGGCGCTGACCATCGCGGGACCCGCCGCCCGCGCGCAGCACACGCGTCTGTTTCCGCCGCAGGATCTCGGCCAGCTCGAAGGTCCGGATCGGGAAGTGTGGCAGCAGCCCGACCGGATCATGGACGCGCTCGAGATCGCCGACGGCAGCGCGGTCGCTGACCTCGGCGCCGGCGGCGGCTGGTTCGCGATTCGACTCGCGCGCCGGGTCGGTCCCAACGGCATCGTGTGGGCGGAAGACATCCAGCCCGAGATGATCGAATCGATCAAGCGCCGCGTGCAGCGCGAACAGCTGCGCAACGTCCGGGCGCAGCTCGGCACGCCGCTGGATCCACACCTCCCGCCGCGCGCGCTCGACGCCGTCCTGACCGTGGAGACGTACCACGAGTTCGAGCAGCCGGTCACGCTGCTGCGCAACATCGACAAGGCGCTGAAACCGGGGGGCCTGCTCGCGATCATCGAGTTTTCGAAGGACGGCTTCGGTCCCGGACCCGCGATCGAGGACCGCGTCGATCCCGAGCGCGTGATCCGCGACGCGCGCGCGGCCGGCCTCGATCTCGTCGCACGCCCTTCGTTCCTGCGCTATCAATACATGCTCGTGTTCGGGCATGCGAAACGATGAGCGCGCTCCCGCGATTCTTCAGCGACTACCAGCAACGCGTATCGGCGGAACTCGGACGGCTGCTGCCGCAGCGCGACGGCGCGGTCGAACGCGCGATGCGCTACACGGCTCTCGCCCCCTCGAAACAGGTCCGGGCCGTCGTCACGCTGTCGTGCGCCGACCTGTGCGGAGCGCCCGCCGAGCGGGCGGTGCCGGCGGCGGCCGCGATCGAGCTGGTGCACGCCGCGTCTCTCATTCTCGACGACCTGCCGTCGATGGACGACGCGCCGCTGCGGCGAGGGCGGCGCGCGAACCATCTCGAGTTCGGCGAGGCGATCGCGATCCTGGCCGCGTTCGGGCTGCTCAACCTCGCGTTCGGCACGCTGGCGCGCGCGCACGATCCTCCGCTCGCGGGGCGGCTGGCGGCGCTGACGTCGGGCGCGGTGGGCCCCGACGGGTTGATCGGCGGGCAGGCGCTCGATCTGCTCGCGACCGAACGCGGGATCGATTTCGAGATGCTGGAGCGCATCCATCGCGGCAAGACCGGCGCGCTGTTCGTGGCCGCGGCAACGTCCGGCGCGCTGATCGCCGGCGCGGGTCCGGACGCGATCGCGGCGCTCGCGGCGTACGCGAAGAACCTCGGCCTCGCGTTTCAGATCATCGACGATCTGCTCGACGTCGAGGGGGACCCCGCGGAAACGGGCAAGGCGGTCCGCGCCGACGCCCGCAAGACGACGTTCGTGTCGTTCAGCGGCCTGGACGGCGCGCGGCAGCTCGCGCTCGAGCTGTGCGCGACGGCGGATCGCGCGCTCGCGCCGTTCGGCGCGCGGGCCGATCGTCTGCGCGAGCTGTCGGCGTTCGTGGCCGCGAGGCGACTGTGACGACGCCCGACGTCGACGAGCTGCGCCGCCGGCTTCGCGCGCTCGGCTACCTCGACGCCGGCGTCGATCGCTTCGTCCTGGCGCCCGCGCGCGCCTCGCGCGGCCCGGCGGCAGCCGGCGCGGCGGCGGCGAGGACACCGAGCGTCGCAATCCTGACCGCGTGGCCGAGGAGCAGGCTGATCGCGACGGCAACCACGAGCGCGAGCGCGGTGGCGGCGGGCGCGCGCCAGCCGAAGCCGGCGTTCGCCGTACGCCACCACAACGTCAGGTACGCGAGCGCCGCAATCGTGACGAGCGCGCCCGCGGCGAACGCGAACCGCCGCGCGCGAACGCCGGCGAGCGCGGCGGGAGATCGGAAGATCGCGCGAACGATGAAGCTGACAGCGAGCGACACCCCCGCCATCGCCGCGCCGAACAGCACGCCGAGGTAGACGGCCAGCACCGCCGCGTCGCGCACGCCGGTGACGAGGCCCGGCAGCCTCGCGCCGAGACCGATCGCCGCCGCCGGTCCGAGCAGCAGCGCGGCGAGCACGCCGACGCGGACGCTCG
>QHWR01000279.1 GCA_003223835.1 Acidobacteriota bacterium | reverse complement strand
CCGGATCCCAGGCGAGAATGCGGCGGCCGCTCTCGCGCCATGCGTCGAGGTCGATGTCGGGCGGCGGCGTCGGCGGCAGGACGTAGGTGCCCGAGCCGCGGCGAATGCCCGCGACGTCGCCGACGAACGCGACGCGGGACGCGACGTCGAGGAACGACACGTGATGCGACGCATGGCCCGGCGTGTACTCGACGCGGATGTCGCGTCCGGCAACCGTCAACGTTTCACCGCCGGCGAGCGTCCGCACGCGGTCCGCGCGCACCGGCCTCACGTCGCCCCACAAACGATCCATGTCCTGTCCGTACAGACGGCCGGCGCTCGAGAGCAGCTTCGCAGGATTGATCAGGTGCGGTGCGCCGCGTTCGTGCACGAACACGCGGATGTGCGGGTGGCGCTCGACCAGCGCGCCCGTCACGCCGGCGTGGTCCAGGTGAATGTGCGTGAGCAGCACCTGCCGGACATCGGCGAAGGTGATTCCTTTGCGCTCGAGCGCGGCCGCCAGCGTGTCGAACGTCGTCGCCGGACCCGGATCGATCAGCGCGACGCCCGCGGCGGCGTGCAGAATCGCCGTCGCGATGATGGAAGGACGGCCGAGGAACTGGAGATCGATGAAGTCGAGACCGGACGCGAGCACAGGCATGAGGTGAGCGGAGGATGCTTGACGCGGCATCTTACCAGCTTGCCCTGTCGGGAGTTTTGCGTGGTGGTCTTGCTCCCGTTACATCGCAAGCGTATCCTCGACCACCACCAACCTTGCACTTCCAACCTTGCGAGGATGACCATGCGTCCATTCACGGCGATTTGCACGCTGATTCTGCTGCTGGCGGCGGCCCCGGCGCACGCACAGTTCGAAAGTGGCTCGGTCGTCGGCACCGTCCGCGATTCGAGCGGCGCGGTCGTGCCGGACGCGGCGGTGACGCTGTCGAACCGCGACACGGGGGTCGCGCTGAAACGGACGAGCGGGCCTGACGGCGCGTTCGAATTCGTCACGGTCAAACCGGGTTTCTATCTGGTCACGGCCGAGAAGCCCGGGTTGTCGATGGCGCTCGTGGACAACGTGCAGGTCGAAGTCGGCGGACGCCCGCGCGTCGACCTGACGATGACGGTGGGGCAAGTGTCGGAACGCGTCGAGGTGACCGCCGCCTCGCCGTTGATCGACACCGACAAGAGCGAGCGCGGCCAGGTGATCGGCGGCGCGCAGATTCGCGAGCTGCCGTTGAACGGCCGCGAGTACTCCGCGCTGGCGCTGCTCACGTCGGGCGTCCGCCAGTCGGCGCTCAACAAGAGCACCACCGGGACGCCTCGCGAGGGGGCGTTCAACGTCAACGGCCTGCGCAGCGTGTTCAACAACTTCCTCATCGACGGCGTCGACAACAACGCGTACGGGACCAGCAACCAGGGCTTCTCCAACCAGGTGATGCAGCCGCCGCCGGACGCCGTCGCCGAGTTCAAGGTCGTGACCAACAACCAGAGCGCCGAGTACGGGCGCGCGGCGGGCGCGACGGTGAACGTCGCGTACAAGAGCGGGACCAACCGCATTCATGGGGGCGGCTGGGAATTCTTCCGCGACACCGCCCTCAACGCGGCGAACTATTTCAGGCCGATCACCGGCGAGAAGCCGCCGCTCCGGCGGAATCAGTTCGGCGGCGTGCTGGGCGGGCCGATCGTGAAAAACCGCGCGTTCTTCTTCGGCGACTACGAAGGGTTCCGTCAGGATCGGAAGCTGACGGCGTTCGCGACGGTCCCGACCGCAGCGCAGAAGCAGGGCGTTCTCGGGGTCGACGTCCGCGATCCGCGGATCGGCGTCGTCTATCCGGCGGGCACCACGGTTCCGATGACCGGGTTCGCGCAGAAAGTCCTGGGCGGGCTTCCGGACCCGAACCTTCCGGGCAGCGCGAACAACTACTCGGTGCTCCAGGACTTCACGAACCACTCGAACAAGGCGGGCGGCAAAGTCGACCTTCAAATCAACCCCGCGGTGAGCGCGTTCGGCCGATACGGCTGGCGCGACCTCGCGACGACCGATCAACCGCCGCTGCCGCTCCCGTCGGGGGGCTCCGGCAACGGAACGATTTACGCACGCAACCGGCAGGTCGCGCTCGGCGCGACGTTCTCCGTCACGGATCGGTCGCTGCTCGAAGCGCGCTTCGGCTGGTCGACGACCAGAGCGGGCAAGAACCCGCCGGCTCTCGGATCGACGAGCGCGCTGGAGGCGTTCGGCATCACGGGCCTGCCGGCCGATCCGCGCATCGCAGGCGGCCTGCCGACGCAGTTGATTACGGGATACTCCGATCTCGGACGGCAGGCGACGAATCCGCAGTGGCAGTACCCGACCGTGTGGAACCCGAAGGTCAACTACACGTGGCTGCTCGGGCCACAGTCGCTCAAGGCCGGGTACGAATTCCAGCGCGTCGACGTCGAGGTCATGGACGTCAACCCGCTGTACGGCCGCGACTCGTACACCGGACAGTTCTCGAGACCTGGCGGCATCGCGGCGAACAACCTGTACAACCTCGCGGACTTCATGCTCGGCCTGCGGTCGCAGTACGCGCTCAGCAACCCGCTCGTGGCTGACATGCGCCGCAACATGCACTTCGTCTATCTCCAGGACGATGTGCACGCGAGCGACCGGCTGACGCTGAACCTCGGCGTCCGCTACGAGTACGCGACGCCGCTGTGGGAAGCGAACAACGTCCTGTCGAATTTCGACCCGGCCGGGCGGCAGATGGTGCTCGCGCGCGACGGATCGATCGACGAGCGCGCGCTCGTGAAGCCGGACCGCAACAACTTCGGGCCGCGGCTCGGCGTCGCGTTCACCCCGATGCGAAACACCACGCTGCACGGCGGGTGGGGCATCAGCTACGTGCACAATCAGCGCACCGGCGCCGCCGACCTCCTGCCCATCAACGGGCCCCAGGTCATCAACGCCGTCGTCACGCAGACGAGCGCGGTGGATCCGAACTTCCGCCCGACGGAGCAGGGATACCCGGCGGGCCTCACGGATTCGTCGAAGTTCAATCCGCTGGCCGCGAACATCTCGTACATCCCCGCTGACTATCATTCGGGGCGCGTGCAGAGCTGGTTCGCGTCGATCCAGCGCGAGCTGCGGCCGGGCATGCTGCTCGATCTCGCCTACGTGGGGAATCGCGCGGACGATCTGGTGTTGATCGGCAACTACAACCAGGCCGCGGTGAACGATGCCGCCGGATCGATCGCGCTGCAGGCACGCCGGCCGATCCCGCAGTTCGCCGATATCACCTACGTCTTCAACGGCGGCCAGTCGCGCTACCACGCGTTCCAGACGAAGTACGAGTGGCGCGTCCGATCGGATATGACGGTGCTCAGCTCGCTCACCCTGTCGAAGACAAAGGACAACGGCGCGCAATCGCTGGAAAACCAGAACGGCAACTTCCCCGGTCCTCAGAACATCGACAACCTTGCGGCCGAGTACGCGACCGGGGCGTACGACCAGCCGTACAACAGCACGACGAGCTTTGTGTGGTCGCTGCCGATCGGGCGGAATCGACGCTGGGGATCCGGGATGTCCGCCGCGCTCGACGCCGTCGCCGGCGGCTGGCAGGTTGCCGGCATCAACACGGTGACGTCCGCGGAACCTGTCACCCTGACGTACTCGCCGGCGGCGTCGTTCGTCGTGTCCGGCATCCAGCAGGACTTCCGCGGCGCGAACAACTACCGCCCCAACCTGACGTGCGATCCGTACGCGTCGGCCGCCGAGCGATCGATTACCAACTGGTTCAACAAGGCGTGCGTCGTGATTCCAACGGATCCCAGCCAGCCGTTCGGCAACGCGCCGCGCAACAACGTTCACGGACCGAACTTCTGGACGTTCGATCTGGCCGCCGTCAAGGAAGTCCGGGTCGCGGGGGAGACGAAGCTGCAGCTGCGGGTCGAGGCGTTCAACCTGTTCAACCGCGTCAATTTCGCGCCCCCGAACGGCAATCGCAGCTCCGGCGGCTTCGGGACCATCACCGCGGCGTACGACCCGCGACAGGTGCAACTCGGCGTCAAATTGCTGTGGTGATGGCTCGTGCCATCGCCGGCC
>QHWR01000078.1:29794-35518 GCA_003223835.1 Acidobacteriota bacterium | reverse complement strand
TCTTTCGATACCCCTCCGCGTCGGGATGCAGGCCGTCCGGCGAGCTGGAGAGACGATCCGGATCATCAGGCGCAGCCACCGCGGCGCGCGTGTCCACGAACCGCGCGTTCGGATCGCCCGCGACGTGTTCGCCGATCCAGTCATTGATCGTTCGCATCGCCGCGTTCTGCGCGAAAGAGGCGGTGTTGAACGGGATGATGCTTCCCGCGACAACCCTGATCCCCGCGTCGCGCGCCCGGTCGTACATCGCCTTCAGCTGCGAGATCGCGTGCGAGACCGGCCGGCCCTGATAGACGTCGTTCACGCCGGCCACGATGACCACCACCGCGGGCGTGTGCCGGGTCACATCCTGCTCGAAGCGCTCGAGGATCTGATCGCCGCGCTCGCCGTTCACGCCCATGTTGCGGACGTCCCAGTGCGGGTGCGCCTTCATCAGCCAGTATGGGTACTGGCTCGTCTCATCGCCGCGTCCGTTCGGCGGCGCTTCCCGGGGCGACATCCAGCCCGGCGTGCCGGCGGTCGTGGAGTCGCCCATGGCGATGATGAGGACCTTCATCGTTCATTCATTGGTTGCCTTGAAGAACGCCGTGGACGGTCCGCGCTGTGCCTGCAGGCGCCTGGCAACCTGCTCGACCTGGCGCCAGACCCGCAGGATGTTCTGTCCCGTGATCTTCTTGACGTCCGCGTCCGAGTAGCCGCGGCGCAGCAGCTCCGCGGTCAACGCCGGATACTTCGACACGTCGTCGAGCCCGAGCACGACCTGGGTGATCCCGTCGAAGTCGCTGCCGAGGCCGATGTGATCGATGCCCGCGACCTGCTTGATGTGATCGATGTGATCGGCCGCGTCGGCGATCGTCGCGCGCGGTGCGGGGTTTGCCTTCGCCCAGGCGTCCACGCCGGCCTTCACCGCGGCGGGATCGCCGGGGTACTGCCCCTTGAGGCGATTCTGCTCGGCCTCCTGCTGCTTGTTCCACGCGTTGACCTTCGGCGAGAGGAACCCGGGGACGAACGTGACCATCACCACGCCGCCATTCTTCGGAAGCTGCTGGAGAATGGCATCGGGCACATTGCGCGGATGATCGTTGAGGGCCCGCGCGTCCGAGTGCGAGAAGATCACCGGCGCCTCGCTGACGCGGAGCACCGCCGCCATCGTGTCGGGCGAGACGTGGCTGATGTCGACGAGCATGCCGAGGCGGTTCATCTCGCGCACGACCTCTTCGCCGAACGGCGCGAGGCCGCCGAACTTGGGTTTGTCCGTGGCCGAATCCGCCCAGTCGGTGTTCGACGAGTGCGTCAGCGTCATGTAACGCGCGCCGAGCTGGAAGAACATCCGCAGCGCCGCGATCGAATTGCCGATGCAATGGCCGCCTTCCATGCCGATCATCGACGCGATCTTGCCCTGCTTGAAGATCCGATCCACATCGTCCGGCGTCTTCGCCAGCTCGAAGGTCTCGGGATATTTCTGCGTCATGCGATACACGATGTCGATCTGTTCCATCGTCGCGGTGACGGCCGCGTGTCCCTGCAGATCCACCGGCACGTAAACTGACCAGAACTGCGCGCCGAGGCCGCCCGCGCGCAGGCGTGAGATGTCCGTCATGATCGACGGCTGCGGCCGCGAGATGTCGAGCAGCGCCAGGTCTCGCTGCGGATTGTTCTCGCGCAGCGCCCAGGGAAAGTCGTTATGGCCGTCGATGAGCGGCGACTGTTTGTGGAGCGCGCGCGCTCGCGTCAGGAGCGCCTCATCCGGCGCGGGCGCCTGCGGCGCGGCGACAATCGAGCCGACCGTCAGAAGGACGAGCAAAGGTCGAAGCATAGGCAGGGATAATAACGCGAGACTCAGAGCTGTGCCGTGCCAGCCGGCCCGACCGTATAAGCCACGCTGGTACTTATACTTACAGAAGGCCGTAAAAGGCGACTTGACTGGTCCGAGTTCGAGTTACTACACTTTTACTTCGGACATGCTGCAATCATTCGTCATCACACTGCGGGAAGGGCTCGAAGCGTTTCTGATTGTCGCGATCAGTCTCGCCTACCTGAAGAAGACGGGACGGCGGTCGCTCGTTCCGGCGATCCATTGGGGCATCGGCACCTCGGTCCTGCTCAGCGCAGGCGCGGGTCTCCTGCTTTCGCGCGCACGGAATCAGTCGCTGTGGGAAGGCGTGCTCGGGCTCGCCGCGGCGGTGCTGGTCGCATCGCTGACGGTGCACATGTGGCGCGCGGGCAAGCGCATGAAGCGCGACATCGAAGGACGGCTCGAGACGTCGTCGCTCAAGGTGGGCGTGGCCGCGTTTTTCGGCGTCTTCGGTTTTACGGTCCTCATGATCACGCGCGAGGGGATGGAAACAGCGGTGTTGATGAACACCTTGCTGTTCCAGGGAGATCTGCCGCGGCAGATTCTCGTCGGCGCGATCGGCGGGACGCTGGTCGCCGCCTTGGTCGCCTATCTCTGGTCGAAGTACGGCTACCGCGTGAACCTGTCGCGGTTCTTCCAGGTCACCGCGATTTTCCTCTTCGTGTTCGTCGTCCAGTTGATGATTTACGGATTCCACGAACTGGCGGAAGCGCGCGTGCTGCCCGACAGCGCCGTCCTCCACGACGCGACGGAACCGTACGGTCCCGACGGGATCTATGGTCAGTATCTGACCTACCTGCTCGTGCTGCTGCCCCTCGGCTGGCTTGCCGTCTCGTCGCTCTTCAAACGCGAGCAGACGCAGCGCTCGCAGACGGCCTAGAACCTTAGAACCCTAGAACCCTCTAGAATGTCGGCGATGAAGCCGCCCCTGACCCTGCAACTGGTGTGGGAGCGCGACCTCGTGTTCGGCGGGCGCACCGGCGACACGGAAATGACGTTGGACAGCGCCGGGCAGGCGGGCCCGTCGCCCGTGCAGGCGCTCGCGTTCGCGCTCGCCGCCTGCATGGGCATGGACGTCGCGCACATCCTCGCCAAAGGACGTCACGAGATGCGCGGCCTCGGCATCACGCTGACCGCGACGCGCGCGCCCGAAGACCCGCACCGCCTCCTCACCGCCGATCTGCGATTCACCGTCACCGGCGATGTTCCGG
Source organism: Acidobacteriota bacterium (assembly GCA_003223835.1). Taxonomy (GTDB): domain Bacteria; phylum Acidobacteriota; class Vicinamibacteria; order Vicinamibacterales; family 2-12-FULL-66-21; genus Gp6-AA38. The sequence continues at coordinate 32,452 of QHWR01000078.1, read as the reverse complement.
AGGCCGCCGTCCAGCGCGCGATCGCGCTGTCGCACGACAAATACTGCTCCGTGTGGCATTCGCTCCGGCAGGACATCGCGCTGACGACAAGCTTCAGCGTGACCGCTGGGACCTGACGCCCCCATGACGAGCGCGGCACGGCGGCGTAGCTATCTCGATTGGATGCGCGGCCTGGCCGTGCTCGTCATGATCGAAGCGCACGTCATCGACAGCTGGACGCGTACGCCCGATCGTCTGGGAGCCGGGTTCGGCCAATCCCTGATCCTGGGGGGCTTCGGCGCGCCGTTGTTCCTGCTGCTCGCGGGCGTCGGGCTCGCGCTCTCGGCGCAGTCGAAATCGCGCCGTCTCGGCGGCGATGCCGCCGCCGTTCGCGCCGTCGGCCGCCGGGGCGTCGAGATTTTCCTCCTCGCGTTTCTCTTCCGCGTGCAGGCGTGGCTCATCTCTCGGTCCGAGCCGCGCGCGATGTTGAAGGTCGACATCCTCAACATCATGGGGCCGTCCATTGTCGCGACCGCGCTGTTGTGGCGCGCGTTCACGACGTTTCGCGGACGGCTGACCGCGCTGGCGTCCGCGACCGTGGTCCTTGTGTTTGCGACGCCGATCGTGCGCGCGACACCGCTCCTCAACCCGCTGCCGGACTATCTGGAGGCGTACATCCGCCCGATTCCGGAGCTGACGAACTTCGCGGCGTTCCCGTGGGCCGCGTTCGTGCCCGCCGGCGCCTGTCTCGGCATGCTGATCGACCGCGCGCGGACGCGCGAGCAGGAAAGCCGTCTGAACCTCTGGTTCGGCGTCGGAGGCGCATCGCTTGCGTTCGCGGCGTTCGCGGCGTCGTATCTCCCGAGTCCCTATCCGCGATCGGACTTCTGGACCAGCTCGCCCGCGTTCTTTTTCCTGCGCGCCGGGATCATGACGACCGCGATCGCGTCCGCGTGCTTGTGGGAGTCGCGAGCGTCGGCGGGACTCCGCTGGAGCCCGATGATCCTGCTCGGGCGATCGTCGCTGTTCATCTACTGGATTCACGTCGAGATGGTCTATGGCATCGTCTCGACGCCCTTGCACCACGCGCTGAGCCTGCCGGCCGCATGGCTCGCGCTCGGCGCGTTCTGCGTCTTCATGCTGGGCTGCGCGGCGATGAAGGAACAGGTCGTGGCGAACTGGCGCGATCGTGGCGGAAAGACGGCGCGCAGAATTCGTGAGGCTGAGGCGTCACACCCCGCCGACGCGTTTGCAAAAATGCGCTGAATCGCGCCGCTTTGCGATCGCCTGCTTCACAAGGTTTCGCGCAGCGCGACGATGGGATCTGCCGATGCCGCGCGGTGCGCCGGCGCCGCGGCGGCCACCGCCACCGCTGCTCCCAACATGATGACCGCGGCCGCCAGGCTCGTGACGTCGAGCGGCGTTACGCCGAACAGCAGCCCGGTCATCGCCCGACCGCCGGAGAACGCCAGCGTCACGCCGGCGACGATCCCCGCCATCGTCACGAGGGAGACCCGCCGCGCGACGATGGCGGCAATCCGTCGCGGCGCCGCGCCAAGCGCGACGCGGATCCCGAATTCCTTCTGCTGAAGGAGCACGCTGTACGCGAGCAATCCGTGGACGCCCGTGACGGCCAGCGCGAGCGCGAGCGCGGCGAAGGCGCCCAGCACGAGCGTCGCAAATCGCCACGGCCGCATCGCGTCTTCCACACGGCGCTCCAGTGTGGAGATGTCCACGGCGCGCGTCGGATCGACCTGCCGGATCGCGGCGCGGATGGCGGCCCCCTCACGCAAAGGATCATCCGTCGTCCGCACAATCCACGCGGGGACGCCCGTGTCGGTCTGTGAAGCGGGGACGTACACGTCGAGCAGTGTCTCTCGAAGCTGCCGCGTTCTCGTGTTTGCGACGACGCCAACAACGGTGATCCAGGGATTGCCGCCGCCGCGAAACAGTCGCATCCGCCTGCCCACCGCTTGCGATCCCGGCCAGAGCCGCGAGGCCGTGGACGCTGACACCATCGCGACCGGCGGCGACGATGCGTCGTCGTGCGAGGTGAACGCGCGGCCGGCAAGAAGACGAATGCGCATGGCGGCAAAGGGGCATCTGTCCTTCACGCTGAACGAACAGGTCCTCGCCAATCGGGCCGAGCTCGAGCGGCGACTGCGACGCGGCGCCTGCTGCGACGACGCCCGGCAACCGCGATAAGCGCTGTTCCACGGTTTGGGCGAAGAGCCGCCTGCGAAGGGGACCCTCGGCTTCCGACGCCGAGGTACGCACGACGAGTGCCCTGGCAGGCGTGAAGCCAAGGTCCATCGTTTGAAGGTTGACGAAGCTGCGCACCGCCAGTGCGGCGTTCACGAGCAGCGCGACGGTCAGGGCGACCTCGGCGGCAATCAACGTCTGGCGGCCGTGCGTTTGCGCGCGGTTGCCGGAGAATCCCGCCCGACGTTGCAGTTCGTTTCCCCTCGAGAGACGCACGACGGCCGCAAGCGGCGCGAGACTGACAGCGATCGCGCAGAGCAGCGTCGCCGCGAATCCGATGGCAAGCGCCCGACGATCGATGGATGCGCCCCGCACGCCGGGAAGTCCTGCGGGCATCGCCGCGACGAGCGTCCTCAAGGTCCATCTGGCGACGATCGCGGCGCCGGCCGCCGCGGCGCCGCCGAGCAGCACGCACTC
>QHWR01000078.1:5788-29762 GCA_003223835.1 Acidobacteriota bacterium | reverse complement strand
CGGCGCGCCCAGTGCTTGCCTGATGGACAGCTCTCGCGCGCGGGCCGAGACGCGAACGAGCAGGAGTCCCGCGACGTTCGCGCAGGCGAGGGCAACCACCAGACAAATCGCCACCGCCACGAAGACGAGCGCGGGCCGCGTCGCTCCCAGGACATGGTCGGTGAGCGGAGAGACGACCGCCTGCCCGAAGAGGCGGCGTTCGTACCGCTCGTGCAGCGCGCGAATCAGCGACGTCGTGTCCTGCCGCGCGCTCTCGATCGTTCGACCGGGGGCGAGCCGCGCAACCATGTAGAGAAACGCGATGCCGCGAAGCTGCTCGAGAGAAGCAGGCGCGACCGTCGACTGCAGGTAGGGCACGAGCGGTTCCCACCACTGCGCACCCGCCGGATAGTCGAACGCCGCGCCCATTACGCCGGCGATCGTGAACGGCTGGCGATCGAGCGTCACGATCTGACCGAGGACATCCGCGCGGCCGCCGAACCGCTCCTGCCAGAAACGGTGGCTGACGACGACGACGCGGACTGCGCCAGGCAGATCGTCCGACGCCGTGAACGGCCGGCCGAGCGCGGGCTGCGCGCCGAGCACGTGAAAGAATGAACCCGAGACCGCGGCGAACGGCAGGCTGACCGGATCGCCCGCGCCGGTCAGCACGCGCGTCCAGTTGACGCTTCCATGCGCCGCCACGTCGCTGAACGCACGCGAATCGCGCCGGATGTCCAGATAGTCGGGATACGAGATTTCAACGAGCGGTACGTCGCGCTCCGGATCCGAGGACCAGATCACGACCAGACGTCGCTGATCTTCCACGGGCATCGGGCGTATCAGCACCGCATCGACCAGGCTGAATACAGCGGTCGCCGCGCCGATCGCGAGCGCGAGCACGAGGAGAGCGGTCCCGGTGAACAGCGGAGCGCGGAGGAGACCGCGCGCCGCCGGGCGGAGGTCTTGCGCGAATGCGGCACCGAGACCGCGCATCACCATAAGTCTCAGCGAGCGAGCTATTTACGGACTAAGCTCGGCCGCGGCGGCCGCCCGTTCGGCATCGAACGCTGAAACAATGTATAAAGATCGGCATGATCAGCGTCGCCGCGATCCGGATGCAGCAGTTTGGCGTGCAATTCTACCAAGCGTCGCTGTCGGCCAACGACATCGACAAGCTCGTCCGCTTCGAGGTCCTGAGTTACGGCGAGCAGGCGCAGCCCGTGCGCGGCGGACGCAAGAAAATCGCGCCGCCGTCGAAGGTGAACTGGGATCTGCTCGAGCGCCGCATCGCGTCCAGCGAGAAGGCCTATCAGCGTCAGATCATTCGCCGCAAGATTGACGAGCTGGTGCAGTACTACGAGCAGTGCCGCCAGGCGCGCGACCTGCCGTCGATCCCGGGCGCCGTCATCATCTCCTGCGACGAGCCGCTCAAGTTCGAGCCCGCCGAGCCGGATTCCTCGCTCGGCATCCTGAAAGTGCCGGAGCGAGAAGGGATTCTCCGCGCGATTGACGGCCAGCACCGGCTGCTCGCGCTGCACGCCGACATCGATCGGTTCGGCGATCAGCGGTTCACCGTGCCGGCGATCATCTTCGACCGGCTGCCCGAAGATCACGTCGTGCAGATGTTCGTCACGATCAACGCGAAGCACACGCGCCTGAATGCCTCGCACCTCGTCTCGCTGTCGGGACGGCAGCTCTATCGCGACGAGAACCTCGCGGCCGCGCACGACATCGTCCGCGCGCTGAACGATCGCGAAGACTCGCCGCTGTTCGGCGAGATCAAGCTCCTCGGCGTGGGCAGCGGACGCGTGGCGCAGGCACCGCTCGCGCAGGAACTGAAGAAGTTGTTCGCGACCGAGTCGTTCGGCGCGGGCCGCAAAGGCGACACGTTCCGCGAGGAGGCGAAGAAGTTCTTCGTGAACTACTACAAGCAGGTGGCGCAGGTCTTCGGCGCCGCGTGGAACGGCCGCAAGTACAGCATCAAGAGCGCGACGGCGCTGCGTGCCTTCATCCGCGTCGCCCCCGACGTCGTGCGCCGCCTCGATCAGGAACATGCGGACCGGACGGACTTCCGCGCCATCGGCCGCGTGATCGCCCCGTGGGGCCGCCGGATCGGCGATCTGCGGTTCGAGAGCGAAGGGGCCTGGAAGCGGTCCGGGACGACGACGGATTCGCTGACGAAGGAGCTGAGGCTGGCGCTCCAATACCCCGAAGGGGCTGCGGTCTAGCGGGCCAAAAAAAAGGGGCACCGCTATGCGCGATGCCCCCGGGTGATTGCGGGCGACCCGGCTCCCCAGCAACTCACGGCTCCCTGCCGTAAATATACAGGCCGCCTGCGCCACCCCATTGAGCAAGGGACGTACCTGCTGATTTCTCAAGGATTTCCGGGAATCCGCCCCCGTCCTCAACAGCGGATTTCGTCGCTGCGATCACAATTTTGTGTACAGCTCTTCTGTGTGGGATTTCCGCTGGTTTTTCTGCTGCTGGGCGTTGCACTCGACGCCAGCCAGGCGGCCGCCACTCTGCGCGGACGCGTCGTCGACGCCCGGACGAACCTCGGGCTGGAGCGAGTGCTGGTCGTCGTCCAGGATGCCGGCCGTTCGGTCCTGACGGACCGGGACGGACGGTTCGTGCTGGACGGCCTGAGCGTAGGCACCCACCGGCTGTACGTCTCCGTGGTCGGTTACGCCGTGGAGCAGCGGGACGTGACCCTCCAGACGGGCGCGCCCGTAGATCTCGTCGTGCCGCTCATCGAGGGGACCGGCGCCTACTCGGAGAGCGTCACGGTGACGCCGGACGTCTTTCGCGCGCCGCCGGTGCCGGTCGCGTCGTCTCAGGTGCTCGGCGCGGCGGAGCTCCAGAACCTCCGGGGCGTCCTCGCGGACGATCCCCTTCGGGCCGTCCACGTGCTGCCCGGCGTCGCCACGGGAGATGACCTCCGCAGCGAGTTCACCGTCCGGGGCAGCGACTTTCACCACATCACCTTCACCGTCGACGGCTTTGCCACGCCGTATTTGCTGCACACCGTCCGCGGCGTCGAGGATCGCGGAGGGTCGATCGCGATGATCAACAGCGACGTGCTCGAGGACGTCGCCCTCCTCAATGGCGGCTACGCGCAGCGCTTCGGCGGCCATACGGGCGCCGAGCTCGATTTCCGCCTGCGCGAAGGATCGCGGGAGAGGCGCGTCGTCCGGCTGGACGTGAGCGGGACGGGCGCATCGGCGATCGTGGAAGGTCCGTTCGGCCGCGAGCGGAAGGGATCCTGGCTGCTGGCCGGACGCCAGAGTTATCTCGATTTGATCGTGCACCACCTGACGAGCCGATCCGTCAGCTTCGGGTTCAGCGACGCGCAGGCGAAGCTGGTGTACGACGTGACGCCGCGCCATCACGTGGAGCTCACGATGCTGGCCGGGCGCTCGCGGTTCGAGGAAGCGCCCCAGGAGGTCGACACCGCCGACCTCGCGGTCGGGACGAATGCGTCGTTCGTTGCCGTCGCCGCATGGCGATCGACGTACGCGAAGACGTTCCTGACGCAGCGCGTGCTGACGGCGTTCAACCATTTTCACAACCTGAACGACACGTCGATCGAGCTGGATCGCGGCCGCGACCGTCAGTACGCGTACCGGGCCGACGTCACCGTCGTTCCGGCGAAGGCGCTGCAGGTTGAGGCGGGCGGATCGCTGGAACGGCTCGAGGACGGCCGTCTCAGGCGACGGCTCGTCGCGTTTCCGCAGACGTTCGCCGTCATCGACGATTACACCGGCGGCGGCGCGCGCGCCGGCGCGTACGCGCTCGTGCGGTGGACGCCGTTCGAATCGTTGACGATCGCCACCCTGGATGCAGGCGGAATGGCGGATGACGCCGCGGACCCGCCTGCGTGCTTCCGCCGGCGTCTATCAACAGTTCCCCGAATTCGATCAGGCGCTCGGCATCTCGGGGAATCCGGCGCTCGCGCCGCAGCGCGCGACCCAGTTCGACGCGGGGTTCGAGCAGCGATTCGCCGGGTCGACGCGGATCAGCATCGGCGTCTACGATCGCGACGAACGCGGCATGCTGCGCCGGCCCGGCAACGAGACACGCGTCGCCGGCGGCCGATTGATCCGCGGGTCGAGCGCGTCGCCGTACGAGGCGAGATTGAACGGGTTCGCGCGCGGCGTCGAAGTGCTCGTGCAGCGCGGCGACGCGAATGGCCTGTCAGGCTGGATTTCGTATTCATACGGCCGCAACCGCTATCACGACGTCGTCAGCGGCGAGACGTTCTGGGGCGACTTCGATCAGCGGCACACGTTCAACGCAAGCGCGGTGTATCGGCGGTCGGCGCGTGCCAGCTTCGTGGGCAAGCTCAGAATCGGCAGCAACTTTCCGCTGCCCGGCTACTATGAAACCCGCGACGGCGCGTACTTCGTCGGCTCCGAGCGCAACGTGACCAGGCTGCCTGCGTACGCGCGTCTGGATCTGCGGGCCAACCGCACGTTCAACTGGTCGCGCCGGCGTGTCACGCTGTTCGCGGAAGTGATCAACGTGCTCAACCGATCGAACGTCCGCTTTCAGCCGCCGTCGATCGACAATCGCACGCGTCGGGCGACGAATCTGTTCGAAACGATGCTGCCGGTCATTCCGTCGGCAGGCTTGTTGATCGAATTCTGACAATGCGGCATTGGCTCGGGGGGGAACGATGAAGCGCCTGTTCGCGGCAGCGCTGACGTTCGCGATCGCGGGTGAGTTCGACGTGCGAACCACGGTCCGCGCCTGGATCGATTCGCATCACCCGCAGCTCGTTGGAGAGCTGCTCGACGCGCTCGCGATCCCCAACGTCGCCGCGGATCGCTCGAACATCCGGAAGAACGCGGAGCACCTGCGCGGCCTGTTCGCGCGGCGGGGGTTCTCCTCCGAGCTGCTCGAAACCGACGGCAATCCGCTGGTGTTCTCGAGCCTGACGGTGCCGGGCGCGTCGCGCACGCTGCTGTTGTATTGCCATTACGACGGGCAGCCGGTGGATCCGCGCGCGTGGAAGCAGGCCGATCCGTGGACGCCGGTGCTGAGGCGCGGCCGCCTCGATGAAGGCGCCGCGGAAATCCCGAACGCGCGCGCGTTGACGCGCGTCGAACCGGACTGGCGCGTCTACGCGCGGTCGGCGTCGGACGACAAGTCTCCGATCATCGGGATCCTCGCGGCCGTCGATGCGTTGAAGGCCGCTGATCTGGCGCCCACGTCGAACGTGAAGGTGATCCTCGACGGCGAAGAAGAGGCCAGCTCGCCGAGTCTCGTGCCGGCGATCGGACGGTACCGCGATCGTCTCAAGGCGGACCTGATGATCATTGTCGACGGCCCGACGCACTCGAGCGGCCGGCCCACCGTTGTCTTCGGCGCGCGCGGCATCGCGGAAGTGGACCTCACCGTCTACGGGCCGAAGAGCGGCGTCCACAGCGGCAACTACGGCAACTGGATCCCGAATCCGGCCGCGCGGCTCGCGTCGCTCCTGGCGTCGATGAAGGACGACGACGGGCGCGTCCTCGTGAAGGGATTCTACGACGCCGTTGCGCCGATGAGCGACGAAGAACGACGGATGCTCGACTCGGTTCCCGATGACAGCGCGCGCATGTTGAAAACCTTCGGCGTCGCCGCGCCCGAGCGCGCGTTCCCGAAACTGCAGCAGGCGTTTCAGTATCCAACGCTCAACATCCGCGGCCTTGCGAGCGCGCACGTCGGCGCCGGGGCCCGGACGATCATTCCGGATCGCGCGACCGCGGCCATCGACATCCGGCTCGTGAAAGAAACGGCGCCCGCCGACCTGATGGCCAAGCTCAGAGCCCACGTCGAAGCGCAGGGCTTCCACGTGGTCGATCGCGAGCCGGATGACGGCACGCGCGCGCGTTATTCGAAGATCGCCCGGCTGGCCGTGGTCGGGACGAATACGAATGCGTTCCGCACGTCGCCGTCGAATCCGCTGGCGCGGGCGCTCGTCGATGCCATCACGCGCGTCTACGCCGAGCCTCCGGTCATGATCCGCACGGCCGGCGGCACCGTCCCGATCGCGCCGTTCATCGACGCGCTGGGTTTCCCCGCGGTGCTGGTCCCGATCGTCAATTTCGACAACAACCAGCACGAGGAGAACGAAAACCTGCGGCTCGGGACCTGGTTCGACGGGATCGTTACGATCGCGGCGGCGCTGCGGATGTAGGACGGATCGGAGGGGGTTACAGAACCGTGCGAATTCATTCCGGAATGTAAGGCGATCGGCCTCAAACCCTTCATTTCTTTCAGGAAAGTGCTCGGATCTGGCACGGCTTTCGGATTGCACACCCGTCGGGCCCTTTCACGCGATCACGACGATGGATTTCCGCGAGCATGCAGCCACCGAGACGGCGGCCCTCATTTCCCGGCTGCTGAGCGGCCGGGCAGAGGACTCCCTCCAGCAGCTTCGCGCGTTCCAGAAGGCGCTCGAGGCGGCCACGCAGGGCCTCGAGAAAGCGCTCGCCAGAACCCCACAGGCAGACAAGGAAGTCGTCGATCTCGTGGACCGGCTGGCGAAGGCCGCGAGCGCGGACGCGCAAGCCACGGCGCAAGCGGCCGTGCAGCGCGTTGTCGAGGATGCTCGAACCAAGCTCGAGGCCGCCAGCAAGGAATTGAAGGCGCAGGCGCACGAGAACGAGGAGCTGAGCGCCGCGCTGAACAACGTCCGCGCGCAGGCCGAGATGATGCGGTCGGAGGTCAAGTCGCAGCGGGAACGCGTCGAGACCCTGACCGCGCACGTGAACGAGGCGCGCGAGGCGCAGAAGAAGTTCGACGCCGCGCGGCAGCAGGCGGAAGCCGCGGCCAAACAGGAACTGCAGGCGCGTGCGTCGGTCGAGAAGGAACTGCAGGAAACCCGGCGGCGGCTCGAAGCGGCCGGGGCCGAATCGTCGAACGCCGCGAGGCAGCTCGAGGCGGAACTCGCCGAGAAGGCCAAGTTCGCCGAACGCCTCAATGCGCTCAAGAACGAAGTGCATTCGGCGGACGAGAAGCGCAAGACGATCACCACGCTCTACAAGGCCAGCATCGCGCACGCCGAGACGCTGGAACGTTCGCTGGTCGACGTCGAGAAGGCGGGCGCCGAGCTTCAAAACAAGCTGGACGAAGCGACGGCCGCGCAGACGAAGCTGCGCCAGCATACCGTCGAGACCAACAAAGACGGCCAGACGGCGCGGGCCGAGGCCGACACCCTGCGAAAGCAAATCTCCGAGTCCACCTCGATGGTCGAGGAACTGCTCGACGCCTTCGAAGCGCTCGCGGGCGCGACGGGCGTCACCGACCTGCTGGCGACGATGGTCGAGCGGATGGCGACGCAGTATCCACGCGTCGCGCTGTTCCGTCCGAAGGGCAACCGTCTCGAAGGGGAGCGCCAGGTCGGCTTCGATCTGAAGACCGACATCGCCAAGGTCGCGATTCCGTTGAGCATGGATTCGCTCCTGACGCGCGCCGTGACATCGGGGTGCGTCGAGAGCGTGGACGGCGCGGCCGCGAGCCAGGCGAAGCAGATGCCGTTTGGCGGGACGCCGACCTGCGCGCTCGCGTTGCCGGTACAGGTGCACGGCGACACGATCGGCGTCATTTACGCCGACGACTCGGGCGACCGGAGCGGCGAGCGCACGCCGGCGACCGACGAAGTCCGCGGCCGGTTCGCGGAGCTGCTGCTGCGCCATGGCATTGCCCGCCTGACCGGGCTGAGCACCGAGCTGAAGGCGCTGACCGAGCTGCGCGAGTACGCGGTCACGCTTCTCAGCCAGACGGAACAGATGTACGCCTCCGACGTCGACAACGGCGTCAACGGCAAGGATCTCCGCAACCGGCTCGCCGACAACCTCGAGTGCGCGCGGCGCCTCTACGCGCAGCGCGCCGCCGTCGAAGGTCCGGCCGCCGCCGCGCTCCTCGAAGAGGAGCTGTCGGTGTTTCTCGAAGACCGCAGCTCGAGCCCCTTCGGCAAGGACCTCGCGAAGGTGGCGACCCCCGGCGAAGGCGCGAAGCGCAACGCCGCGTCCTAATCGATCCGTCATCCGTCATCCGCCATCCATCATCCGTCATCCGTCTTGACACCACCCGTCCGCGCCACTAGGCTCCCCCACGCCACATGGCGGCGCGCATCGATCTCAACTGCGATATGGGCGAATCGTTCGGCGCGTGGCGCATGGGCGCCGACGAGGAGGTGATGCCGAACATCACCTCCGCGAACGTCGCGTGCGGGTTCCACGGCGGCGATCCGACCGTGATGCGCGCGACGGTGCGGCTTGCGAGAAGCGCGGGCGTCGCCGTCGGCGCGCACCCCGGCTTCCACGACCTCCTGGGGTTCGGCCGGCGCGAGATCCGTGTCAGCCCGGCCGAGGTCGAAGACGGGTTGCTGTATCAGATTGGCGCGCTCGCCGCCGTCGCGCACTCGGAGGGGGTCCGGCTGCGTCACGTCAAGGCGCACGGCGCGCTCTACAACATGGCGTCGCGCGACACGGCGCTCGCCGACGCGATCGCGCGCGCCGTCGTGGCGTTCGACCGCTCGCTCGTGCTGTTCGCGCTGCCGTCCTCGGCGTTGATCGAAGCGGGAGGCGCGGCCGGCCTGCGGCTCGCCGCCGAAGGGTTTGCGGATCGCGCCTACGAGCCGGACGGCTCGCTGACGCCGCGCTCGATCGCCGGGGCCGTCATCCACGACCCGGACGCGGTCGTCGCGCGCGCGCGGCGCATGATCGAAGACGGCCTCGTGCTCACGCGCGACGGACGCGAGATCGCGCTGCGCGTGGATACGTTGTGCGTCCACGGCGATACGCCGGGCGCGCCGGAGCTGACGCGCCGTCTGCGGGCCGCGCTGCCGGAGCACGGCGTCGACGTGCGCGCGGTCGGCGCGTGATCGCCTCTCCTGGATCGTCCATCCCCGCTCCTCGGTCCTCGAGCGTGTTCGACTGGTGGCGCCAGGCCGACGTTGACGCGCGGCGACGTCATGCTTTTCGCGCTCGTGCTCCCCGCCGTCACGTCGGACCTCCGGCTGACCAACGCGGAAGGCGGACTGCTCGGCTCCGTGATGCTCGTCGCGGCGGCGGCGGGCGGCGTCGCATGCGGACGGATCGCGGATCGGTTCGGGCGGACACGCGCGCTGATGCTCAGCGTCGCGCTGTACTCGCTCTTCACGTTCGCGTGCGGGTTCGCCGTCACGCTGACGCAATTCGTCGTCTTTCGAATTCTGCTCGGGATCGGCATGGGCGGCGTGTGGGCGAGCGGCGCGGCGCTCGTCTCGGAAACGTGGCCCGCGGAGCACCGCGGCAAGGCGCTCGGCTTCATGCAGAGCGGCTGGGCGATCGGCTACGCGCTCGCGGCGCTCGTCAACGGGATCGTGCAGCCGGCGTACGGCTGGCGCGCCGTCTTCTTCATCGGGATCCTGCCGTCATTCTTCACGCTCTGGATCCAGCGCAGGGTCAGAGAGCCGCGCATCTGGACGGCAACCGCCGGGGGCGCGGCGCGGCCGGCGGGACTGGGCACGATCTTCCGCGGCCATCTCGCGCCGCTCACGGTCGTGCTCACGCTGATGAACGCGTGCACGCTGTTCGCCTGGTGGGGATTCAATCTGTGGCTGCCGAGTTATCTCAAGGCGCCGCCGTCGCGCGGCGGCATCGGCCTCGGCTCGGGCGCGATGTCGGCGTTCGTCGTCATCATGCAGATCGGCATGTGGTTCGGTTACATCACGTTCGGGTTCGTGAGCGACGCGCTCGGGCGGAAGCGCACCTACATCACGTATCTGCTGACGGCTGCGGCGCTGCTCTTCATCTACGCATCCGTCCGGGTCCCGGCGGTGCTGCTCCTGCTCGGACCGTTCGTCGCGTTTTTCGCGACGGGGTATTTCAGCGGCTTCGGCGCGGTCACGGCGGAAATCTACCCGACCGCGATCCGCGCCAGCGCTCAGGGGTTCACTTACAATATCGGCCGCGTCGCCAGCGCCGCCGCGCCATATGCCGTCGGGTCGCTCGCGCAGACCCACGGATTCGGCCCCGCCCTGACGATGTGTTCGGCGGCGTTCGTCCTGGCCGCGGTTGCGTGGATCTGGATACCGGAGACACGGGGGCGTCCGCTGACGTAATGGACTCGACGTGACTTACGTTCGGCACACGGCCCAGCGCACTCTTGACACGAAGGCACGAAGGGATTGCTGATGAAGCTGATTGCCGCTCTCCTGCTCGTCGTCTGCAGCTGCGCCCCGGCGCTCGCGCAGAATCGCAGCGAAGACGAATACACGCGCTACGAGCTGCTCGCGCCCGACACGGCGAGCTTCAAAATCCTCTACGACGTGACCGCCGTCACGCCCGGCGCGCGGTTCTTCTTCAACCCGATCCGCAAGGGAAGCGAGGCGAGCGACGAGTCCGTCATCGACCTCATGACCGGCGCGCCGCTGAAGTTCGAAGAGATCACCGGCCAGCAGGCGCGTGACGCTGGCCTGGCGCGCGCCGATCTGGACACGCACTACATCAAGGTGACGCTCGCGCGTCCGGTGCCTGACGGCGGCGGCGAGGCGCGCATCCGCATCCTCAAGACGTACAAAGATGCGAAAAGCTACTATCGCGAAGGCGACGCGGTCGTCTTCAATCGGCCTCTCGGCATCAAACGCAACGCCGTCGTCCTCCCCGCGGCCTACGAGCTGCTCTCGTGCAACATCCCGGTGCAGGCGATTGAGGAGCCGGACGGCCGCATCGCGGTCAGCTTCATGAACGCCTACCCGGGCGAGGCGCCGCTCATCGTCAAAGCCAGACCGCTCGCGGGACGTCCGCCGGCGCCTGCTGCGGCGGATGCCGGCGGAAACGCCGCGCGTGGCACGGGAGCGCCGGCCGCCGCGCCGGCTCCGGAACGTCCGATGAACGAGATCCGCGTCACCGAACGCGCGATCCAGGATCGCGAGATCGTGTACTTCCTGAAGGAACCTGAAACCCACGCCTTCTCGCTCTACCACGACTACACGGAGTCGCGCGAAGGCGTGAAGCAGTACGTGAACGTCGTCCGCGCGGGCAGCACCGTCTCGGAGCCGTCGGCGAAGATTCTCGACACGGGCGAAGCGTTGACGTTCGAGATCCTGAAAGGCGACGAGCTGGCGCGCCGAAAGATCGACACCGGCGGCGAAGACGTCGGCCCGGACACCGCCGCCGTCGTCATTCCCTTCGCGCCCGTCAAGAAAGGACAGTCGGTCCGGCTGCGGATCTCCGAGACGTACACGGACCCGGCGCGCTACGCGCTCGTCAACGGCCAGTTGATGTGGCACCGCGGCTTCGGTCGCCCGCGCAACGACGTCGTGCTGCCGCCGGGCTGGTACCTGACGACGACGTCCATCCCCGCCGTCATCGCGCAGGATCCGGACGGCCGGACGCGCCTGGTTTTCTGGAATCCGCGTCCGGACAACATCGACGTCTTTCTGAAGGCGCGACGCCGATGATGCGGGGATACACGATGCGGGATGTGCGATTCGGGATTAGGGATTCGCGATACGTGTAATCTGTACAACGGCCCCAAGCAGATAGTGCAGCTCGACGTGGTCGCCGGCCTCGAGACCCTTCGGCACGGTCTCGGGGCCGACGCGGGCGAGGCTGACCTGCCCCTGCGGATCTTCGGGGTCGACGAAGTACACGTCCAGCGAGAGCTGGCCGTGGATGCTGACCGGCTGGATTTTCTTGACGATGCCGGGCTTCGATCCCTTCAGCATCCCCACCAGTATAGCGGGGGCCGATGCGATCCTCGCGGCGCCGGGCACGCATCTTCTACATGCGCTCGGTGCCGATATACAGCGGGCCCGCGCCGGAGAAGAGCGCCGCCAGCATCGCCAGGGAAGTGCACGTCATCGGCGGCCTACCGCAGCACGCCGCCCGCGCGACCGCGCCGCCGCGCCCGCGATTTGAGATAAAATCAAGCAGTTCCCCGCCTGCATTCAGGAGTCCCAAATGTCGTTGAAGCTTCCTCTGCGCCGCGCGGCCGCGGCGCTCGCGACGGCTGTGCTCGTCGCCGTGACGATCCCGCTCGGCGCGCAGGCGCCTGCGGACAAGGCGCCCGCGGCCGACGCGCTGCCGCCCGCGCGCGAGATCATCGATCGTCACGTGAAGGCGATCGGCGGACGCGAGGCGGTGCTCGCGCACGTCTCGACGCACGCGACCGGGACGTTCGCGGTCGCCGCGTCAGGGATGGCCGGCACGGTCGAGATCTACGGCGCCAGCAAGCCCGATCGGACGCTGCTCCGCATCACGATCCCGGGGCTCGGGCAGATCGCGAGCGGCTTCGACGGTTCGCACGGCTGGTCGACGTCGCCGCTGACGGGACCGATGCTGCAGGAGGGGAAGGAACTGGAGCAGTCGAAGTTCGACGCGGATTTCTACGGCGAGCTGCGCGACCCGGCGCGTTTCGCGAGCATCAGCACGGTCGAGAAGGCGCCGTTCGAAGGGCGTCCGTGTTATAAGGTGCGCCTCGTCCGCAAGGACGGGACGGAAGACTTCGACTACTACGATGCCGCGACGGGGCTGAAGGCCGGCAGCGTGAACACGCGCGAGACGCCGATGGGCACCGTCACGATCACGAGCACCGAAACGGATTACCGCAAGTTCGGCAAGCTGCTGATGCCGACCACGATCAAACAGCGCACGATGGCGATCGAGCAGACCGTCACCATCTCCACCGTCGAGTACGACAACGTTCCTCCGGGCACGTTCGATCCGCCGGCGGAGATCAAGGCGCTGATTAAGTGATC
The DNA here is from genome assembly GCA_003223835.1 of Acidobacteriota bacterium. Taxonomy (GTDB): domain Bacteria; phylum Acidobacteriota; class Vicinamibacteria; order Vicinamibacterales; family 2-12-FULL-66-21; genus Gp6-AA38. Next base: position 17,047 of record QHWR01000078.1, on the reverse strand, counting down.
CGCCGCGCGATTCTCGCGGCCGCGCTCGCGTGCGCCGGCGCGCCTTCGCTCGCCGTGCGCGCGCAGGCGCCGCAGGCCGTCGAGACGTTCGACGCCACGTGGCAGATCGTGCGCGACAGCCTGTTCGACCGCACGTTCAACGGCGCCGACTGGGACCAAGTCCGCGCGGAGCTGCGGCCGCGCGCGGAAGCCGCGAAGACCGCCGGCGAGTTACGCGAGGTCCTCCGCGACATGCTGGGCCGGCTGGGGCTCTCGCACTTCGCCGTGATCCCATCGTCGCCTGACGCGCCGGGCGCCGATGCGGATCTCCACGGCGAGCCCGGCTTCGACGTGCGGTTGATCGGCCGCGACCTCGTCGTCTCCTCCGTCGATCCGCACGGCGGCGCCGCCGCGGCGGGCGTCCGGCCTGGATCGATCGTGCAGGCGATCGGCGGCACGCCGACGTCGGCGATGCTCGCGGACATCACCGACCGCACACCCGAACGCGTCGCGCAGCTTGCGGCCTGGCGGGCAGTGCTGACGCGGCTGCGCGGACCCGCCGACTCGAAGGTGGAGATCGCGTTCGCGGAGCCGTCGGGCGCGACGGTGACGCGCACCGTGACGCGCCGGACCGAACCGGGAAATCCGGTGACGGTCGGTCATCTGCCGACGATGTACGTCCGCGTTCAGGCGGACGCGGCGAAGACGCCCGCCGGCGGGCAGGCCGGCGTGATCGGCTTCAACGTGTGGATGTCCACGGTCGACGCCCCCTTTCAGCAGGCGATCGATCGTTTTCGTTCGAGCGACGGCATCGTCATCGATCTTCGCGGGAATCCCGGAGGGCTCGCCGCGATGATCATGGGGATCGCCGGGCACTTCGTCGGCGAGCGCGTGCCGCTCGGCACCATGAAGACGCGAGACACGCAGCTGCGGTTCACCGTGAACCCGCGCATCGTGAACGGATCGGGACAGCGCGTCGACGTCTTTCACGGGCCCGTCGCGATCCTCGTGGACGGACTCACGGGAAGCGCGTCGGAATGTTTCGCGGGCGGCATGCAGTCGATCGGACGCGCGCGCGTGTTCGGACAGACGTCGATGGGACAGGCGTTGCCCGCGCTCTTCGATCGACTTCCGAACGGCGACGTGCTGATCCACGCGCTCGGCGATTTCGTCACCGCGACGGGCACGCGGCTCGAGGGACGCGGCGTCATTCCCGATCAACCGGTGCCGCTCACGCGCGAGGACCTCGCGGCAGGACGCGATCGTCCGCTCGAAGCGGCGCTGGCATGGATCGACGAACACCGTAAGTTACCGTAAAATCAAGGGTTGCGGCCGCTATTGTTGCGCTTGCGGCCGCGGTCTGGTAGACTGTGAAGACCTGCACGGACGGTCTTTCCAGCCCATCATCAGGCACAATTCGGGGGAACGTGAATGGAGCAGCGCCGGCTGCGTCTCGGTGACATTCTGGACGACTATTGTCCGCGCGAACGACGCGTGACGAACCACGCCGTCGTGGCGATGATCGAAGACGACGTCAAGCAAACACGGTGTACGACCTGCGACGCCGAGCACCCCTACAAGGGCGGCAAGGCGCCACGGCGGCGAAAGCCGGAGGCCGCCCACATCACTTCCGAACCTGCCCTCATGACACCTCGACACGAAGATCACGAACCTGAAGACGATCAGCAGCCGCGTGAACGAGAAGCGGAGCCGCCGGCGAGCGCTCCCCTTGTCGCGGAAACGGCGCCACAAAACGAGGAGCCGGCGTCCCCGCCGCCCGACGAAGGCCCCGTCCATCGTCCGCTGATCCGCGCGACGCTGCCGCGTCCCGAAGGCTTTCAGAAGGACGCGCGTCCGGTGCCCGAGTTCACGGTGCGCCAGAACACCAGCCGCGGAGGCGGGTTCCGCGACGCGCGTGGACGCGGGCGCGGCGCCGGTCCCGGCGCGAACGGCGGCCGGCCTGCGAACACGCGCTTCGGCCGCGGACCGCAGGGTCGCGGTCAGGGCCGCGGCGTGACGCCGGGCGGCTTCGGCCGCGGTCCGCAGCAGCAGCGCCACGGCGGCGGCGGCAAGAAGCGATCGAGATAGTCCCCGCGGACTGAGCTCGCATGGCATGGCAGACCTGAGCGGCAAGCGCGGGCTGATTGTCGGCATCGCGAACAAGCGGTCAATTTCCTGGGCCATCGCGCACGCGGCTCACAACGCCGGTGCCCGGCTCGCGGTCACATATCAGGGAGAGCGGCTCGAAGAGAACGTGCGCGAGCTGTCGGCGGCGCTCAGCGAGCCGCTGATCCTGCCGTGCGACGTCACCGACGACGCGCAGATGGCGAACGTCTTTTCGGAGATCGAACAGCGCTTCGACGGGCTCGACTTCCTCGTGCACGGCGCGGCATTCGCGGCGCGCGAAGAGCTGTCCAACCCATTCGTGCAGACGACGCGCGACGGCTTTCGCGTCTCGCTCGACGTGAGCGCGTACTCGCTGATTGCGCTCGCGCGCGGCGCCCTGCCGCTGATGGAGCGCCGCGGCGGCGGCTCGATCCTGACGTTGTCGTACCTCGGGAGCCAGCGTGTGTTCCAGAACTACAACGTGATGGGCGTCGCCAAGGCGGCGCTCGAAGCGTCCGTCCGCTATCTTGCCGCGGATCTCGGAGCGAAGAACATCCGCGTCAACGCGATTTCGGCCGGCCCCATCAAGACGCTGGCGGCGGCCGGCATCGCCGGCTTTTCGAACATCCTCCAGATCTATCGCGAGCGTGCGCCGCTCAAACGAACGGTCGAAACGGCCGAGGTCGCCGACGCCGCCGTGTTCCTGCTGAGCGACGCGGGACGCGCGATTACGGCCGAGGTGCTGATGGTCGACGCGGGGTTCCACGCCACCGGGATGTAAACTGACGACTGCTCATGTCGGCGAAGCCACTCCTCGCCGTGCTCCTCGGCGTCGCGCTCAGTGGCGCGTGCGCGAAAACAGTCCAGGATACGAAAGACGATCAGACGACCACGACGCGCGTGCAGGCGGCGCTGCTCAGCGCACCGGCCGTGGACGGCATGCGCATCAAGGTGCAGACGCTTCAGGGCGTCGTGATTCTGTCGGGTACGGTGAAATCGAAAGAGCAGGAGCAGCAGGCGATCAACGCGGCGCGCCGCGTCGTCGGCGTCAAGGACGTCAAGTCGAACCTGCAAATCGCGCCGTAGCCGCCTTGCGCCGGCAGGCGCTTCAGTATCCTTCGGTCACGATCCGCGTTTTCGGAATCCCGAGCGCGATCAGCGCCTCGGAGAGTTCCGCGACCATTCCCGGCGGTCCGCACAGAAAGCACAGCGTCTCCGGATCGTCGACGAGCGGCCGAAGAACGTCCGCGCCAGGACGTCCGTGTCCGTGACGCCATCCTGCCGGCGTCTCGCGCGTGAGTGTCAGCCACAATTCCAACAGACCCTGCCGTTCGAGCGCGCGCAGCTCCGGCGCGTACGCGAACTCCTCACGAGCGCGGGCGGCGTATAAGAGCCGGGCGGTTCCCGGGACGTGCGCGGCCGCGATGTGCTGAATCATGGAGCGCAGCGGCGCGATGCCGGTTCCTCCCGCGACGAAGAGGAAGCGCCGCTCCGGCGGGACGTCGGGAAAGACGAACGATCCGACCGGTCCGTCGGTTGTGACGATCGCGCCGCGCTTGAGCGTGTCCACCGTCGCGCCGAAACGCGCGGTCGGATCTACTTTCACCAGGAATTCGAGCCAGCCGTTCGCGGCCGTTTCTTCCGGCGCGGACGCGATGGAATACGGCACCATCTCGCCCTCGTCGCGCGCGAGCATCGCGGCCTGGCCGGCCCGATACGAGAAAGAATTGCCGTCGAGCGCCAGGCGAAGGACGCGTGTCGTGGGGGTGGCCTTGCGGAGCGAGGCCACGCGAAGCCGAAGCACGGACGAAATACTACGCGAAATGCCCGGCGCGGATTCTCAGGCGGTGCGGACCGCGCGCTTCTGCCGGAACCTAGATTATTCCAGCGGCTGCGCGTTGGATGTCGATCTCGGTGAGGTCCGCGTATGCCGCGGCCGCGACCATGTGCGTGCGGTTCACGTCGCGTCCCGTGCGGCGCTTGCGTCCGGACTTGTCCTGATACATCCGGCTGTCGGCGGTGGCGAGGAGCGCTTCGTACGACTCGCCGTCCTGCGGGAAGACGGCCGTTCCGACGCTGATCCCGAGCGCCAGCCGCTTGCCCGGACGCGCCTCGAAGTACACCTCGTCGATGCTCTTCTGGAGTTCCTGGCGCTTGTGCTCCGCCTCGTCGGCGCCGCAGCCCGACAGCACGACGATGAACTCGTCGCCCGCGTAGCGAACGCAGATGTCGTACGGCCGGATCGCCGCGCGCAGGACGCGCGCGACCTCGCAGAGCGCGCGGTCGCCGACGTGGTGGCCGTGGTTGTCGTTGATGTCCTTGAAGTTGTCGAGGTCCATGACCATCAGCGAGACCTCGGACTTCAGCCGTTCGGCGCGCGCGAGCTCGCGCGTCAGGTGCATGAAGAGGAACCGCGTATTCGGAAGTCCCGTCAGCGGGTCCGTCAGCGAGTCTTCCTGCGTCTGCTCGAACAGCATCGAGTTGTTGATGACGGCGGCCGCCTGTTCCGAGACGCGATCGAGCAGGCGCCGGTGGTCGTCGCGGTAGAACGCGGCGTCGGTGTGGTAGACCGACAGCGTGCCGATGAACCGCTCGTTGAACATCAGCGGGCATACCAGCGCCGACTGCAGCGTCGTCGGGATCGCCGAGAGTCCCGCCGCTTCCAGATCCGCGCTCGGCCGCGCGTTGACGAGCGGACGGCGATTCCGCGCGACCCATCCGGTGAGACCCTCGCCGGTGTGCACGGCGATCTGCTGGATGACCTCGGCGTCGGTTCCCGTCGCGAACCGGCAGCGCAGCGTCTCGGTCTCCTCATCGTGCAGGAAGAGCGCCGCGCACGAGAACGGCACCAGGTTGCTCAACTTCGCGGAAATCAGCGCCATCGTGTCCGACACGCCGAGGCTCGTGCCCATCGCCTGCGCGATCTCGTAGAGCGCGTAGATCTCGCGGTGCGCGAGCGCGATGTCCTCGAACACGTTCTTCTTCGTCGGCTCGGGCGTGAGGCCGGTCGCCGGACGCCCCATTTGCGGCGCCTCGTCGGTGACCGGCTTCCGCATCGCCAGCTCGAGCTTGGCCGCTTCTTCCTGAAGGCTGGGCAGCAGCTCGATGAACCGTCCGACGACGGCCGGGTCGAGACCTTTGCCGGCTTCCTGCTGCAGCAGGCCGATTGCCGCGTCGAAGTTCATCGCCTTGTGATACGGGCGCTCCGCCATCAACGCGTCGAAGTAATCGACGACCGAGAGAATCCGCGCGCCGAGCGGGATTTCTTCACCCTTCAGCCCCGCCGGATAGCCCTTGCCGTCCCACCGTTCGTGGTGGCTCAGGATCAGCGGCGCGACGGGATACGGGAACGGCACCGCGCTGATGATGTCGGCTCCGACCTTTGGATGCGCGCGGATCTTCTGGAACTCTTCCGGCGTCAGCGGTCCCGGCTTCGAGAGGATGTGTTCGGGGACGGCGAGCTTGCCGATGTCGTGCAGCAGCGCCGCCGTCTTGACGCCCTGGATGTCGTTCTCGTTCATCCCGAGCGTGCGCGAGACGGCCGCGGCGTACAACTGAACGCGCCGGATGTGCGACTGCGACGTCTGGTCCTTCGCGTCGATTGCGAGCGCGAGCGCTTCGATCGTGGCGAGGTGCAGATCCGCCATCTCGCGGACGTGCCGCTGCTCGTCCTCGATGCGCCCGAGATAGACCTTATACGTCCGATACGTGAGGTAGAGCGGCGCCGCGGCGAGGGGCGCGAGCCAGTGACCCGAGATCCCGACCAGCCACGTCGCCACGGCCGCCGTCAGCGCGCCCACGAAGTAGCTCGGCGCGCTCCAGAGGAAGTTCTCGTTCCAGACCTTCATGATCGACTGCCGCGTCGAGAGCGCGATGGCGGTGGCGATCGTGAGGGTGTTGATCAGGAAATACGTCGTCGCGGCGCCGACGAGCGGTTTGGGCAGCGCCGCGAGTTTCATATCGCCGGGCACGCCCCCGAGCCACAGATACACGGCGCCCGCCGCCTGCACCGTCACGACGAGGCAGGCCATGCTGAAGAGCGTCCGGTAGACCGGGTTGCGTTCCTTGATGCGGAACGTGCACTGGCTGTAAGCGCTCGCGGTCGCGACGATCATCGTTTCGTTCGGCCCGAGCAGCAGCAGCGACGCGAAGTCGACGGCGTACGACACGGACATCGTCGACGACCGTCGCGCGAGCGGGAGGTTGACCTTGAACACCGAGGTCAACGACGACAAAACGAGGAGGAGGAGGAACGGCTCCAGACGAACCGTCGAAGGGGCCGGGAAGAACCACAGCAGAAGAACGGCGCCGAAGCCGATGACCGCGCAGACGTAGAGTCGCGCGGCAAGCGGCAACGATTTCATCAAAAGCCCCAGACGGCCTTGTGACGGACGGTCATACTACCTCCACGGCCGCAGGCTTGGGAGCGCGCCGGGCGGATAAGTACGAACGGTGCCCCACACGATGTTGTCGCAGGCGGGATCGGTCGGATCGCAGACGATTGCCGTGCCCCAGACGATGTTGTCGCACGTCGGATCCGTCGGGTCGCACGAGGCCGCCGACAGCCACAGAACGCTGTCGATCGTGGCCGTGCCCCAGACGATGTTGTCGCAGGTCGGGTCCGTGGGACTGCACAACGTCCCCCACACGATGTTGTCGCACGCCGGATCGGTCGGATCGCAGACGACGGTCGTGCCCCAGACGATGTTGTCGCCGCAATCGGCGCCGCCGCAGTCGGTGCCCCACACGACGTTCTGATCCGTGCTCGTGCCCCAGACGATGTTGTCGCACGTGGGATTCATTGGATCGCAGATCGTGCCCCAGACGATGTTGTCGCACGTGGGATCCGTCGGATCGCAGATCGTCCCCCAGACGATGTTGTCGCAGGTCGGATCGGTCGGATCGCATTCGGGCGCCGGGCCCCATCCGATGCCCGTGCAGTTCAAGTCCGTCGGGTCGCACGGGATCGGCATCGGATGCGTCAGCGTCGTGCCCCACACGATGTTGTCGCCGCAATCGACGGTCGCGCAGACCGTGCCCCACACGATGTTCTGACCGGTCGCCGTTTTCGGGCTGCCCCACACGACGTCCGGCCCCCAGGCGGAAGCGGACGGCAGCAGCTTGCCGCGGCCGAGACGATGATTGCCCCAGATGATGCGGCCGCCCCAGACAACGGGATCGCCCAGGCGGCTGTGCGCCGACGATCCGCCCGACGCCATCGTCTGCGCGAGCTCGACGGCGCCGCGCGCGTTCAGAAATCCCGCGCCTTCGGTGAGCGCGTTGTACTCGGTCCTCGTCTCCGCGGTGTACTCGAGGACGGCCTTGACGAGATTCGGCGTCAGCGTGGGGTTGGCCTGCAGCATCAGGGCGATGGTCCCCGTGACGACGGGCGCCGCCATGCTCGTGCCGCTCAATGACAGGTACGGCTCGGTCGCCGTCGGCAACGTGCCCCACAGACGCGCAGCCGGCTTCGACTGATAGAGCAGCGTCCCTGCGTCGGTCAGCGATTCGATGCCGACGCCGGGCGCGACGAGATCCGGTTTCGCCTTGAAGTCGATCGCGGTCGGACCGCGCGAGCTGAACGCCGCGACGGTGTCGTCGCCGCGATCCGTCGTGCCCATGTGGCTCGACGCGCCCACGGTCAGCACCCACGGCGCGTTGCCGGGAGCGCCGACACCGCCGTACTGCGTCTGACCGAGCCGATTGCGTCCCAGGTTGCCCGCCGCGGACACGACGACGATGCCCGCGTCAACCGCGCGCTTGGCGGCGAGCGTCAGCGGATCGCTGTTGTACGACTCGTAGACCCCCGCGGCGACCGACAGGTTCATCACGCGGATGTGGTACGTCTCCTTGTTCGCGATCGCATAGTCGATCGCCGCGATCACGTTGCTGATGTAGCCCAGGCCGGACCCGTCGAGCACTTTCAGCACGACGAGCGACGCGCCGGGCGCGATGCCGCGCCGCGCGCCGTTCGAGTCGTAGCCGTTGCCGGCGATGATCCCCGCCACGTGCGTGCCGTGGCCGTAGTCGTCGTAGGCGGACGGCTGGAAATTCACGAAGTCCGCGAAGTGGACGACGCGGTCGGCGCCGAGGTCGTCGTGCCAGCCGACGACGCCCGAGTCGAGGATGGCGACGCCGACACCGGATCCGTCCACTCCCAGCGTCTGTTGCACCCAGGTCGAGCCGATCGTTGAACCCGTGCGCTCGAGGGTGCCGCGGACCGGGCGATCGAGGCTGACGCCGGTCACTCCCGGCAGCGAGGCGAGGGCATCGAGCGCGGAGTCGGGGATGTCGGCGACCTGGCCGTGCACGCTCAGGAGCCGCCGTCCGAGCGTCGCGCTCAGCGCACGAATTGCGGAGTCGGCCGAGACGCCTGCCGCCAGCCGGATGATGACGCGCGATCGACCGCGCGGGGTGTGGGCGCGGTAGCGCAGTTCGGAATCGAGCTTCGCGTCGCCGCCGTGAGCGGCCGCCGCCACGGGCGACGCCGTCGCCGCCACCAACGCGAGCAGGAAGAGGGAGCGTTTCAACATTCGCAGGGTGCCGGGTCGAACGGCGGCAGCCCTGCAAGGTGTCTGCCCAACCGCGTCCATTACGCCGCGATGCCATAAGTTATGTGCGGACAGCGACTTCACCATGAGATAGCTTCCCCGTCTCTGCCGAAGGCCACCGCCAGATTTGACTGCGCTGTCCCGTTTCAGAACAGAGCATGTCGGGATTTGCGGCTAAGCTCTTACGACTGAGCCACCTGCAGGCGCGGCTCCATGTCTCGGCATGACACAGCGACCGTTCTGACTTTTTGGCTGGTTTTTACCGAATATTGCTTATTCTTCGGACTGCCGTGTTCTGTTACGTGACGATTTTGTATCCCCTTCGAGCCCGTACTCGACGATTTTCCGATACAGCGTGCCCCGGCTGATTTCAAGAATGCCAGCCGCCTGTTTCTTGTTCCAGTGCACGCTTTCAAGCACCCGCAGGATGTGCGCGCGCTCCGCTTCGGCCAGCGACGGCAGGCGTTCGCGCACGGCTTCCACGGGAGTTTCGCTCGCGTGGAGGAACTCGACGTCCCCCGGCCGGATGACGCGTCCCGGCGAGGACAACGCCGCTCGCGACACCGTGCTTTCCAGCTCGCGGATGTTGCCCGGCCAGTGATACTGCGTCAGCAGATCCACGGCTTCTTTGGCGAACGACTTGCCGTCGAGCGGCAGGCCGTTGGCGGCGCAGTAACGCGCCAGGAACCGCTGCGCGAGCACCGGAATGTCGATCGCGCGTTCCCGCAGCGACGGGAGGCGAATCGAAAACGCGTTGACGCGGTAATAAAGGTCCTCGCGGAAGCGGCTGTCCCGGACGAACTGATCGAGCGGACGGTTCGTCGCCGAGATCAGGCGGAAGTTGACTTCGATCGACGTGTTCCCGCCGAGGCGCTCGAACCGGCGCTCCTCGAGCACGCGCAGCAGTTTGGCCTGCGCGATGATCGACAGGTCGCCGATCTCGTCGAGGAACAGCGTGCCGTTGTTCGCGAGCTCCAGCCGGCCGGGCTTGCGATCGTGCGCCCCGGTGAACGCGCCTTTCTCGTAGCCGAAGATTTCCGATTCGAACAGCGTGTCGGGCAGCGCCGCGCAGTTGACCGCCTGGAACTTGTGCGTGCCGCGGCGGCTCAACTCGTGGATCATCCGCGCGACGACTTCCTTGCCCGACCCCGTCGGCCCGAGAATCAGCACGGAGATGTCCGACTTCGCGGCGGTCCGGATCCATTCGAAGATGACGAGCATCTTCTCGTCGCGGCCGATCATCTCGCGGAACCGCTGGACGGCGGGGGAGCGGTCCTCGTGGCTGACGGTCGCCCGCCGCTCGAGGAACTGATCGAGCTGCTCGCGCAGGACCTCGTTGTCGGGCTGCACGAAGCCGTAACGCGGCTGTCCGGGTCCGGCGGCGCGGTGCACGAGCCCGGACGCGACCAGCTCGCGGACGCAGTTGTCCACGTCGAGCCGCATGCGGCCGAACGTCTGCATCAGCGCCTCGACGTCGAAGGCTTCCTCCGGGCGCGCGCACAGAAAGCGCAGGATCGCCGCGCGCAGCGGCGACTGCACGAGGCCGATGAAGCGCGCCTCGACCTCCGCGGGATCGACGCGGCGTCCGGCGACCGAGATGTTCTCGACGTTCGACATTATTCGTTCTCGCGAGCGGCCTCGGGCAACGTCGGGGCCAACTTGCGGCGTCCTGTCAGCCGGTCGGAGAGCTCACGGGCCGAGCCCTCGAGCGGCTTCGCGTCGCGTTTACGCCGGCCGCGGCGCCGCGCCGGGGGCGGTCTGGCCGCGGTAGTACGACGACTGAAATCCTTCGATCAGCTGCTTCATCTCCGTGGCGTCACGCTTGCGATGCCCATGGCACCGCACCGGATCGGCGCCGCCGCTCGACTCGATGAGCACGTCGGCGAAGAGCAGCCCGGTATCGACGCGGACCGACGCGACGTGGGCCATATGGATCGATTGCTCGCTCCGGCCGACCCAGCGCGGCGTGTAATGCACGATGCTGGTCGGCGTCACGCCGACCTGCGTTGGAAACAAATGGTTGCCGGAACTCAGACGGCTCGCACGAAAGACATGCTCACCGGGCACCAGCCGTCCCTTGACGTAAAAAAACCACGACACGACTGCCGCGAGCGCCGCCGCGGCGATGCCGATCAGCCACGGCGCGGTCAATCCGGTGTCGGGCATGAAATCTGGGCGCCTAGGGAAGCGGATAACCTTCGCTCCGATGGCCGTCGGCTGTCAAGGGCGAGGGAGGAAACTGGCGATTTTGGCGGGCCCGCGCGCACCCCCGCGCGGCAATAGCCGTTGGTATTTTTCAACAACCTGCTAAGCTAAAGCCCGGCCGAACGGCCCGAAAACGCCCGTTCCAGCGGAGGATCATTCGTGCCCCACCGAACGCCCGGCGCTTCGGGCCAGACTGCCCGCCAGTACCTGACCGGACGTCCCATTCGCTACTACCGGCCACAGGGAAGCCCGGAAGTCCGCAACCTGATCGAGGGCGGCTTTCAGGCCTTCAACGCGGGACGCCTGTCGGAGGCGTGCCACATCTTCTCCGACAAGATGCTCGCCCCCGCCAACGACACCACGATCGGGCTGACGGTCGCGGGTGCGCTGACGCCCGCCGGCCTCGGCGGCTGCGTCA
>QHWR01000078.1:0-5766 GCA_003223835.1 Acidobacteriota bacterium | reverse complement strand
GACCTCCATTACGCGCTGAATTTCACGCTGCACCGCGGCTCGCCGTTCCTCGACGACGTCGAGTTGTACGAGCAGGGCATCATCCGCATCTACGACGTCCTGTTTCCCGCGTCGGTGCTCCTCGAAACGGACCAGTACATCCGCGACTTCATCGTCCGCAGGAAGCTCTCGGGGGCGATGGCGACCTCGGAGTTCCACTACCGCCTCGGCCTCGATCTCCTCGAGCGCAACCCGGCGAGCCTCGAGTACTCCGTCGTCGCGCGCGCGGCCGCCGCCGGCGTGCCGATCTACACGTCGTCGCCCGGAGACAGCTCGATCGGGATGAACATCGCCTATCACGAGCTGATGAACGGCGGCCCGCTGATGATCGATCCGAACCGCGACGTCAACGAGGTGTGCGCGATCATCCTGGCGGGCAAGCACAACGGCTGCGTGATCCTCGGCGGCGGATCGCCGAAGAATTTCTATCTGCAGGGACAGCCGACCCTCTGGGAGGTGTACGGAATTCCCAAGGGGGGCAACGACTTCTTCATCCAGATCACGACCGACCAGGCGGTGTGGGGCGGCCTCTCGGGCGCGACGCCGGCGGAAGCGGTGAGCTGGGGAAAAGTGAATCCGGGCGTGCTGCCGGACACCGCCGTCGCGTACTGCGATTCGACGATCGCGTTTCCGCTGTTCTGCGAATACGCCATCGGGTCGGAGCACAACCGGCGCACGCGCCGCGAACTCGTGCACAAGCGCGACGCGCTCGTCGCCGATCTGCAGCGCCAGGCGCGCGCCGCCGGTAAGGGCACGCCGGAAGAGGAGCCGGCGGAGATCGATCGTCACCGGTGACCGGCTTCGTCATCCGTCAACCGTCATCCGTCATCCGGCAACGTTCAACGGCATTGGGCACACTCTCTTCAGAATTGACCCCGCACGCCGGACGCATCGTGAGCGAACCGCGCATCTATGCGGACGCCAACATTCCCAGCGGCGTGGTCGGCTACATGCGCGACAAGCTGCGCTGGGACGTGCTCTTCGTCCTCGAGCACACCGATCTCCGCCGGGCACGCGACATCGAGCACTACCGCTTCGCGCGTCAGCTCGGGCGCACCCTCGTCACGCTCGATCACGATTACCTCGACGATCGGCGATTTCCGCCGCAAGAAGGATCGGGCGTGATTGTGTTCTCGGTGCCCGACGAGCGATGGCTGTGCCGCCTGCTCGCGGCGGCGGATCAGCAGGTGTTCCGCATCGAGGGCGCACCGGCGCTGCCGCTCGAGGGGCGCAAACGCGAATGGCACATTGGCGAAACCGACGACCCCGATGACCGCGCTGGGCGTTGACCTCGCCGATCGCATCGTCCGGGTTGTCGTCGTCGGCGACGACGGCCGGGTGATTGCGCGCGGGCAGGGCAGCGATGCCCTCGAGACCGCCCGCACCGTCGCGAACGGACAGAAGATCGCGTGCGTCGGCGTCGCGTCGATTGACGGCGCGTCACTCGCCGCGGGCCTCGCGCAGATCGCCGGGCAGATCGTCGCATGCCGCGCGGGCGCGGCGGCGATCACCGCCGAAGCGTGGGTTGGCGCGGCGCGCGGCGCGCGGCACGCCGCGTGTCTGAAGATCGGCGATCGCGTGCTCGCGGGGATTCTTCTCGACGGCCGTCCGTGGACGGGCGCGCACGGGCACGCGGGCGCGGCCGCCTGGCTCGCGCTCAACCCCGTCGAGCGGCAGGATTACCGCAAGTTTGGCAGCCTCGCCGCCGAGGTCAGCAGCAAAGGCATCGCGCGGCGGCTGACGTGGCGGATCCAGGCGGGCGATCACTCGGCGGTGCTCGAGCGCGCCGGTGACCTCGATGCGATCACGTCGGTGCACGTGTTCGACGGCGCGCGCGCCGGCGACGGCGTGTCCGTCTCCGTCGTCCGCGACACCGCGAAGTACATCGGAATGGCGGTCGCGAATCTCGCGGTGACGCTCGATCCCGAAGTGGTGGTCGTCACCGGGTCGGTCGCAAAGGCCAGCGATCTGCTGCTCGAGCCTGTCCGCCAGGAGTGCGCGCGGCGCGTGCCGCCCGGCATGATGGACACGCTTCGCGTCGAATTCTCGCCGCTCGGCGACGACGGCGTCGCGATCGGCGCGGCGAGAATCGCCGCGACCGCCGGCGCGGCATGATCCTGCTGTCGGGGGCCGACCTCGTTCTACCGGACCGCGTCGTTTCGTCGGGTACGCTGGTGCTCGACGGCGACCGCATCGTCGACGTCGGCGGCGGCGCCGTCGCCGGCGGCGCGCGCGATCTACAGTTCGATTTTCCTCAGCACTACATCGTTCCCGGATTCATCGACGTCCACGTGCACGGCGTCGAAGGGCGCGACACGCTGGACGGCGGCGACGCGATCGCCGACATCGCCGGACGGATGCCCGCGTTCGGCGTCACCGCGTTTTGCCCGACGTCGATTGCCTGCTCGCCCTCGGCGCTGCGGGAGATGCTCGCCGCGGTCCGCCGCGCGCGCACCACCCGCGCGCCCGCCGGCGCCCGTGTGCTGCCGGCACATCTGGAGAGCAACTTCATCAGTCCTGAGTTCAAAGGCGCGCAGCCACTGGAATGCTTACGGCTGCCGCCGTCGGCCCTCGGTCCCCGGTCCTCCGACCTCGGTCATCGCTCATCCGACATCCACGATCCGTCATCCCCCATCCACCATCCATCATCCGACTGGGACGGAAACGACATCCTGCGCGAAATCGACGCGGCGCGGCCGGATGTGGGGATCCTCACGGTCGCGCCCGAATTGGACGGCGCGGTCGATCTGATCCGTTGTCTCGTCGCGGACGGTCATCACGTGTCGCTGGGCCATTCCGGCGCGACCTACGAGCAGGGGCTCGAGGGCATTCGCGCGGGCGCGCGCCAGGCGACGCATCTCTTCAATCGCATGATGCCGGCGACGCATCGGGCGCCCGGGCTGACGGGCGCGGTCCTCGAATCGGATGACGTCGTCGCCGAGCTGGTGTGCGACGGCGTGCACGTCCACGCGGCGATGGTTCGCGTCGCGATGGCGGCGAAGCGGCCCGAGCGGATCATGGCGATCACCGATGGCACGGCCGGCTCGGGTCTGCCGGCCGGATCGCGGACCACAATCGGCGGCCGTCCGATCACCGTGCGCGACGGCGCGTACCTCGACGACGGCACGCTGGCGGGAAGCGTGCTGACGCTCGATCGCGCGTTTGCGCGGCTCGTGTCGGGGATGGGCCTGAGCCTGAGCGACGCCGCAACCGTCTGCTCGACGACGCCGGCCCGCGCGCTGAATCTGCAGGGATTCGGCGTGATCGCGCCAGGCGCCGTCGCCGATCTCGTCGTCCTCGATCGCGACCTCCGAGTCGTTCAGACATGGGTCGCGGGCAACCTGGCGTGGGAACGGTCGGACATCGAGCGTTAGGTGGAACACCTTCTCCCCCAACCGCGTCTATGGCTATGTATGAAAGCAATACTCCGCGCCTGTGCCGTTCTGCCTGCGGTCGTGATGCTGTCCGCGTGTGAAGTCACCCTGGATTCACAGGGACACATCGTTCGCGAAGAGAAGCGCTTCACGGTCACCGGCACGCCGGACGTGCGGTTGACAACGTTCGATGGCGCGATCGAGATCCGGTCCTGGGACAAGCCCGAAGTGCTCGTCGAGATCGAGAAACACGGGCCGACGGAAGAGACGATTGCGCAGTTGCAGATTTCGTCGAAGCAGGACGGCAATCGGATCGAAGTGGAGGTAAAGAAACCGTCCTCCGAGAGAGTCTTCTTTGGGTTCGGCACTTCGCCGTCGGCCAAATTCATCGTGACAATGCCGCAGGCCAGCAACGTGGTCGCGCGCAGCGGCGACGGCTCCATTCGCGCGACGCGGCTGCGCGGACGGATCGAACTGAGGACGGGCGACGGCGCCATTCGCGCGACGGACGTCTCGGGC
Source organism: Acidobacteriota bacterium (assembly GCA_003223835.1). GTDB lineage: Bacteria > Acidobacteriota > Vicinamibacteria > Vicinamibacterales > 2-12-FULL-66-21 > Gp6-AA38. Next base: position 1,834 of record QHWR01000078.1, on the reverse strand, counting down.
GAGATCACGCTGCATACCGGGGACGGCTCGATCGCGCTCGAAGGCGCCGAAGGTCAGCTCGACCTCGAGACCGGCGACGGCGGCGTGGACGTCGCCGGAAAGCTCGGCGCCGTGAAACTCCACACGAGCGACGGCTCGATCGTGTTTCGCGCCGAGCCGGGGACCGTGATGACGGACGACTGGTCGGTGACGACCGGAGACGGCGGCGTCACGATGTATCTCCCGTCTGATCTCGGCGCCGAGCTGGATGCGCACACCGGCGACGGCACGATCAGCAACGAGCTGAAGCTGACGACGGAGGGGGGCGGCGACGCTGACCGGCACAGCATCCGGGGACGGATCGGAGCGGGCGGAAAACTGCTGCGCGTCCGGACCGGCGACGGCGGCATTCGGCTGCGTAGCAGTTGACGCTATCGCGCGGGCTTCGTCGCGTACTTCGTCGGATCCTCGACCCCGGCTTCCAGGAACGCGTCTCGCCGTTCGCGGCATTTGCTGCACAGGCCGCAGTGCAGCCCGTGCGACGGCCGCATGCACGAGAGCGTCAACTCGAGCGGCACCCCGAGCTCCAAGCCTCTCCGCACGACCTCAACCTTATGTAATCCCGCGAACGGCGTCTCGACGACGATCCGCGCGCCGAGGCCCATCGAAACCGCGCGGCCCATCGCCTCGAAGAACGCCGCGCTCGCATCGGGGAACGGGTTGTTCGCGAGCGTGCCGATCAACAGACGCGTGAGCCCGTGGCGCGCCATATACACGGAGGCCTTGCAGATCAACACGACGTTGCTGCCTTCGATGTAGACGTCCTCGTCGGGCGTGTCGAATGCCGGCGGCTCGCCCAGGATCGCCCAGTGCGACGCGGGATACACGTCACGCATGTCGAAGCGCAAGGCGACGAGCGGACGCACGCGACCGCGGTACGCGCCCGACGCGAACAGCCGCGCCGCCATTGCCTGTTCCTCGGCCTCCCAGGCAAGTCCCACGCTGACGTAGATCGGCACCACGGGCTCCTGCTGCGCCGCCGCGGCGAGCAGCACCGCACTGTCGAGCCCGGCGGAGAACAGCACGGCGGTCATGGGGAAATCATATAATTCACCAACTCACGAATTCACCGATTCACCAATTCGCATGTATCTCGTCACCAAACGCATCGACTTCTGTTACGGCCACCGGCTGCTCGACTACGACGGCATCTGCAAGCATCCGCACGGACACAACGCGGTCGTCGAAGTCGAAGTGCGGACCGACCGTCTCGACAAGCGCAACATGGTCGCCGACTTCAGCGACATCAAGCGCGTCGTGAAGGGATGGATCGATCGCGAGCTGGATCACAAGATGATCCTGCGGCACGACGACCCGCTCGTCGAGCCCCTCAAACGGCTCGGCGAGCCGATGTATCTGCTGGAGAGCAATCCGACGGTGGAGCGGATCGCGAAGCTGATTTACGACAAGGCGCGCGAGCTGGGCGTCGACATCGTCGGGGTCAAGGTCTGGGAGACGCCGACGTCGTTTGCTTCTTACTCTTCTTAAGACCCTTGATCGGTCCTTCGAACGAAAAATACCCGAACACCGCGTGCGACGTGTCGCCGGACGAGAACGTCACCGGGACTGCCGCGCCGATGACGATCTGACGGTCACCGATGTTCCACCCGCCGCGCACGCCGGGCGACAGAGTGAAGACCGTTTCGCGCGCGGTGGTCCCCGGTCCCGCCGCGCTTTCCACGAAATCGAGCGATGACTCCAGCATCGCGTTGAGCATCGGACGGAGGCGGTAGATGCCGCTCGCCGCGAGGTGGGGCGAGAACAGATCGACGCGGGCCGCGGTTCCGACGGGCGC
>QHWR01000077.1:41075-80909 GCA_003223835.1 Acidobacteriota bacterium | reverse complement strand
GCGGTGATCACGGCGCGAGGCGTCGAATTCACCGACTATTCGGGCCGGGCCGTCTCGAAGGTCAGCACGCGCGTGTCGTGGGATCCGGTCATGGCGGAGAAGGCCGGATACAAGCACTTCATGCTCAAGGAGATCTTCGAGCAGCCCTGGGCGGTCAAGGAGACGGTGCTCGGCCGCGCCTCCGTCGAAACCGGCCGCGTGTACCTGCAGGAGATCGAGATCCCGGACGAGACGCTGCGTCAGGTGGAGCGCGTCATCATCCTCGCGTGCGGCACGTCGTGGCACGCGGGGCTCGTGGGCAAGTTCCTGATCGAGTCGCTCGCGCGCGTGCACGTCGACGTCGATTACGGGTCGGAGTATCGCTATCGAGATCCGATCGTCTCGAAGAACACGCTCGCGATCGTGATCACGCAGTCGGGTGAAACCGCCGATACGCTGGCGGCGCTCCGCGAGGCGAAGCGCAAGGGGGCGCGCAGCATTTCGATCTGCAACGTCGTCGGCAGCATGGCGACGCGCGAGACGGAAGGCACGGTGTACACGCATGCCGGCCCGGAAATCGGCGTCGCGTCCACGAAAGCGTTCACGTCACAGCTCGTCGCGCTGCAGTTGTTCGCGCTGTATCTCGGACAGATCCGCGGCGTGCTCAAGCCCGAGGATGCGAAACCTCATCTCGACGCGCTGACGCAGCTCCCGCTGCTGCTCGAGCAGACACTCAAATGCGATCAGCAGATCGAGGAGGTCGCGCGCCGTTTCTACCAGCGGAGCGACTTCCTGTATCTCGGGCGCGGGATCAATTACCCGATCGCGCTCGAGGGCGCGCTGAAGCTGAAGGAGATTTCCTACATTCACGCCGAGGGGTATCCGGCCGGTGAGATGAAGCATGGGCCGATCGCGCTCATCGACGAGCGCATGCCCATCGTCACGCTCGCGCCTCACGATCACGTGTTCGAAAAGATGATCGGCAACATCCAGGAGGCAAAGGCGCGCGGCGGGTCGGTGATCGCCGTCACGACGGACGGCAACGACGGCATCCGCGAGCTGCTCGTTCCGGGACAGGACGTCCTGATTTCGGTGCCGGCCTCGCACCCGCTCCTGACGCCGGTGCTCATGGTCGTTCCGCTGCAGCTCCTCGCCTACCACATCGCCATCCGCCGCGGCTGCGACGTCGATCAGCCGCGCAACCTGGCGAAGAGCGTGACGGTCGAGTAAGCGCCGGCGGGGGCGGTCTAGCGGCGGACGGCGCCCGTCACGACCGCGTCCGCGATCGCCGACGCCATCTCGCGCGTGCCGATCGCGGAACGTCCCGCGGCGATATCCGCGGTCCGATGACCGGCGTCGAGCGCAGCGGCGACGGCGGCTTCGATCGCCGCCGCCTCGTCGTCGAGTTTGAGCGCGTGCCGCAGGAGCATCGCGGCCGACAGAACGGCGCCGATCGGATTCGCGATATTTCTGCCGGCAATGTCCGGCGCCGATCCGTGCACCGGCTCGAACAGGCCGGGACCCTCGCCGACGCTCGCGGACGGCAGCAGCCCGAGCGACCCCACCACCGCTCCCGCCTCGTCCGAGAGGATGTCGCCAAACAGATTCTCGGTCAGGATCACGTCGAATGCCGCCGGCGCGAGCGCAATCTTCATCGCGCACGAGTCCACATACATGTGATCGAGCGCCACGTCCGGGTACTCGCGCGCGACGCCAGCGACAACCTGCCGCCATAACCGCGACGTTTCGAGGACGTTGGCTTTATCCACCGACGTGACGCGCCGGCGGCGCGTCCGCGCGGCGTCGAACGCGACGCGCGCGATCCGCTCGATCTCCATCCGCGAGTACCGCATCGTGTTCCACGCGGCGGAACCGTCCGCTTCGATCCCGCGCGGCTCGCCGTAGTACAAACCGCCGGTGAGCTCGCGCACCACGAGCATGTCCGTCCCGCTCAGCACCTCGGGTTTCAGCGGGCCGGCGCCATCAAGGCCACGCCACACGCGCGCCGGCCGGAGATTCGCGAAGAGCTTCAGATGACGACGCATCTGAAGGAGCGCGGACTCGGGCCGCTGCCCGGGCGGGCGGTCGTCGAACGCGGGGTCGCCGACCGCGCCGAGCAACACCGCATCCGCCGTCTCGCACGCCTGCAGCGTCTCGTCGGGGAGCGGCGGCAGATTGCGCCGCAGCGCGGCGCCGCCGATATCGTGCGGTTCGAGGGTGAAGCGATGCTGGAATTGAGCGCCGGTGCGCTCGAGAACGGCGGCGGCCGCCGCGACGACTTCGGGCCCGACGCCGTCGCCGGGAAGGAGGACGATTCGCGCCTGCATTCGCGAGATTCTAGCGCCGGTTCAACCTCGCTACACGCCGTGCCCGTAGCCGCGTTCGGCAGGCGTCGCGTGGAAGTCCGGCACGGTGGCGGCCACGCCGGCCGCCGGCAGCTCGATGCCGCATTCGCGCGTCACAATCTTCGCGAGGTCGGCGTCGCTGACCACTTTCTCGCGGTCGGCGTGCGCGATCACGCCGCGATAGACACGATCCAGCGTCTGCCGATCGAGGGTGAACCCAAGCTGCTCGCAGCGCCGCTGCACCGCATGACGGCCGGAGTGCTTGCCGAGCACGAGCGTCGCCTGCGGCACGCCGACTTCCTCGGGCCGCATGATCTCGTAGGTGCGGCGATCCTTCAGCATCCCGTCCTGGTGAATCCCCGCTTCGTGCGCGAACGCGTTGCGGCCGACGATCGCCTTGTTCGCCTGCACGCCCTCGCCCGTCAGCGCCGAGAGCAACTGACTCGACGGGAAGATCTCGCGCGTGTTGATCCCGGTGGCAAACGGCAGGCGATCGGCGCGGACCCGCGTCGCCATCACGACCTCTTCGAGTGACGCGTTGCCGGCGCGCTCGCCGACGCCGTTGACGGTGCACTCGACCTGGCGGGCGCCGGCGCCGATCGCGGCCAGCGTGTTGGCGACCGCCAGGCCGAGGTCATCGTGGCAGTGCGCGGAGAACGTCACCTGATCGGAACTGGGCACGCGGCTGATGACGCCGCGGAAGAACGCCGCGATCTCGTCGGGCGTGGAATAGCCGACGGTGTCGGGCAGATTGATGGTCTTCGCACCGGACTGGATGACCGCCTCGACGATGCGCCAGAGGAAGTCCGGATCCGTGCGGGTCGCATCCTCCGCCGAAAACTGCACGTCGTCGGTGAATTGCCGCGCGAGCCTGACGGCGGTCATCGCCGCGCGCAGGCATGCCTCGCGGGTCATCCGCAGCTTCCGTTCGAGGTGCAGATCCGAGGTGGCGATGAAGACGTGAATGCGGCGGCGCGGCGCCGGCGACAGCGCCCACGCGGCGCGCTCGATGTCCTGCGGGTGGCAGCGCGCGAGGGCGGCGATGACGGGGCCGCGGATGCTCGTCGCGATCATGCGCACCGCTTCGGCGTCCGCCTCCGACGCGATGGGGAACCCCGCCTCGATGATGTCTACACCCAGCGACCGGAGCTGGTACGCGATCTTGAGCTTTTCGTCGATCCGCAGCGAGAAGCCGGGGGCCTGCTCCCCGTCGCGCAGGGTCGTGTCGAAGATCGTCAGGCGGTCGCCGGACATGGTCCCTCCTGTCTCCCAGTAGTACACGGGCGGGGGCCAGTGGTCCAATTTATAGTTTTGTTTATTCGATAACGACTGCTTATGATTGGGCGTGCAGCTGGCGGACCTGACCGCGTTCCTGGTCGTCGCCTCCGAGCGCAGCTTCTCGGCCGCGGCGCGCAAGCTTCACCGCACGCAGCCGGCCGTCAGCCAGGCCATTCGACGGCTCGAGGACGAGCTCGGCGAGCGGCTCTTCGATCGGTCGTCGCGCGACGGCTCGCTGACCGAGGCGGGCCAGTTGCTGCAGGACTACGCGCAGCGGCTCGTCGGCCTCGCGGGCGAGGCGGAGTCCGCGGTGCGGGAGCTGCAGCAGTTGCGCCGCGGCCGATTGATCATCGGCGCCAACGAGGCGGCGGTCCACACGCTGCTGCCGCTGCTCCAGCGGTTCGCCGCCGCGCATCCGCACGCGATCGTGGACGTGCGACGCGTCTCGTCGCGCCAGATGGCGACGGCGGTGCTCGAGCGCACGATCGACTTCGGCGTCATCACGTTTCAGCCGGCCGAAAAAGGCGTCCAGACCCTCCCGCTCGGCGGCGACGACATCGTCCTGCTCACCAGCCCGAAGCATCCGCTCGCGGGGCGGCGCCGCGTGACGCTCGAAGAGGTCGGACGTCAGACGGTGATCGCGCACAACGATCCGTCGCCGACGCGCGAGCGCGTCCTGCGCGCGTACGAGCGGCGCCATACCGCGATCAACATTCAGATCGCACTGCCGAGCCTGGACGGCATCAAGCGAGCGGTGGAGATGGGGGTCGGCGTCGCGCTGTTGCCGCGACGATGTGCCGTCACCGAGATTGCGCGCGGCCATCTGGCGGCGATCAAGGTGCCGGAGCTGGGCGGGATACGGCAGGTGCGGCTGGTCTATCGCCGCACCGGCGAACTGAGCCGCGCGGCGGCGGCCTTCCTGGACATCGCGCGCGGCGCGTAGTCATAGCGCGCGGAAGAATCTCACCACAGAGATCACAGAGGTCACAGAGGCAGAAATGACTTTTTGAATAACCAATCTCTGTGTGCTCTGTGTGCTCTGTGGTGAAGATCCTCTGCGCGCTGGAATCAGAAGCCCGCGATGTACGGCAGGCGCTCGGCGACGCGGCGGACCTCATCGAATCGATCCAGGAGCAGGCCGGTCGCGTCCCAACTCCCTTCGAGAAACGACTGCCGCGCGGCAGGCGATAGGGCGACCTCGAATGACTGACCGTCCACGGTGAGGCGGAGCGCCTCCAGATCGAGGGCGAACAGCGCGCGCGGATTGCGCTCGGCGATCTGCATCAGCGCATCGGCGGTCGCCTCCGGCACCGTCACACATGGCAGGCCGAGCGCGACCGCGTTGCCGAAGAAGATTTCCGAGAACGACTGTCCCACGATGGCGCGGATCCCGCGACGCTGGATTGCCTGAGGCGCGTGCTCTCGCGACGATCCGCAGCCGAAGTTTGCATCGACGAGCAGAATCGCTGCCCCGGCGTATGCCGGGTTCGAGAGCGGGTGACTGTCTCGCGCGCGGGCGTTGGCCTGCTGCCGATCGTCTTCGAAGAGGTGCGCCTCGAGCCCCTCGAACGTGATGGCTTTCAGATACCGCGCGGGGATGATCCGGTCGGTGTCGATATTGTCGCCGCGCAGCGGCACCGCGGTTCCCGAGCGTTCGCGGATGCGGCTACCGGCCATACGCGAGCTCCGCGCCGACGAACTCACGCACGTCAACCAGCTCGCCGGCGATCGCCGCGGCGGCGACCATCGCGGGACTCATCAGCAGCGTGCGTCCGGTCGGACTGCCCTGCCGCCCCTTGAAGTTGCGGTTCGAGGACGAGGCGCAGATCTGCCGCCCCTCGAGACGATCGGGATTCATCGCGAGGCACATCGAGCATCCGGCGCCGCGCCACTCGAAGCCGGCGTCGGCGAACACGCGGTCGAGGCCTTCGCGCTCCGCCGCGGCCCGCACGGTCTGCGATCCGGGCACGACGAGCGCTTTCACGTGCGCCGCGACGTGACGTCCGCGAATGACGCGCGCCGCCTCGCGCAGATCCGACAACCGCGCGTTCGTGCACGATCCGACGAACGCGACGTCGATCCGCGTGCCCTTCAACGGCTGCCCTGCGGCGAAGCCCATGAAATCGAGCGCCTCGGCCACGCTGTCGCGATCCGCGGCGGGGACGTCGGCGGGCGACGGCACCGACCCGTCGATCGACGTTGACTGTCCCGGATTGATGCCCCACGTCACCGTCGGCCGGATCTCGGCCGCGTCGAGCACGACTTCGTCGTCGTACGGCGCGCCGCGATCCGACGCCATCGACGACCACCACGCGCACGCCGCCTCGAACGCCTCTCCCTGCGGCGCGAATTGACGTCCTCGCAGATACGCGAACGTTGTCGCATCAGGGTTGACGTAGCCGACGCGCGCGCCGCCTTCGATGGACATGTTGCAGAGCGTCATCCGCTCGTCCATCGACATGCGATCCACCGTGTCGCCGCCGTACTCATACGCGTGCCCGACGCCGCCCTTGACGCCGAGCCGACGAATGATCTCGAGGATCACGTCCTTGGCATACACGCCGGGCTGCAGCCGTCCGCGTACGGTGATGCGGCGCACTTTCAACGGATCGATCGCGAGGCACTGCGACGCGAGCACGTCGCGCACCTGCGAGGTGCCGATGCCGAACGCGATCGCGCCGAAGGCGCCGTGCGTCGACGTGTGACTGTCGCCGCAGGCGATCGTCATGCCTGGCTGCGTCAACCCCAGCTCCGGCCCGATCACGTGGACGATTCCCTGATGGCCGCTCGAGAGATCGAACAGCCGGATGCCGTGCTCGCGGCAGTTGCGCTCGAGCGCCGACATCATGTCTTCCGCCATGACGTCGGCGAACGGCCGCCGCTGATCGCGTGTGGGAACGATGTGATCCACCGTCGCAACGGTGCGGTCGGGAAACGCGACGCGCCCGCCGCGCGCGCGCAGCATGTCGAACGCCTGCGGCGTCGTCACCTCGTGAATCAGATGCAGCCCGATGAAGAGCTGCGTCTGCCCGTTCGGCAACCGCCGCACCGCGTGCGCGTCCCAAACCTTCTGAAGCAGTGTCGCGGGCATCGGCGGGATCGTAGCACGCTCGGACGATGGTGGATGGCGGATGAGGGATGGTGGTCAGAGCTGGTGCGGGAATTGCTGAGATCCGCCGCACGGCGCAGCACACAACGAGTTGTCGGAATTGACCGCAAGAATTGCTACCAGGGTTGCGTCGGGCCGCTGCAAATCTGGAGATTCGACTGCTTTGTAATGGTCCGGATTGACGTTGATGTTCTTGCTCATGTTCTCTCCTCAATCAATTGTCCTGCCAGCTTCGCTCGTCACCCGCCATCCGTCATCCGTCATCCGTCATCCGATATACTGAGCCCTCCCTCCCATGGACTTCCTTCAGAACCTGAATCCTGAACAGCGTGAGGCGGTGCTGCACCTGGACGGGCCGCTGCTGATCCTTGCGGGCGCAGGATCGGGGAAGACGCGCGTCATCACGTATCGCATCGCGTACCTGATCGGCGGCGGGCACGCGCGGCCGGAAGAGGTGCTCGCGGTCACGTTCACGAACAAGGCCGCGGGCGAAATGCGCGAGCGCGTCGAGACGGTGCTCGGATCCGACTGCCACGGGATCTGGTTGTCCACGTTCCATGCGCTCTGCGCGCGGCTGCTTCGTCGCGAGGCGCCGAAAATCGGGTTGTCGCGGGATTTCGTGATCTACGACTCGTCCGACCAGGTTGCCGTCGTGAAACAGGCCGAGCGGGAACTCCAGATCGACGATAAGTTCATCCCGCCGCGGGTTGCGCTCGCGCGCATCAGTCAGGCGAAGAACCGGATGGAGGGGCCCGAGTCGCTGCGCGGCTCGTGGAACATCCGCGACGAACAGATCGCCAAAATCTACGAGCGCTACCTGCGCGCCCTGACCGACTGTCACGCGCTCGACTTCGACGACCTGCTGCTCAAGACGGTCGAGCTCGTCGAGACGTCGGCGGAGACGCGCGAGCGGTACGCGCGCAAGTTCCGGTACGTGATGGTCGACGAGTATCAGGACACGAACCGCCCGCAGTATCTTCTCATCCGCCGGCTCGCCGAAATCCACCGCAACGTCGCCGTCGTCGGGGACCCCGACCAGTCCATTTACAAATGGCGCGGCGCCGATCTGCGGAACATCCTCGACTTCGAGCAGGACTTTGGCGAAGCCAAGATCGTCCGGCTCGAGCAGAACTACCGGTCGAGCCAGGTGATCCTCGACGCCGCGACCGCCGTCATCCAGCAGAACCGGAACCGGAAGGACAAGCGTCTGTGGACCGACCGCAAGGGAGGCGCGCGGATCGTGTACTTCCGCGGCGGCGACGAGCTGGAGGAAGCGGATTTCATCATGAGGACCGTGAAAGATGCGCGGTCCGAGGACGTGGACGCGACGGTGGCCGTCTTGTACCGCACGAACGCGCAGTCGCGCGCGATTGAGGACTCGCTGATGCGGGAGAGCATCCCGTACAAGATCATCGGCGGCGTCCGGTTCTACGAGCGCAAGGAAATCAAGGACGCGCTCGCGTACCTCAAGCTGATCATCAATCCGCACGACGACGTCAGCCTCCGCCGCGTGATCAACGTGCCGGCGCGCGGGATCGGCAAGGGCGTCATGGACGCGCTGCAGGGAATCGACCCGGAGCAGATCGCGGCGGACGTGCCGCCGCTCGTCGCCGCCGGCCTTGCGGAGGTCAGCTCGGCCCGGTCGCTCTGGGCGAAGCTGGTGTACGGGCTCGCCGACACCGCGCGGCAGGATCCGGTCTCGATCGCGATCGGCAAGATGCTCGACCGCACGGGTTATCTGAACGATCTCCGGGAGGAAAACACCGAAGAGGCCAACGAACGGATCGAGAACCTGATGGAGCTCGTCTCGGCGGCGCGCGAGTACGAGTCGCGCGAGGCAGACGCGTCGCTCGGCGGGTTCGTGGACCGTCTGTCGCTGTTGTCCGAGGCGGACGAGGAGTCCGGCAACCGCGAAGCGAAGGTCTGGTTGATGACGATGCACGCCGCGAAGGGATTGGAGTTCCCGGTCGTCGTCATCGCGGGCATGGAAGAGGGCTTGTTCCCGCATTCGCGATCGAGCGAAGACGAGGAGGAAATCGAAGAGGAGCGGCGCCTCTGCTACGTCGGCATGACGCGCGCGCAGCGACGCCTCGTCCTGACGAGCGCCGCGCGACGCCGCGTGTTCGGCGAGTACCAGTCCACGGAACCGTCACGCTTTCTGAACGAGGTTCCCGCGGACCTGGTGGACCGGATTACGCCGACGTTCACGTCCGCCTATCAGGGAACGTTCACACACGCGCATTACGAGTTCCGTACCAACCCGTACGGCCGCAAAGGGAAAGGCGCGAGGTTCAGGGAGGAAGAAGCCTCGTATGCGTACGAGAACGAGGATCAGTCCACGGTGCGGTTGAAGCCGGGCATGCGTGTGAAACATGCCCAGTTCGGGATCGGAACCGTGCTCTCGGTCGAAGAGCACAACGACGATCTGAAGATCACGGTGCGGTTCAACACCGTCGGCCAGAAAAAGTTGCTGGCCAGATACGCGAAGCTGGAACCCGCCTGACAGAATGCCGAACGTCGAATGCTGAATGCCGAAAGAGACACTTTCGGCATTCGACATGTGTCATTCGGCATTGACGTCGGCCTCGTCGCCGTCCGGCCCCTCGTCCTCCGCCAGTTTCGCCACCGACACGACCATGTCCCCCGCTTCCATCTCGATGAGGCGGACGCCCTGCGTCGCGCGGCCGATCGCGCGGATGCCGCCGGCGCGCATCCGCAGGATCATGCCCTGCTGAGAGATCAGCATCAGCTGATCGTCGTCGTGCACGTAGGCGATGCCGACGACCTTGCCGTTGCGATCGCTCGTCTGGATGTTGATGATGCCGACGCCGCCGCGCGACTGCAGGCGGTATTCCTCGAGCTCGGTCCGCTTGCCGTAGCCGTTCTGCGCGACGGTCAGCAGCGTGGTCCCTTCGCGGACGACTTCCATCGCGACGACCTCGTCGCCCTCCCGCAGGCTGATGCCCCGGACGCCGTATGCGGTGCGCCCCATCGGGCGGACGTCCGTCTCCTCGAACCGGATCGCCATGCCGTCGCGCGTGCCGAGGAAGATCTGTTCCTTGCCGTCCGACATCTCGACGGCGATGACCGAATCGCCTTCTTCGACGCCGATGGCGATGATGCCGCCGGCGCGCGGGTTCCTGAACGCGGACAGGTCCGTCTTCTTGATGATGCCCTTCCGCGTCCCCATGATGACGAACTGCTGCCCTTCTTCTGCGGGGAATTCCTTGACGGCGAGGAGCGCCGAAATGCGTTCCCCTTCCTCCATCTGCACGAGATTCGCGATCGCCTTGCCCTTTCCACCTGGACCGACGTCCGGGATCTCGTGGACCTTGAGCCAGTAGGCGCGGCCGCGGTCCGAGAAGATCATGATGTACGCGTGGGTGGACGCGATGAAGAGGTGGCTCACGAAATCCTCTTCGCGCGTGCGCATGCCGATGCGCCCCTTGCCGCCGCGGCGCTGCATCCGGTAGGTCGAGATGGCGGTTCGCTTGATGTAGCCCGTATTCGTGACCGTGATCGCCATGTCCTCATCGGCAATCAGGTCTTCGATCCGGAACTCGCCGCTCTCGTCGATGATCTGGGTCCGTCGCTCGTCTGAAAACTTCTCGCGCACGTCCTTCAGGTCCGTGACGACGAGCTGCGTGAGGAGTTCGTCGCTCGACAGAATCCCGCGCAGCCGCTCGATCGTCTTCAGCAGCTGGACCAGCTCGTCGGCGATCTTCTGGCGCTCGAGACCCGTCAGCCGCTGCAGCTGCATGTCGAGAATGGCCTGCGACTGGAGCTGCGTCAGCCGGAACTGCGTCATCAGCCCGTCGCGCGCCTCGGACGGGCTCTTGGAGGCTCGAATCAGCTTGATCACTTCGTCGAGATGATCGAGCGCGATCTTGAGGCCTTCGAGGATGTGCGCGCGCGCCTCCGCCTTGCGCAGGTCGAACTCGGTACGCCGGCGGACGATTTCCCGGCGGAACTCGATGAAACTCTCGACGACCTCGAGCAGACTCAGCACGCGCGGGCGTCCGCCCATGATCGCCAGCGTGATGATCCCGAACGTCGTCTGCAGCTGCGTGTGCTTGTAGAGATTGTTGAGGACGACCTCCGGGACTTCGCCGCGCCGCAGCTCGACCACGATGCGCATGCCCTCGCGATCGGACTCGTCGCGCAGGTCCGAGATGCCCTCGATCGTCTTCTCGCGCACCAGGTCGGCGATGTTTTCGATCAGGCGCTTTTTGTTCACCTGATACGGAATCTCGGTCACGACGATGGAGACCTTGTCCCCTTTTCTCGATTCCTCGATCTTCGCCTTCGCGCGCAGTGTGATGGCGCCGCGGCCGGTGGTGTACGCCTGGAAGATGCCCTGGCGGCCGACGATGAAACCGCCTGTGGGGAAATCGGGACCGGGCACCGCCCGGAGGAGCGCCTTCGTGCGCGTCTCCTTCGACTGGCCGCGCTGTTCGATCACGGCAGTCACGCCGTCGACCACCTCGCGCATGTTGTGCGGCGGCACGTTCGTGGCCATCCCGACGGCGATGCCGGCCGACCCGTTCACCAGCAGGTTCGGGAACGTCGTCGGCAGAACGGTCGGCTCCTCGGTGGTCTCGTCGTAGTTCGGAACGAAGTCGACGGTCTCCCTGTCGAGGTCCGTCATCATCGCTTCGGCGAGCGGCTCCGGGCGCGCCTCGGTGTACCGCATCGCCGCCGGTGGATCGCCGTCAACGGACCCGAAGTTTCCCTGGCCGTCAACCAGGGTGTACCGCATGTTGAAGTCCTGCGCGAGGCGGACGAGCGTGTCGTAGATCGACGCGTCGCCATGAGGGTGGAAATTTCCCATGACCTCGCCGACGATCTTCGCGCACTTGCGATACGCGCGGTTCGACGCGAGCCCCATCGTGCGCATGCCGTACAACACGCGCCGGTGCGCCGGCTTGAGCCCGTCGCGCACGTCGGGCAGCGCTCGCCCGATGATTACGCTCATCGCGTAATCCATGTACGAGCGCTTCATCTCGTCTTCGATGTTGACGGGAATCTTGGTCGCGGCGATGTCGGCCATGAAGAATGGGTGGATTCGTGAGCTGGTGAATTGGTGAATTCACCAACGTCAGATATCGAGATTCTTGACGTCCAGCGCGTTGTCTTCGATGAACTTGCGCCGCGGTTCCACCTGGTCGCCCATCAGCGTCGTGAACATCAGGTCGGCTTCCGTGTGATCCTCGGCCCGGATCTGCAGCAGCGTGCGCTTTGCCGGGTCCATCGTGGTTTCCCAGAGCGTGTCCGGGTTCATCTCGCCGAGCCCCTTGTAGCGGTTGATCGCGATGCCCTTCTTCCCCGCGGCGATGAAGAACTCGACGAGGTCGTCGAGCGACTCGATCCGGACCTCCGAGTCCTTGCCTTTGACCGGGCCCTTCGACATCGAGCCGGCGTCGGGCGCCTTCGACTCGGCGGCGAGTTTCGTGGCGGCGTCGAGCGGTGCGCCGCCGATGGCGGTCTCGTTCGCGCCGGCCTGGCCGGCCTCCTCGGTGCGTTCCTCCGGCTCGTGCGACGCCGAGGTGCGCACGATCATCGGACCGCGGACGTCCTTGACGTCCTGGTAGCTCGCCGCCAGGGCGCGGAACTCGCTGGTCGTCGCGAAGTCCAGATCGACGCGATGGTGCCGCGGATATCCGGCGCTCCGATCTTCGATCACGATGCTGTGCGCCTGATGCTCCTCGTCCGGGTGGACGCTCGCCGTTCGCGTCTTGCCGTTCAGGGCGTCGGCGAGCGCCTGTACCTTGTCGCGGTCGGTGAAGAATGCCCGGTCTCCGCGCGCGCCGCGATCGAGCAGCGCGATGATCACGTCCCGCGTCGGCCCGCGCCGCTCCACGATCTGCAGGTATTTGCGGAACCCGATCAGCTTCTCGAGCTTCTTCTCCAGGTCGACGCCTGACATTTCCCCGCCCCCGGGCAGCACGACCGACCGCGACTCGACCGCGCGCCGGATCAACCAGTTCTCCAGGTCGCGCTCGTCGCGGATGAAGAACTCGCTCCGGCCGCGCTTCGCGCGGAAGAGCGGCGGCTGCGCGATGTAGACATAGCCGGAGTCCACGAGCGCTTTCATCTGCCGGTAGAAGAACGTCAACAGCAACGTGCGGATGTGCGACCCGTCGACGTCGGCGTCCGTCATGACGATGATGCGGTGGTAGCGCAGCTTGGCGAGATCGAAATCCTCCGCGCCGATGCCGCAGCCGAGCGCCGCGATCATCGTCTTGATCTCGTCGCTGCTCAGCATCTTGTCGAAGCGCGCCTTCTCGACGTTGAGGATCTTCCCTTTGATCGGCAGGATCGCCTGGAACCGCCGATCACGCCCCTGCTTCGCCGATCCTCCTGCGGACTCTCCCTCGACGATGTACAGCTCGCTCAACGAGGGATCGCGCTCCTGACAGTCGGCGAGCTTGCCCGGAAGCGCGCTGCTGTCGAGCGCCCCCTTTCGCCGGACGAGATCGCGCGCCTTCCGCGCGGCCTCACGCGCGCGGGCGGCATCCACCGCCTTCGCGATGACGCGCTTGGCGACGGTCGGGTTCTCCTCGAGATAGGCGCCGAGCTTGTCGTTGACGACCGCTTCGACGATGCCCTTGACTTCCGTGTTGCCGAGCTTCGTCTTCGTCTGCCCCTCGAACTGCGGCCGCGGGATCTTCACGCTGATGACGGCGGTCAACCCTTCGCGGATGTCGTCGCCGCTGATGCTGGCGTCCTTCAGATCCTTCGTGAGGTTGTTCTTCCCCGCGTAGTAGTTGATCGTTCGCGTCAGCGCCGAACGGAAGCCGGAGAGATGCGTGCCCCCTTCGTGCGTGTTGATGTTGTTCGCGAACGTGTAAATCGTCTCGGCGTAGCCGTCGTTCCACTGCAGCGCGATCTCGACGTCGATGCCGTCCTTGTCGCCGCGCATGTAGATGGACTTCTCGTTGACGGCCGCCTTGTTCTGATTCAGATACTTGACGAACGAGACGATGCCCCCTTCGTACAGGAACTTGTGTCCCTTCCCGGCGCGCTCGTCGTCGAGCGTGATCGTGACGCCCGCGTTGAGAAACGCCAGCTCGCGCAACCGCTGCGCCAGCGTGTCGAAGCTGAAATCCGTCGTCTCGAAGATGGTGGCGTCAGGCCTGAACGTGACCTTGGTGCCGCGCTTCTTCGTCGTGCCCGTCATCTCCAGCTCGCCGGTCGGCCTGCCGCGTTCGTAGGTCTGGCGATATACCTGCGCGTTGCGCCAGATCTCCAGTTCGAGCGTCTCCGAGAGCGCGTTCACGACCGACACGCCGACGCCGTGCAGTCCGCCCGACACCTTGTAGCTGTCGTTGTCGAACTTGCCGCCCGCGTGCAGGACGGTCATGACGACTTCCGCCGCGGATTTTCCGCTCGTGTGCTGATCGACAGGAATCCCGCGGCCGTTGTCGACGACGGTGACCGAGTTGTCGATGTGGATGGTGACGTTGACCTGATCGCAGAAACCCGCGAGCGCCTCGTCTACCGAGTTGTCGACGACTTCGTACACGAGGTGATGCAATCCGAGCGGACCCGTGGAGCCGATGTACATTGCGGGGCGCTTGCGGACGGCTTCGAGCCCTTGGAGGACTTTGATCTTGTCCGCACCGTAGTCGTTGACGGCGCCGTCGCCGTTGCCGGACACAGCAGCCGCAGGATCGGCGGCCGGCGCGGGCTCGCCCGCCGGTCGCTGTTCTTCGTTCGGATTCAGTTGGCTCATTAATTGAGAATCAGTGAGTGTGTGAATCTGTGAATTCGTGAATCGCCCGTGGATTCACTAATCCACCAATCCACCAATTCACCATTCGATTAGATCCTCATCGGCATGATCACGTACGTGTAGTCGTACCCGTCCGCGCCGATGGGCTTCATCACCGCCTGGCTCATTTCGTCCTTGAACTCGAGCGAGACGGTATCGGTTTCGACAACGGCGAGGAAGTCGAGCACATACTGCGCATTGAAGCAGATGGTGACGGGGGCCGCCGCGTAGTCCACCATCAGCACTTCTTTGGCCTCGCCGAACTCGGGACTGCTCGACGCAATCTCCACCTTGCTCTTGTCGATCTGGAACTTCACCGCGCGCGACCGTTCGTTCGACAGGAGCGCGACGCGCTTCACCGCGCTCGTCAGCCGGTCGCGGTCGAATTCAATCCGCTTGTCGTTGCTCTTCGGGATCACGCGCTCGAACGCGGGAAACTGGCCGTCGATCATCCGCGAAATGAGCAAACGTCCGCCGATATCGAAAAAGAGATGGTTCTCGCCGCGCTCGTACTGGATGTCTCCCTCGCCTTCGGCGAGCAGCCGCCCCAGCTCGAGGAGCGTTTTGCGCGGAAGAATCACGCGCACTTCGTCTTCGGCCTTCCCCTTGGACTTGGCGGTCTCGCGCGGCACCGTGATGAGCGCCAGGCGATGGCCGTCGGTCGAGACGAGGCTCATCGAGTCGGGATGCAGGATGAACAACGCGCCGTTGAGGAAATACCGCGTGTCTTCCCCGGTGATCGCAAACTGCGTTTTCGAGACCATCTGGCGCACGACGTCACGAGGCAGCGACGCGGTATACGTCCCCGTCGCTTCCGGCAGCGTCGGAAAATCCTCGCGCGGCAGCGTCTGCATGCGCGAGTCGAACCGATCCGCCGCGACCTTCACGCCTCCCTTGTCTTCCTCGATCCGCACGTCGGTTTCGGGAAGCGCCTTGATGATCTCGTACAGCTTCTTTGCCGGAAGGGTCAGCGAGCCGCCTTTCGACACGGCGGCGGTGCACTTGCTCCGCAGCCCGACCTCGAGGTCTGTGGCAAGCAGTTTCACCTCGTCGCCCTTCGCCTCCATGAGGACATTCGCGAGAATCGGGATGGTGTTCTTCCGCTCCACGATGCCCTGAAAGAGTTGCAGTTCGCGCAACAGATCGGTCTTGCGGACGACCAGTTCCATGGTGATGTTGTCCTCGGAGGGAGTGATTACAGGAACAAAGAATTATAACAGGAAAGAGGTGCTGTTGAAAAGCGAAAAAGGGCCTATTACTCGTTCAAAATGTGTAATTTAACCTGTGCGTCCCCCTTCGGTACCGCGGCGGGTTTTTTTGTGCGTCTGGGTGCAAGGATTCGGGCCCACGGAAAACCGCAAAACGTGCACAGCCGACCCTCCGCCAAGGATGTGGAAAACCGCACGCGGCTCAGCGAAACGACTGCATCAGGTTGTTGATAACCGTGTTGAAATCTCCGTCGCGTCGCCGGAGATCCTCGACCTTTCTGATCGAATGAATCACCGTCGAGTGGTGCTTCCCCCCAAAACTTTTGCCGATCTCCGGCAGCGACGCCCGCGTCAGCGCCTTGCACAGGTACATCGCGATTTGACGCGGCATCGCCACCGACTTCGAGTTATTTCGTGATTTCAGTTCGGTCACCTTGAGCTGATAGCGGTCGGCGACGGCTTTCTGAACGATCTCGATCGTGATCGCCTTCTCATCGTTCTGCAGGACGTTTCTCAGCACGTCCTGCGCAAGCGGCAGAGAGATCTCGCGGCCGGTGAGCGACGCGTAAGCGATCAAACGGATAAGAGATCCTTCGAGCTCACGGATGTTCGATTTGATTTTCCCCGCGATGTAAATCGCGACCGTATCGGGGAGCGGAATCCCTTCAGTTTCGGCCTTCTTCTTGAGAATCGCGACCTTCGTCTCGAGGTCCGGCGCCTGGATGTCGGCGATGAGGCCCCATTCGAACCGCGATCGCAGCCGCTCTTCGAGCTGCGGAATCTCGTGCGGCGGGCAGTCGCTGCTGAGCACGATTTGTTTCTGCGAGTCGTACAGCGCGTTGAACGTGTGGAAGAACTCGGTCTGCGTTCCCTCCTTGCCCGCGAGGAACTGGATGTCGTCCACGAGCAGGACGTCAACGCTGCGGTACCGCTCGCGAAAATCCAGGATGCGATCGTAACGCACCGCGTTGATCATCTCGTTCATGAACCGCTCGGACGAGATGTACGTCAGCTTCAGGCTCTTCAGATGGTTTGCGACGTAATGTCCGATCGCGTGCATCAGATGCGTCTTGCCCAGTCCCACGCCGCCGTAAATGAAGAGCGGGTTGTAGGAACGCGACGGCGCTTCCGCGACGGCGCGGCAGGCGGCATGCGCGAACTGATTCGACGGTCCGACGATGAATGTGTCGAACGAGTAGCGAGGGCTCAGGCTTCCGAGTGGATCCGCGGCCTCGGCGTTCTCTTCCGGTTCGACGTCCGGTACCGCCGCGGGCGCCTCTGATATCGGCGGCGCCGCCCCCGCATCGTCGGTGACGAACGCGATCGTGGTGTCGGGGCGCTGCACCTCGACGAGCGCTTCGTCGATCACGACGCTGTAGTGTTTCGTCAGCCAGTCGCGGAAGAGCGCATTCGGCACGCGGACGCGAACGGTGCCGTCCCGGTCCGCGACGAAGAGCGTGGGTTTGAACCAGGTGTAGAAGCTGTGCCGGTTGACTTTGGTCTCGATGCGGGAGAGGACCTGTTCCCAGACGTTGCTGCCGGTCATATTCACGTTCACGCTACCTGGCCGAGCCGCGGACTTTCGCCTGCCGGACACCGTGCGAATGCGAGCGTGCCGCTGCGCGATCGCGGGATCGGCCCCGGAAAATGGACCGCGCCCGCCCTTCGCCCCGCGGAAAGCCGCTACACATCTGGAACGCCCGCGTGGGGCCCGGTAAAAACCCGGGCTTTTCCACATTTTTTTCCACAACTGTGGAAAACTTCGGGGGGAGCCCCTATGGACCTCGCCCCTCGACCCAGTTCGGGGCGACCTGGGGAGGGGCATCTCGAAACGCGGGGAGACGGACTGTAACATAGACGGCCCTTGCGTTGACACTCCGCTCGCCGGTTCGCTACTATTTCAGTTTCTCCGTCCACCCGTTTTCGTCTACAGGGGTCAGCAATCATGAAGCGCACGTTCCAGCCGAATCGGCGCCGCCGCAAGCGCACGCACGGCTTTCTTGTCCGGATGAGCACGAAGAACGGCCGCCTCGTGTTGAAGCGCCGCCGGGCCAAGGGACGCAAGCGGCTGACCGTCTCGACGTCGCGGTAGGCCCCCATCAGCAAGGGCGCGGCCCCGCGTCAGCATGCCGTCCCACCGACTGCCGCCGCTCCGCCGCATCCGACGGCGGGACGAGTTTCAGCATGTGTTCGACCAGGGACGCCGCGTCCACGGCCGGTACTTCACCCTGGTGGCGGCGCCGAACGGCGGACCCAGTGATCGCCTCGGAATCGTCGCATCTCGGAAAATCGGGGGGGCGGTCACGAGGAATCGAGCAAAAC
The DNA here is from genome assembly GCA_003223835.1 of Acidobacteriota bacterium. Taxonomy (GTDB): domain Bacteria; phylum Acidobacteriota; class Vicinamibacteria; order Vicinamibacterales; family 2-12-FULL-66-21; genus Gp6-AA38. The sequence goes on along the minus strand of QHWR01000077.1, from coordinate 62,894 downwards.
GGTTGATTCGAGAGATGTTCAGGCGCTACACCGACTCGTCATCTCATCCCCGGTCTTCCCGGGCCGACATCGTCGTCATTCCACGAGCCGGGATGACGGAGGTGGCGTTCGACGAGCTGGTCAAGGATTTCGAGGGCTCGCTCGGCCGCATCGTCCGCTCGTCAATTTCATGACGCGACTCGCGATTCTCACTATCCGCCTGTACCAACTGACCTTATCGCCGCTCGTCGGCGGCGCCTGCCGGTTCGAGCCGACGTGCTCTGTCTACGCGATCGAGGCCATCCGCATTCATGGCGTGATTCGCGGGTCCGGGTTGGCTGTCCGTCGGCTCAGCCGGTGTCATCCGTTTGGCGCCGCCGGCGTTGATCCGGTCCCGCCAGCCAGCGGACAGGTCTGACGTCGATGGAAAAGCGCGTCCTGCTCGCCGTCCTCCTGTCGTTCGTGGTCCTGTACGTCTATCAGGCGCTGATGCCGTCCCCTCCGGAGCCCAATCCGGCGGCGACGAAGCCAGCCGTCACGCAACAGCCCACTCCTTCGGCGGCGCAGCAGCCGGCAAGCGCCGCGCCGGCGGGCTCCACGCTTCCGGCCGAGGCGCCGGTCACAGGGCAGCCGGCGGACGCGGAACGCGACGTCGTGGTGGACGGCGCCGACGTGCATGCCGTCTTCTCCACACGCGGCGGTTCGCTGAAAAGCTGGCGGCTGAAGAAGTACGCGGACGCACAGGGACAACCGCTCGACCTGGTGCCGCACAACGTGCCGGCGGATGCGGTGCGTCCATTCACGCTGGCGGCGGACGACGCGGGTGTCAGCGCGCGACTCGGGCGCGGCACGTTCACGCCGAGCGCCGAATCGATCACTGTCTCGACGGGGACGCAGACGCTGCAGTTCGACTACCGCGACGCGAGCGGCCTCGTCGCGGCGAAGACGTTCACGTTTTCGGCGGCGCATCCGTACGTCGTGACGATGTCGGCGGCCGTCACGAACAATGGCCAGCCGGTGAATCCGACGATTGAGTGGGGTCCCGCGTTGGGCACCGGGGTCGTCCTGCACTCGCGCTCCTATAACCCTCCGCCGCAGCCGCTGTTTTTCCGGGACGGTAAAGTGACGCGCGTCGCGCCCACCAAGATCGCCGCCCAGCCGGTCGAGGAGGGCATCTTCGGGTTTGCCGGCGCCGACGACCACTATTTCGCGACGGTGATCGTCGGGTCCGCTCCCCTGCACCTGCAGTATCAGGCGCTCGACGTTCCCATCCCAGGCGTCGAGGACGGCGCGCACTTCGTCATCTGGTCCGCCAGGTTCGCGGCGCCGCCCCAGAACGCGCGGTTCTTTCTCGGACCCAAGGACTTCGACGTCCTCGCGTCGGTGGATCTGGACCTCGTGCGCGCGATCGACTTCGGCATGTTCTCGTGGCTCGTCGTTCCGCTGCTGCGCGCGCTGAAGTGGATCAACGGCTACATCGGCAACTACGGATGGTCGCTCATCACGCTGACGGTGCTGATCAACCTGGCCATGTTCCCGCTCCGGCACAAGAGCGTCGTGTCGATGCGGAAGATGCAGGAGATCCAGCCTGAAGTGAAAGCGATTCAGGATCGCTACGCGAAGCTCAAGATGAGCGATCCCGCGCGCCAGAAGATGAACGTCGAGCTGATGAACCTGTATCGCGAGCGCGGCGTGAACCCCGCGAGCGGCTGCGTGCCGATGCTCCTGACGCTCCCCGTGCTCTTTGCGTTCTACTCGCTCCTCGCCGTCGCGATCGAGCTGCGCGGCGCGCCGTTCACGCTCTGGATCCACGATCTGTCGGCGCCCGATCCGTTGTTCGTGACGCCGATTCTGATGGGCATCACGCAGCTCGTGCAGCAGAAGATGGTCCCCGCCGCGACGGACCCGACGCAGCAGCGCGTCATGCTGATCATGCCCATCGTCTTCACCGGGATGTTCCTGTGGGCGCCCAGCGGGCTCGTCATTTACTGGACGACGACGAACCTGTGGGGGATCGGCCAGCAGCTGATCACCAACAGGCTGATCGGGCCGACGAAGCCGCGCACGGTGCGTCCCCCCGCGGAGCGGCGAATCAAGCGCGTCGGCGGCGGCCGCACCGATCAGGCGAAAGATCGGAGCTGAGGAATGGATTTGCAGCAACGCGTGACGGGATTCATGCGCGGCGTGCTCGACGCCATGGGCCTGCCGCTGGAGGTGCACGTCATCGAGGAGCGCGACGCCGTGCGCGTGGATCTCAAAGGCCAGGGCGGCGAGGAATTGCTCCGGCGTAAAGGCGAGACGCTCGACGCGCTGCAGCACATCGTGAACACGGCGTTCAAGCGCGAGCTGACCGACGACCGGCGCTTCATCGTCGATTGCATGGATTACCGCCGCGGCAAGGATGCGGAGCTGCGGCAGATGGCGCGCTTCCTGATGGACAAGGCGAGGTCGTCGGGCGCGTCGCAGGAAATGGGTCCGCTCAACCCGTACGCCCGACGCGTGGTCCACCTGACCGTCGCGGAAGACGCCGCGATGTCGTCGGAAAGCATCGGCGACGCGTTCCTGAAGACGGTGATCATTTCCGTCCGCCGCTAGCGCGACGAACACAGGCAATTCGGATTTTTGAATGTTGAATGCTGAATGAAGACATTCAAGGACTCAATTCAGCATTCAGCACTCGGCATTCAGCACTTCGATGTTCTCCACTGACGACACCATTGTCGCGATCGCGACGCCGCCGGGACGGGGCGGAATTGGCGTCGTACGGATCAGCGGGCCCGACGCGGCGCCGATCGCGTCGCGCCTGACCCGCCGGGACAGCGCGTTCGAGCCTCGCCGCGCGACGCTCACGACGGTGCGGTCCATTGACGCCGCCTCGATCGACAGGGCCGTCGTCACGTTCTTCCCGTCGCCGCATTCCTACACGGGCGACGACGTCATCGAGATTTCCGCGCACGGAAGCCCCGTCGTCCTCGCGGCGATTCAGCGCGCTGCGATGCAAGCGGGCGCGCGCCTCGCGGAGCCGGGCGAGTTCACGCTGCGCGCCTATCTGAACGGCCGGATCGATCTGGTCCAGGCCGAGGCCGTCGCGGAATTGATCGACGCCGTCACGCCGCTGCAGGCGCGGGCGGCTTTCGATCAACTCGACGGCACGCTGACCGCGCGCCTCCGCGCGATCGACGACCCGCTGATGGACTTGATCGCGCGTCTCGAGGCGTCGCTGGATTTCCCCGACGAGGGTTACCACTTCATCACGCCGGACGAAGCCGCGGCTTCGCTGGCACGGATCGCGACGAGCCTCGACGACCTGCTGGTCGACGCCGCGCGTGGCCGCATGATCCGTGAAGGCTGCACGGCCGTCGTCGTCGGCCGCCCCAACGTCGGGAAGTCCACCCTGTTCAACCGCCTCGCCGGCGCGGAGCGGGCGATCGTCACGGACGTTCCTGGAACGACGCGCGATCTTTTGACGGAGCGCGTGGACATCGACGGCATTCCCTTCACGCTGGTCGACACCGCGGGCCTGCGCGAAGCGGCGTCGGATCCGATCGAAGAAGAGGGCATCGCACGCGCGCGGCAGGCACACGCGGTCGCCGAGGTCGCCGTCGTACTGCTGGATCGGTCCCAGCCCCTGACGGCCGACGATCGTCACCTGCTCGAGCTGACGGCGACGACACGCCGGGTCGTCGTCGCCAGCAAGAGCGATCTGAACGCCGCGTGGGATCCCGCGTTGCTCGGATGCGATGCGCTCGAACTGTCCGCCGTCACCGGCGAGGGGTGCGCGGCGCTGGGCCGCGCGCTCGTGCGCGCCGTCGACGCCGAACCTCTTCGCGATCGTGCGGCGGTCGCGAACGCGCGCCACCGAGCGTTGCTCGAGCGCGCGCGGGAATCGGTCGAACGCGCGCGGGCGGCGGCGGCGGGCGGCGCGTCGGAGGAATTCCTGCTCGCGGACCTGCACGAGGCCCGAGCGGCCTTCGACGAAGTGACGGGCGCCCGCACGCCCGACGATGTGCTGAGGACGATCTTCGAGCGGTTCTGCATCGGCAAATAAGGCATTACGTATTTACATGCGGCATCACGAGATCGTCGTGATCGGGGCGGGGCACGCGGGCGTCGAAGCCGCGCGGGCGGCGGCGCGGATGGGACTCGACGTCGCCATCTGCACGCTCTCGAACGACACCGTCGCGCACATGCCATGCAATCCGGCCGTCGGCGGGACCGCGAAGGGGCATCTCGTCCGCGAGATCGACGCGATGGGCGGTCTGATGGGTCTCGCGATCGACGCGACCGGCATCCAGTTCAAGCTGCTCAATCGCAGCCGAGGCCCGGCCGTGTGGTCGCCGCGCGCGCAGGCCGACAAACGCCGTTACGGCGCCTGGGTGCGCGCGGCGCTCGACGCGGAGCCGCGCGTCTCCTGGATTATCGGGAAGGCCGGCAGGATTCTCGTCAACGAGGGGCGCGTCACCGGACTCGCGCTGGAGGACGGCGACGCGATCGCGTGCGATGCCCTCGTGATCACGACCGGCACGTTCCTGAACGGCCTCGTCCATGTCGGCCGCGAACAGAGACCGTCGGGCCGCGCGGGCGAACCGCCGTCGCGGGATCTGGCCGACTCGCTGAAGTCGTTCGGCTTCGCGTGGGGACGGTTGAAGACCGGCACGCCCCCGCGGCTTCACCGTCGCAGCATCGACTTTTCACGCTTCGCCGAGCAGCGCGGCGACGAGCCGATCGTGCCTTTCTCGTTTCTGACAGGCGCAATCGCGCGCCCACAGATTTCCTGCCACATCGTTCACACGACGGACCGCGTGCACGATCTGGTGCGCGCCCACATCGCTGAATCTCCGCTCTACAACGGTCAGATTTCGGGAATTGGTCCGCGTTACTGTCCGTCGCTCGAGGATAAGGTGATGCGCTTTCCGCATCGCGATCGTCACCAGATTTTTCTGGAGCCGGAAGGCCTCGACGTCGACGAGGTCTACGTCAACGGGTATTCGATGAGCCTCCCCGCGGCGGCGCAGGCGGAGATCGTCCACGCGTTGCCAGGACTCGAGGACGCGGAGATCCTGCGACCCGGCTATGCCGTCGAGTACGACTTCATCCAGCCGACGGAGCTCCATCGCTCGCTCGAGACGAAACACGTGCGCGGACTCTTTCTCGCGGGGCAGATCAACGGCACGTCGGGATACGAGGAGGCGGCGGCGCAGGGACTAATCGCGGGCATCAACGCGGCCCGTGCCGTCCGCGGCAAAGACGCGCTGATCCTCGGACGCGAGGACGCGTACATCGCGGTGCTGATCGACGACCTGGTAACGAAGGGCTGCCTCGAGCCGTACCGCATGTTCACGTCGCGCGCGGAGCATCGGCTGCTTCTCCGCATCGACAACGCCGACCTGCGTCTGACGCCCGTTGGCCGCGAGATCGGCCTCGTGGACGACGAGCGGTGGTCGCGATTCGAGGAGCGGCGCGCGCGGCTCGCGGCCAACCAGGCGAGGATTGCCGCATCCACGGTGGACGTGCGCGGTGCTCGGGTGCCAGCGTCTCGAGCGCTGAAGCAGCCGGAGGTGACGCTCCAACACTTGCTGGACGAGGGGGGCCTGACGTTGGAGATTCGCGACGGGATGCTCGACGTCGCGAGCCTCGAGACCGGAATCAAGTACGAGGGCTATCTCCGGCGTCAACAGCAGGCCATCGACCGTCTCCGGAAGCAGGAAGATCGCCGCATCCCCCCGTCGCTCGATTTTGCCGGTATCCCCGGGCTGTCGCGCGAAATGGTCGAGCGGCTCACGACGATCCGGCCTTCGACGCTCGGCCAGGCTCTGCGAATTCCCGGCGTCACCCCCGCGGCCATCGCCGTCGTCGCCGCGCACGTGATGCGGTCTCGGGACTCCGAACCGGAGTCGTCTGCGCGTGGCCTCTCGCGCCCTTGAAGTCCGGCTCGCGCGCCGGGCCAAGCGGGCGGGCGTGACGTTGTCTGCGAGTCTTGCCGGGCCTCTTCTCGCCTACTTCGAGCTGCTCCAGCGCTGGAATCGGAGAATCAATCTGACGGCCCTGACCGATGAGGACGAGGCGATAGACCGGCTGCTGCTGGAGCCCGTGCTCGCAGCCACGTGTCTGCCGGCAAAGACGTTCTCGCTGCTGGACGTCGGCTCGGGCGGGGGATCGCCGGCGATTCCGCTGAAACTCGCCGCTCCGCACGCGTCGCTCGTGATGGTCGAAGCGCGCAGCCGAAAGGCCGCGTTTCTTCGCGAGGCCGTGCGCGCGCTGGGGCTGGAGCGCGCATCTGTGGAGACGGCGAGACTCGAGAACCTCGCGCTAAACCCTGAGTTCCAGTCGATGTTCTCGGCCGTTTCCGTTCGAGCGGTCCGGATTGGGGTACCGGAACTCGGGGCGTTCGGCCGGGTCTTGCAGCCAGGCGGCTGCATCCTGCTGTTTCTTCCTTCCTCCGCCGTGCCCGGAGAGATCTCGACCTCTGACTTCACCAATGTTGCGGTCCACCCGCTATTGCCCGCCGGTCGGAGTTTTCTGCTCAAGGCGACTTTCGCGGGTTGACGTTCCACGTGGAACAGTGAGATTTCCCGGTTGCCCGCTTGATCGCTGTGGCTGGAGGCGGCTATGCTCGCCGGGAGCCTTTTCAAGTTCAGAGCGCGGCGTTAATTAGGGCATTTACCAGATGAGCCGTGTCCTCGCGGTCGCCAATCAGAAGGGCGGCGTCGGTAAAACCACTACTGCCATCAACTTAGCGGCATCGCTGGCGCTCGGCGAACAGCGCGTCCTTCTCGTCGATACCGACCCGCAAGCCAATCTGACCAGTGGAGTCGGCCCCACGCGGATCCGGGCGCGTTCGTCCTCGAAACCCGGATCAAGTCGCTGTTCCTCATTCCCGCCGACCGCAACCTCACCGGCGCGGAACTCGAACTCGTGTCGCTCCCGGATCGCGAGCGCCGGCTGCACGCGTTCATCCAACCGCTGCGCGACCGCTTCGATTACATCTTCATCGACACGCCACCGTCGCTGGGGCTGCTGACGCTCAACGCGCTCGTCGCCGCGGACGCGATCCTGATCCCGCTCAACTGCGAATATTTCGCGCTCGAAGGCCTGGCCGATCTCGTCGCGACGCTCCGGCGCGTGCGCGCGACGCTCAACCCGTCGCTCGACATCGCCGGCGTCCTGATGACGATGCACGACGAGCGGACGAATCTCGGCCAGCAGGTCGCCCGCGACATCCGCGGATTTTTTCAAGACCGCGTCTACACCACCGTCATCCCACGCAACATCCGTCTCGGCGAAGCGCCGAGCCACGGCATGCCCGCGATCCTCTACGACGTGAAATCACGCGGCGCGGAGGCGTACCTCGCGCTCGCGCGCGAAGTCCTCGCCCGCGCGGCCGCGCCTCGAGAACCGGAGCCTCACCATGGCTGAGAAACGTCCCGCGCTCGGGCGCGGCCTGAGCGCCCTGATCCCCGACGCGCCCGTCGCGCCGGCCGACCGCGCCGTCGAGGTCGACACGGATCTGCTGCGGCCGAACAGATTCCAGCCGCGCTCGTCGATAGACGAGGGCCGCATCGAGGATCTCGCGAAATCGATTCGCGGCCACGGCATCATCCAACCGATCGTCGTCCGCAAGATGGACGACGGGTACGAGATCGTGGCGGGCGAACGCCGGTGGCGCGCGGCGCAGCGGGCGGGTCTCCTCAAGGTCCCGATCGTCGTGCGCGATATTCCTGAAGATCGTCTGCTCGCGTCCGCGCTCATCGAAAACATCCAGCGCGAAGATCTGAATCCGATCGAGGAAGCGCACGCGTACCGGCGGCTCGCCGACGAGTTCCACCTCACGCAGGAACAGATCGCCGACTCCGTGGGGAAGGATCGATCGTCGATCGCGAATTACGTCCGCCTCCTCCGGCTCCCGCAGGAGGTCCGCGCGAATCTGGCGTCCGGCTCGCTGTCGATGGGCCACGCGCGCGCGCTGCTCGCGCTTCCCGACGAGGCCGCGCAGCTCCGCGTCGGACGCGAAATCGTGACGGCGGCGTTGTCCGTCCGCGACGCCGAGTCGCTGATTCGCAAGGCGACGGCGCCGCCGCCGAAGACGGAACCGCAGACGGACGTCCACACGCGCGCCGCGGAAGAGCGGCTGCGCCTCGCGCTCGGCACGCGCGTGCGGATCGCGCGAAAAGGAAAAGGGGGCCGCGTCGAGATCGACTTCAAGGACGAAGACGAGCTGCAGCGAATCTACGAGCATCTGACGGAGAAGCCATGAAACGACTGACCGAATACTCAAGCTGCGCCGGTTGAGCGAGCAAGCTCGCCGCGGGTGAGCTCGCCCAGGTGCTGGGCGACCTGCCGTTGACGCACGACGAACGGGTCCTGGTCGACTACAGGACCTCGGACGATGCGGGTGTGTACCGACTGGACGCGAACCGCGCGCTCGTGCAGACGATCGACTTCTTCACGCCGATCGTCGATGACCCGCTCACGTACGGCCGCATCGCCGCCGCCAACGCGTTATCGGACGTGTACGCGATGGGCGGACATCCGCTGACGGCGCTCGCGGTCGCCTGCTTTCCGAAGGACGCCGATCCTGCCGTGTTGTCCACCATCTTTCGCGGCGGTCTCGAGAAGCTGCAGGAAGCGGGCGTCGCGCTGCTCGGCGGCCACACGATCCAGGATCCCGAGATCAAGTTCGGGTACGCCGTCAGCGGAGAAATCGATCCCGCGCGCGTCCTGTCGAACGCGGGCGCGCGTGCAGGCGACGTATTGATCCTGACGAAGCCAATTGGCACCGGCGTGATCGCGACCGCGCTCAGGTTCGATCGCGCGCCGAGCGAAGCGCTCGACGCCGCCGTCGCCTCGATGACGACGTTGAATCGCGCGGCGGCAGAGGCGATGACGACGGTCGCCGGCGTGCACGCCTGCACAGACATCACGGGCTTCGGCCTCATCGGCCATGGCTCCGAACTCGCGCGCGCGAGCGGCGCGACGCTGGCGATCGACGTGGACGCCGTCCCGCTGCTGCCGGGCGTCCTCGACCTCGTCGAACGGAACACCCCCGGAGGCGGGCGGACGAATCAGGAACACTTCAGCGCGGGCGTCGCGGTCGGCGAGCGGGTGGACCCGCGTCGCGTGCAGATGCTCTATGACCCGCAAACGTCGGGCGGTCTTCTCATCGCGGTCGCGGCCGACAAGGCCTCCGATCTTCAGGCGGCGTTGCAGGCACGCCACGCCCATGGATGGCTCATCGGCTCGGTGACCGCCGCCCAGGGCGTTGCCGTTCGCCTGCGGTGACCCGATCAACCCTGCAAACCTTGAGAACACGTGTCTCCGAATGGTATAAATTGACGTTTTGTCCCGGTCGCGGCGTGCGCGACAAGCGGGACTGCGCCGGAGGCGCCGTGCTCCCGAACCTGTCCGTCTTCTGGGTCATCCTGTTCGTGCTCGTGCTCACGTTCGTGATCGAGCGGCTGCTGCTGCGGCCGGTGATGAGCGTGATTCGCGCGCGCGAGCAGGCGATCGCGTCGGCGCGCGAGCTGGCGCAGCGGTCGGCGAGCGAAGCGCAGGCGGCGACGGCGGAATTCGAGCGCAAGACGGCGGCGGCGCGCGCCGAGATTTATCGACAGATGGACGAGATGCGCCGCACCGCGCTTGGACGGCGGGCGGAGATCGTCGCGCAGACGCGCGCCGAGGCGGAGACGGCCGTCGCCGAGGCCCTCCGGCAGCTCGATGCGGAGAGCCGCGCGGCACGCCGGCGTCTCGAGGCTGATGCCGAGACGCTCGGAGCGGCCGCGGCGGATCGGATTCTGGGCCGCCGGGCGTCTTGACTCCGAAGGATTCACTGTTCAGACCGATCGCTGATGAGATTTGACTGCCCCCACAGCCAGGTCCCTGCGGCTACCCGCGTCCTCGTGGCGTCGATCACCATGTTCGTCGTGCTCGCCGCGCTCAGCCTGGCGCCGCGCGTCCTGACCGCGCGCGCGGAGGCGGCGGCGTGGACGGCGGTCCAGACGCCGCAGCATCCCGAGCCGGTTTCACACGAAGGCGGGAAGCAGGGCCGGACCGGCGAAGAGGAGCACGGATCCGGCTGGCTGGCCCTCATCGCCAAGATCGTCAACTTCTCGATCCTCGTGTTCGTGCTCGTGTACTTCCTGCGCGAGCCCGTGGCGGCGCACCTGGGGTCGCGCGGCACGCAGATCCGCCAGGCTCTGGTGACGGCCGCCGATACGCGTGCCGCCGCGACACGGCAGCTGGCCCAGATCCAGGCAAAGCTTGCCGCGTTGCCGGCGGAGCTGGAGGCGCTGAAGGCGCGCGGCGCCGAGGAGATCGCGGCCGAACAGGTGCGAATCGAACAGGCGGCCCAGGCCGAACGTCAGCGCCTGCTGGAACAGGCGCGACGCGAGATCGAGACGCGGCTGCGCATGGCGCGGCGCGAGCTGCTCGAGCACGCCGCCAACCTGGCCGTCCAGGTCGCGTCGCGTCGCATTCAGACGACGATCACGCCGGACGATCAGGCGCGCCTCGTCGACCGCTACACCGCCCAGCTCGCCGAGGCGAACCGATGACGAACCGCGCTGCCGCTCTCCGGTACGCCCGCGCGCTGTTCGACGTCGCGAAGAAAGAGTCGGACGTCGAGCAGGTCCAGCAGCAGCTCGAAGCGTTCGTTCAGCTCGTGACGCAGAACCCGGCGCTCGCGCAGGCGTTCGGCAATTCCGCGATCCCCGCCGCGAAAAAGCGCGCCGTCGTCGAGGCGCTGCTCGCCCGGGGCGGCGCCGTGGCGCCGGTGCTCTCGAAGCTGTTGATGCTGCTCGCGGCGAGCGATCGGCTCACGCTGCTGCCCGACCTTTCCGCCGCATATCGCGAACGCGTGCTCGATCATCTGCAGGTCGTTCGGGGGGAAGTGCGATCCGCGATGCCGCTCAGCGCCGATCGCATGAAGGCGCTCGAGCGGAGCCTGGCGCAGGCGACGGGGCGTCGTGTGATCCTGGACGCGAAAGTGGATCCCGCGATCATCGGCGGCGTCGTCACCCGTCTCGGCAGCACGGTCTTCGATGGGTCGGTGACGACCCAACTCGAAAAGCTGAAGCACACGCTGGTCGAGAGCGGAACGTAAGGAAGACGGAAGACGGAAAGCGGGAATCGAAAACGAAACGGAAAGATGAATATCAAAGCCGAAGAGATTTCGAAGATCATCCGCGACCAGATTGGCAGCTATGCGGTGGACGTGGACGTCGCGGAGGTGGGTACGGTCATCGCCGTGGGCGACGGCATCGCGCGCGTGCATGGCGTCGAAAACACGATGGCCGGCGAGATGCTCGAGTTTCCGCACGGCGTGTTCGGGATCGCGCTCAATCTGGAGGAGGAGAGCGTCGGCACGGTGCTGCTCGGCGAGTTCACCGAGATCAAGGAAGGGGACACGGTCAAGCGGACGGGCCGCATCATCTCCGTGCCCGTCGGCGACGAAATGGTCGGCCGCGTGGTCAACGCGCTCGGGCAGCCGATTGACGGGAAAGGGCCGCTCGTCACGAAGCGGTCGTCGCCGATCGAGCGCCTCGCTCCGGGCGTCGTCGATCGCCAGCCGGTGAAGGAGCCGCTGCAGACGGGCCTCAAGGCGATCGACGCGATGGTGCCGATCGGCCGCGGCCAGCGCGAGCTGATCATCGGCGACCGCCAGACGGGCAAGACGGCCGTCGCCGTGGACACGATCATCAATCAGAAGGGGCAGGACGTCGTCTGCATCTACAACGCGATCGGGCAGAAGCAATCGACGGTCGCGCAGGTCGTGCGCACGCTCGACGAAGCCGGCGCGATGGAATACACGATCGTCGTCGCGGCGGCGGCGTCCGATCCCGCGCCGCTCCTCTATATCAGCCCGTATTCCGCGTGCACGATGGGGGAGTTTTTCCGCGACAGCGGCCGTCACGCGCTGTGCATCTACGACGACCTGTCGAAGCACGCGCAGGCCTACCGCGAGATTTCGCTGCTGCTTCGCCGTCCGCCCGGCCGCGAGGCGTACCCGGGCGACGTCTTCTATCTCCACTCGCGCCTGCTCGAGCGGGCCGCAAAACTCAACAAAGAGAACGGCGCCGGATCGCTGACCGCGCTGCCGATCATCGAAACGCAGGCCGGCGACCTGTCGGCGTACATCCCGACGAACGTCATCTCGATCACGGACGGCCAGATCTTCCTCGAAACGGACCTGTGCCATCAGGGGGTGCGGCCGGCCATCAACGTCGGCAACTCCGTATCGCGCGTCGGCGGGTCCGCACAGGTCAAGGCTATGCGGCAGGTGGAATCGTGGACGCCGGCTGGTCGAAGTGCTGAAGCAGCCGCAGTATCAGCCGCTGCCGGTCGAGAAGCAGGTCATCATCATTTACGCGGCCACGAATGGTTTCCTCGACCCGGTCGCGGTTGAAATCGTCCGCGAGTACGAGACGGCGCTCTATCAGTTCCTCGATACGCGCAAGAGCCAGTTGCTCTCGTCCGTCCGCGAGAAGAAGCAGCTCGACGATGCGGTGAAGGCGGATTTGAACCAGGCGCTCGAGGAGTTCGGCAAGACGTTCGCCGCGGAACAGAAAGTCGGAGGCAGAAGGTAGAAGGCGGAAGGCAGAAGACGGCGTGCCCTCACTACTCGACATCAGACGGCGCATACGGGCGGTCAAGTCGACGCAGCAGATCACGAAGGCGATGAAGATGGTCGCCGCGTCGAAGCTGCGCCGCGCGCAGGAACGAATCCAGCACGCGCGCCCGTTCGCGACCGAGATGCTGCGCGTCCTGAACAGCCTCGCCACGCGCGTCGAGCCCGGATCGCATCCGCTCCTCGACGAGCGGAAGACGCCGCGCGCGGCCGGGCGCGTCCTGCTCTTCGTCATCACGGCGGACCGCGGCCTGTGCGGCAGCTTCAATACGAACGTGATCAAGTCGTCCGGGACGTTCATCACCGAGAATCCGGACCGGCAGGTCGCGCTCGGGCTCGTCGGCCGGCGCGGCCGCGATTTCTTCGCGCGCCGCGGCTTCGACGTCCGTTACGAGCAGGTCAACCTGTTTCAGACGCTGAAGTTCGCGGACGCGCAGAGCATCGCGGAGGCCGCGATTCTGACGTTCGTCAACGGCGAGGTGGACAGCGTCTACCTCGTGTACAACGAGTTCCGCTCCGTCATGACGCAGCGTGTCGTCGTCGAACGGTTGCTGCCGATTCCGCGGCTCGACATGACTGGCGGCGCGGCCGGCGAAGCCGGGCTGGCGTCGCCGGCGGGCTCCGGCGAGCCCGCCGCGGCCGCCGGCGTCACGGCGCCGCAGATTGACTATCTCTACGAGCCGGCGCCGCAGGAACTGTTCCGGACGCTGCTGCCGCGCCACGTCGAAGTCCAGGTGTTCCGTGCGCTGCTCGAATCGAACGCCGCGTTCTTCGCCGCGCAGATGACGGCGATGGACTCGGCGACGCGCAACTCGTCGGAGATGATCGATCAGTTGACGCTGTACATGAATAAAGTGCGCCAGGCGGCGATCACCAGAGAGATTATCGAAGTGGTTTCGGGCGCGGAGGCGCTATGAGAAAGGCCTTCCGCCTGAAGGCGGAAGCCACGAGTATTCAACCGGAAGCTCCGATATTCAACCGGAAGCTCCGACATTCAACTGGAAGCTCCACGTATTCAGGAGCAGCAGGCGGCCGCCACCGTGAGAATTTCGTGGCTGCCGCCTTCAGGCGGAAGACCAGAGATCACAATGGCAACAGCAACGGCACACAACGTCGGCAAGGTCGTCCAGATCATCGGTCCGGTCGTGGACGTCGAGTTCGAGGGTGGGCACCTGCCGGAGATCTATCACGCGATTCACATTTCGTCGGACGGGCGCGACGGCGGGCAGAAGCTCGACGTCATCGCCGAGGTCGAACAGCACCTCGGCGAGAATCGCGTCCGGACGGTGGCGATGAAGCCGACCGACGGCATGCGCCGCGGCATGAAAGCGGTGGACACGGGCGCGCCCATTTCGATGCCCGTCGGGCCGGCGACGCTCGGTCGCGTGATGAACGTGCTCGGCGAGCCGGTCGACTTCCCCGACCGTCCGATCACGTCGAAGGAGCGCTGGTCGATCCACCGCCAGGCGCCGAGCCTCGAAGATCAGTCAACCGAGCTGCAGATGTTCGAGACGGGGATCAAGGTCGTCGATCTGCTCGAACCGTACCTGCGCGGCGGCAAGATTGGCTTGTTCGGCGGCGCCGGCGTCGGCAAGACCGTCATCATCCAGGAGCTGATTCACAACGTCGCGATGAAACATGGCGGCGTCTCGGTGTTCGCGGGCGTCGGCGAGCGGACGCGCGAGGGCAACGACCTCTGGCTGGAATTCCAGGAGAGCGGCGTCATCAACATGCAGGACTTCGGGAAGTCCCGCGCCGCGCTCGTCTACGGCCAGATGACGGAGCCGCCCGGCGCACGGTTGCGTGTCGCGCTCAGCGGCCTGACGGTCGCCGAATATTTCCGCGACGCCGAGAACAAGGACGTCCTGCTCTTCATCGACAATATCTTCCGCTTCACGCAGGCCGGCTCTGAAGTGTCCGCGTTGCTGGGGCGCATGCCGAGCGCGGTCGGCTATCAGCCGACGCTGCTGACCGAAATGGGCGAGCTGCAGGAGCGGATCACGTCCACGAAGAAAGGATCGATCACGTCGGTCCAGGCGATCTACGTGCCGGCGGACGACTACACCGACCCGGCGCCGGCGACCACGTTCGCGCACCTCGACGCGACAACGAACTTGTCGCGCGCGATCGTCGAACTGGGGATCTATCCGGCCGTCGATCCGCTGGCGTCCACGTCGCGCATCCTGGATCCGCGCATCATCGGCGACGAGCATTATCAGGTCGCCCGGAACGTCAAGCAGGTGCTGCAGCGCTACAAGGACCTGCAGGACATCATCGCGATCCTCGGGATCGACGAGCTGTCGGAGGAAGACAAGCTGACCGTCGCCCGCGCGCGGAAGATTCAGCGGTTCCTGTCGCAGCCCTTCTTCGTCGCCGAGCAGTTCACCGGCCTTTCCGGCAAGTACGTGCCGATCGCCGATACGGTCAAGGGCTTCAAGGAGATCGTCGACGGCAAGCACGACGGGCTGCCCGAACAGGCGTTCTACATGGTCGGCACGATCGAGGAAGCGATCGAGAAAGCCGCGAAGATGAAGGGCTGATGGCGCTGCCTTCCAAGATCCACCTCGACATCGTGACGCCGGATCGCCTGCTCGTCCGCGAGGACGTTGACGAGGTCGAGATCCCGGGCGCCGATGGGTACTTCGGCGTGCTGCCCGGACACACGCCGCTGCTCGCGGCGCTCGCCGTTGGAGAGCTGTGGTACCGGCAGGGACAGGACAAGACATATCTGTCGATTGCGCTCGGGTTCGCGGAAGTGCTCCCGGATCGCGTGACGATCCTCGCGCAGCTCGCGGAACGGCCCGAAGAGATCGACGTCACGCGCGCGGAAGAAGCGCGCACGCGCGCGGAGGCGCGGCTGTCGCAGCCCAAAGCGGAGCTCGATTACGAGCGCGCCCGCATCGCGCTGATGAAGAGCCTGACACGGCTGTCCGTGTCGTCCCGCGGGCAGTTCGCCGGCCGCGTGGGCCGCCAGCGGATGCCGCCGCCGCAGGCCTGAGACGCGTCGATCCATGCGCCTGACCTGGGCCGTCCGCACGGATCCTGGACTCCGCCGCACCAGCAACGAAGACAGCTATTGCAGCCGGCCCGACCTCGGTCTCTTCATGGTCGCCGACGGCATGGGCGGCCACGTGGCCGGCGAGGTCGCGTCGCGCATGGCCGTCGAGGCGATCGAGAACTTCATCGGCGAAACCGCCGCCGCGGATCGCAATCGGACCTGGCCGTTTCCGTTCGAGCCGGCGTTCAGCCTCGAAGCGAACCGGCTGAAGGCGGCGTTCCGGTTGGCGAACCACCAGATTGCCGCCGCGATCGCGGACGCCGCCGACCTGCGTGGGATGGCGACCACCGCGTCGGCGTTTCTCGCGGGCCCGAATCATGCGTCCATCGCGCACGTCGGGGACAGCCGCGTGTACGTCCTGCGCAAAGATGACCTGCACCAGATCACCAACGATCACTCGTGGGTCGAGGAGCAGGTCCGCGCCGGCGCGCTGACGCCCTCGGCCGCGCGCCAGCATCCATGGCGGAACGTCGTCACGCGCGCGCTTTCCGGCGGCGAGGATCCCGAAGTGGACGTCGTCGAGCTGAATCCCACGGCCGGCGACCGGTTCCTGCTCTGTTCGGACGGTCTGTTTACGGTCGTGCCGCACGAGGAGATCGCCGCGCAGCTCGGACGCCGCGACGTGCCGCTCGAAGAAATCTGCGCGAGACTGATCGCGGCGGCGAACGCCGGCGGCGGCCCCGACAACGTGACGACGCTCGTGCTGCAGGTCGATGTTCCATAACCTCGCGCGGCTACTGCGCCACCGCGGGTTGATTCAGAGTCTGGTGGCGCGCGAGCTGAAGGCCCGCTACCGCGGGTCGGTGCTCGGCTTCTTCTGGTCGTTCTTCAACCCGCTGCTGCTCCTGCTCGTGTATTCGTTCATCTTCAAGTACGTCATGCCCGCGAAAGCCGAAGGTGCCGAGCCGTACGCGCTGTTCATGTTCTGCGGGATTCTTCCGTGGACGTGGTTTTCGTCGTCGTTGACGGAGTCGGCGGGCGTCCTGATCGCGGGCAGCAACCTGATCAAGAAGGTGCTCTTCCCCGCCGAGATTCTGCCGATCGTCACCGTGCTCGCGAACATGATCCATTTCCTGCTCGGACTGCCGATCCTCGCGGCGTTCTTGATCTGGTATCGCGCGCCGCTCACAGCCGGTGAGTCATCGCGCTCGCCCTCGTGCTCTCGGCGTTGACGGTCCACTTTCGCGACATCCGCGACATCCTGGCGAACCTGCTGACGCTGTGGTTCTTTGCGACGCCGATCATCTATCCGTATTTCAACGCGCCGCCGTTCGCGAAAAAGTTCCTGAACCTCAACCCGTTCTCTCACCTCGCCATCTCGTATCAGGAGGTGCTGTTCTTTCCGGGGCCGTTCGGCCACTGGAAATGGCTCCTGGCGCTCGGCGTCGCGTCGGCATTCTTCTTCGTGCTCGCCTACTTCGTGTTCGATCGGCTGCGGGACACGTTCGCGGAGGAAGTGTGACCCAGGCCATCGACGTCTCGCACGTCTCGAAGGTCTACCGCCGTTACGCGCGTCGACGGCAGTTCGCGACGCTCAAGAGCGCCTTGCTGAGCGGCAGCCTGATCCGCGACCTCGCGCCCGACGAGACGTTCGCCGCGCTCGACGACGTGACGGTGTCGGTGCCGGCGGGCCGCACCCTTGGAGTGATCGGCCGCAACGGCTCGGGCAAGAGCACGTTGTTGAAGCTCGTCGCCGGCATCACCAAGCCGACGCGCGGCACCGTACGGGTCCAGGGGCGGATCTCCGCGCTCATCGAGCTGGGCGCCGGATTTCATCCCGAGATCTCCGGACGCGAGAACGTGTTCATCAACGGCATCATGCTCGGCCTCTCGAAGCGCGAGATCGCGAAGCGCTTCGACGAGATCGTCGATTTCGCGGAGCTGAAGGACTTCATCGACGCTCCCGTCAAGACGTATTCGTCCGGCATGTACATGCGTCTCGGTTTCGCCGTCGCCATCAACGTCGATCCCGACGTGCTCCTCGTGGACGAAGTCCTCGCCGTCGGCGACGAAAGCTTCACGCACAAGTGCCTCGACAAGTTCGCCGAGTTCAAGCGGCGCGGCAAGACGATCCTGCTCGTCACGCATGCGCTCGGCCTCGTCGAGCGCTTCTGCGACGACGCCCTGTGGCTCGATGCCGGGCACGTCAGAGGCGCCGGCGATCCGAAACGCATCGTGGGGGCGTACATCACCGACGTCGAGACGACCGAGGAACAGCACCTGGCCGCCGCGGACGCGAAGGCGCAGGACGGCAAGTCCACCGAGCCGGCGGACATGTTCCAGGCCGCCGAAGGGCGCTGGGGATCGCGCGAGGTGGAAATTACGTCGGTAACGTTGACCGGAGAGGACGGGCAGGCGGGGCACGTGTTCCAGTCCGGCGAGCGGCTGGATGTCCGCATCGCGCTGCACGCGGCGCAGCCCGTCGAGGACTTTGTCATCGGGGTCGGCGTCTTCAACGCGGAAGGCGTGTGCTGCTACGGCACGAACACGAACCTCGAGGAGCTGACACCCGAACGGTTGTCGGGGGACGCGGAAGCGACGTTCTCGATTTCTGCGCTCGACCTCGTGGAAGGCACGTACAAGCTCGACGTCGGCGTTCACAAGATCGACGGCTACCCATACGATTACCACCGGCTGCTTTACACGTTTCGCGTGAAATCCCGGATGAAGGACGTTGGAATCTACCGCCCGCCGCACGCGTGGCGCTTCGCGGGCGCCATCAGCTTCAAGAGGACGACGTGATCCTCGACGCGGCGGAACTCGAGGCGTTCGTGCGGGAACAGCGCGCGCGCGGCCGCCGCATCGCGTTCACCAACGGGGTGTTCGACATTCTGCACCCCGGCCATCTGCGATACCTGCAGGCGGCCCGTGCGCACGGCGACGTGCTGATCGTCGGCGTCAACTCGGATGCGTCGGTACGGCGCAACAAAGGCCGTGACCGTCCCATCAACAGCGAGCGGGAGCGCGCGGAAGTGCTGGCGGCGTTCGAGTGCGTCGACGCCGTGTCGGTGTTCGACGAAGACACCCCGGCCGACATCATCGCCCGGGTGCAGCCAGACGTCCTCGTCAAGGGCGCCGACTGGCCCACGGATCAGATCGTGGGTCGTGAAACCGTCGAAGCGCGCGGCGGCGTCGTCATCCGCGAGCCGGTCGAGCGCGGCTACTCGACGAGCGCGATCATCGAGAAGGTCCGCTCGCTATGAACACCTCTCGTGCCGTGACCTGAGCGGTATTCCCGACCGCGCGGGTTACAATGAACGGTTCCGGCCGCGGCCGGATCGATTCCCATGACCTCGTCGACGTCCACATCTCTCACGCTGCGCGCGCTGTTGAAGTCGGCTGCCGGCCGGCTCGAGCTTGGTGTGCCCGGACGCGCCGTCATGGGGTTGAACGCACCCGCGAAGGCGTTGTTCGCCGCGGCGGCCGTCGTCAGGGACCGCGCGGTCCTCGTGGCGCCCACCGACGCCGACGTCGAGCGGATGACTTCGGACTGCCGGTTTTTCCTGACGGCGCTCGAGGGCCTGTCCGACGCAGAGGCCGAAGCGGCGGTGCTGCCATTTCCGTCGCACGAGATCGATCCCTATCGCGGGCTCGCGCCGCACTTCGACGTCGCTTCCGCGCGCGCGCGGGCGCTGCACGCCCTCGCGACCGGGGCGACGCGCCTCGTCGTCAGCTCCGCCGCGGCGTGGCTGCCCCGCCTGACGCGACCGGAACGGTTGAAGCGCGCGGCGCTGTCGCTTCGGCCCGGCCAGGACATCTCACCCGTCGATCTGAGCGACCTCCTCGCCGAGGCGGGCTACACCCGACAGGATCCGACCGACGAACCGGGCGAGTTCTCCGCGCGCGGCGGCGTCGTCGATTTCTATCCGGCGGGCGCGCGGCAGCCGATCCGGCTCGAGTTCGTCGGCGACACGATCGAGTCCATCCGCACCTACGATCCGTCGACCCAGCGGTCCACCGGCGGGGTCGATCAGGCGCACATCGTGCCGCTCCAGGAACTGCTCGCCGACGGCGCCGTCGCGGATCGCGGCGCCACGCTGCTCGACTACCTCGCGGCGGCCGGCCGTCCGCTCGTGCTCGTCTCCGAGGCCGATGAAGTGCGCGCGTCCGCCGTCAAGGTGCGCGAACAGATCGACGCCAGCTACGCGGACGCGCTGCGCCGGAACGATCGCGCGGCGGAGCCGGCGGCGCTGTTCGTTTCCTGGGACGACATCACACCGGTCATCGACGCGGGCACGGCGCTCCAAACGCTGGCGCTCGAATCCGGCGACGGCGCCCGTCACGTCGCGTGTCAGCCGGCGATGGAGTTCGCCGGCCGTGTGCCCGACTGGGTGGCGGAGCTTCGCCACGCGCGCGACGCGGGGGACACGGTCGTTTTCGTGGCGCACTCCGCGGGACGCGCGGAGCGCACCATCGAGCTGCTCGCCGACTACGACGTCCCGGCGGCCCCGATCGAGCGCGGCGAGGACGCGCACGCGGGGTCCGTGCTCGTCGCCGTCGGACATCTGTCGAAAGGCTTCCGGCTGCCGGAGGCCGCCCTTCAGTTGTGGGCCGAGACCGACGTCTTCGACGAAGAGCGGCGCACGCACGAGCGCCGGCGCTCCGCCGCCCGGACGTTCCTCTCTGACTTCCGCGATCTGAAGGTCGGCGACCTGGTCGTCCACGTCGATCACGGCATCGGCGTGTTCGTAGGGTTGAGGCGCATCGACGTGGGCCTCGAGCCGCAGGAGTTCATGGAGCTGCGGTACGCGGCCGACGACAAGCTGTTCGTCCCGGTCGAGCGCCTGGACCTCGTGCAGAAGTACACCGGCGCGACGCGCCCGGCGCTGGATCGGCTCGGCGGCACGACGTGGGAGAAGGCCAAGACGCGCGTCAAGAAGGCGATGCGCGACATGGCCGAGGAGCTGCTGAAGCTCTACGCCGCGCGCAAGGCGGTGCCGGGGCACGCGTTCAGCGCCGACACGCACTGGCAGCAGGAATTCGAGGACGCGTTCGAGTGGGAGCTGACGCCCGATCAGCGGGCTGCCATCGTCGACATCAAACGCGACATGGAGTCGCCGACGCCGATGGACCGCCTGCTCTGCGGCGACGTTGGGTACGGGAAGACCGAAGTCGCGATGCGCGCGGCGTTCAAGGCCGTCATGGACGGCAAGCAGGTCGCGGTTCTCGCGCCGACCACGGTCCTGGCGTTCCAGCACCTGAAGACGTTGCGCGATCGTTTCGCGGCGTTTCCCGTACGCGTGGAGATGGTGAGCCGGTTCCGCTCGCGCGCCGAGCAGAAGGCAATCCTCGAAGATCTCGGCGCCGGCAAGGTCGAGATCATCGTCGGCACGCATCGCCTCCTCTCGAAAGACGTCCAGTTCCGCGACCTGGGACTCCTCGTCGTGGACGAGGAGCAGCGGTTCGGCGTCGCGCACAAGGAGAAGATCAAGCAGCTCCGCAAACGCGTCGATGTGCTGACGATGACGGCGACGCCGATTCCGCGGACGCTGAACATGTCGCTCGCGGGCATCCGCGACATGTCAATCATCGAGACGCCGCCCAAAGACCGTCTCGCGATCCAGACGAACGTCGTCAAGTTCGATCAGGCCCTGATCACGCGGGCGACGCGGACCGAGCTGGAGCGCGCGGGACAGATCTATTTCGTGCACAACCGCGTCGAGTCGATTTACTCGCTCGGGAACCTGCTCCAGCGCCTCGTGCCGGAAGCGCGGCTCGCCGTCGCGCACGGTCAGATGAGCGAGGAGGCCCTCGAGCGCGTGATGGTGGATTTCGTGGCGCACAAGTACGACATCCTGCTCGCCACGACGATCATCGAGAACGGCCTCGACATCCCGAACGCGAACACGATGATCATCAACCGCGCGGATCGCTACGGGCTGTCGCAGTTGTATCAACTGCGCGGCCGCGTCGGCCGATCGGATCGCCGCGCGTACGCGTACCTGTTGGTTCCACCGGAGGAAGCGCTTTCGCCGGTCGCCAAGAAACGTCTTGCCGCGATTCGCGAGTTCAGCGAACTGGGGAGCGGCTTCCGGGTGGCGGCGCTCGACCTGGAAATCCGCGGCGCCGGCAACCTGCTGGGCGGCGAGCAGAGCGGGCACATCGAAGCGGTCGGCTTCGACATGTACATGAAGCTGCTCGAACAGACGATCAAGGAGTT
>QHWR01000077.1:33551-41022 GCA_003223835.1 Acidobacteriota bacterium | reverse complement strand
CCGACATGAACCAGCGGCTGACGATCTATCGCCGCATCGCCGGAGTGCGCAACGAGGCGGAGCTCGACCGGATCGTCGAGGAAGTGCGCGACCGCTACGGTCCGCCGCCAGACTCCATCGCGAATCTGGCCGAGTACGCCTTCATCCGCGTCATGGCGGACCGGCTCGGGATCGACTCCATCGACCGCGAAGGCCAGACGATCGTCCTAAAGTTCAGGCCCGATGCGAAGCTCGACCCGGCCTGGCTGTTGCGGGTCGTCCGCGAGCGATCCGACGTGGTTCTGACGCCCCCGGCGACCCTGAAGCTCGATTGGCGGGGTGGGACCGGCCCCGCGGGTCGCGCGCGAAAGGCGATGCCGGATCGGGCGTCCTCCTGGTGGACGGCGCGCGCGAGGGCCGGCGAGGTGACTCCGGGGTTCACGCGGGACGAGATCCTCCGCCCGGCCAAGGAAGATCCGCGCGCGGAAGGCGGAGTGTTCAGCCGGCTGTCGGGCCTCCTGCGCGAGTTGAGCGCGGGCGCCTCGATACGTTAAAAGCCGGCCTCACCGCCCTTCTGGCGATTCCACTCCGCGCGGAAATCCTCGAGCAGGTGCTCGTGAAAGTGAATGGCGACATCATCACGAAGACCGAGCTGGAGCAGCGCCAGGTCGCGGCATTGCGGCAGCGTCTCAACGGCAACGTCGATCCGGACGCGCTGAAAAACGACCAGGAGCTGAAGAAGCTCGTCGCCGAGGTGACGCCGCAGGTGCTCGTGAATTCGATCGACGAGCTGCTGCTCGTGCAGCGCGGCCGCGAGCTGGGCTACCACCTGAGCGACGACCAGTTCAAGGAGATCGTCAACAACATCCGCAAGGAACAGAACCTCCAGGACGAGCAGAAGTTCCAGGACGCGCTCAAGCAGGAAGGGATGACGATCCTCGATCTCCGGAATCAGCTCGAGCGGCAGATGCTGATTCAGCGCGTGCAGCAGCAGGAAGTCGGGTCGAAACTGTCGATCACCGAGGAAGAGGCGCGGCAGTACTACAGCCGGCACCCGGAGGAATTCACCGAACCGGCGTCGATCACGCTGCGCGAGATCCTCGTCGCCGTCGCGACCGACACCAAGCAGGGCCAGGCGACGGTGAACGTGGCGCGGGACGACGAGGCCACGAAGAAGATCAACGATCTGCGCGCGCGGCTCCTGAAGGGAGAGGACTTCGCCAAGGTCGCCGCCGACGCGTCCGATTCCTCGTCCAAGGCGAACGGCGGCCTCATCGGCCCCTTCGCGCGCGACGACATGTCGCCGCAGCTCCAGCAGCTCGTGGACAAGATGAAACCGGGCGACATCACGCCCGTGATCCGGACGCCGCGCGGATACCAGATGTTCAAGCTCGAGGTGCTCCGGCCCCAGGCGCTCCAGCCCTTCGACAAGGTGCGCGATTTGATCGCCGACCGCGTCTCGCAGGAACGGACACGGACCGAGATGCGCAAGTTCCTGACGCGCCTGCGCGAGCAGGCAATCATCGAGTGGAAGAACGACGAGCTGAAGAAGGCGTACGAGAAACAACTCGCGGCGGAGAGCTCGAAGGCAGGAGCGACATCCGGCTCCTGACGCTTCATGCGATGGTACGCAGTCTGGACGCGGTCGCGCCACGAACAGGTCGTCCGGGAACAGCTCGAACGCAAGGGACTTGAAACCTTCCTGCCGACCATCCCGCGGTGGAGCCGCTGGAAGGACCGCAAGAAGAAGATCGAGTGGCCGCTCTTCCCCGGCTACTGCTTCGTCCGGTTCGACGGACACGACCGCCTCCCGATTCTGAAGTGCTCCGGCGTCGTCACGATCGTGTCGTTCGACGGCGACATCGCGCCGATTCCCGAACGAGAGATCGAAGGCATCCGGCGGCTCGTCGAAAGCGATTTGCAGTACGACCCGTGCCCGCTGATTGCGGAAGGGACGTTCGTCGAAGTGATTCACGGTCCGCTCAAGAGCGTTGTCGGGCGCCTCGTGCGCAAGGGAACGCACGCGCGGCTGGTGCTCTCCGTCGATCTGATTGGACAGGCCGTCAGCGTCGAGGTCGACGCGGCGGACGTCAAAGCCTACTGATGAAAATCGGCTCCATCGACCTCGCACCGCCGTTCGCGCTCGCCCCGATGGCGGGCATGACGGATACCGCCTTCCGCCGCCTCGTGAAGCGCACGGGCGGGTGCGGCCTCGTCGTCACCGAGATGGTCAGCTCCGAAGGGCTCGTCCGCGGCATCGACCGCACGCTCGAGTACGCGGAATACACCGAGGAAGAGCGCCCCGTCTCGATCCAGATTTTCGGCGGCGATCCCGAGAAGATGGCGTCCGCGGCGCAGATCGTCGAGGGAATGGGCGCCGACATCGTCGACATCAACATGGGGTGCCCCGTCCCGAAAATCGCGAAGCACAACGCGGGCTGTTCGCTGATGCGCGAGCCGGAGCACGCGCAGGAAGTCGTCAGCGCGATGGCGCGCGCGGTGAAGATCCCCGTGACCGTGAAGATGCGTGCCGGCTGGGACCACGATCAGATCAACGCGCCCGAGATGGCCAGACGCATGGAAGACGCGGGAGCAGCGGCGGTCGCAGTGCACGGACGAACCGCGGCGCAGTCGTACTCGGGCCAGTCCGATTGGGATCTGATCGCCAGCGTCGCGGCCGGCGTGTCGATTCCTGTCTTCGGCAGCGGTGATTGCATCGAGCCCGAGGACGTCGTCCGCCGGGTGCGCGGCACCGGCATCGCGGGCGTGCTGGTCGGGCGAGGCGCGCTGCGCAACCCGTGGATCTTCGAGCAGGCGGCGGCGATCGCGTCGGGGCGCGCCCCGCGGATCATCTCGGAGGAAGAGCGCGGGCGGTTCCTGCTCGACTACGTCGATCTGCTGCTGAACGAGCGCGCCAACGAAGCCGAGGGGTTCCGTCACCTTGCGCCCGGGACCGCAAGCGCGGCGGAAGACCGTCCCGCGCGCGGCCACGACCGCTGGGTCATCAACAAGCTTCGCGCGCTGAATTCCTGGTACACGAAAGGGCTCGACAACGGTTCTCACCTGCGCGTCGCCGTGAACAGCGCGGACTCGATTGCGCGCCTCCGCGGCATCATCGAAGAGTTCTTCTTTCAGCGCCGTCCCGTCCGCATGTTGTGAGCGACGACGGCGGCCGAGATGCCGTTCAGGGCGGCCATTCAGGACGATCGCGCCCGCGCGATTCTTTTTCCACATCTTCTCGCTGACGGTGTTTAGGGTGGGCGGGTGCGTGCGCGGTCAGACGAGGCGCTTTGCGTCCGCCGCGTCGGCGAAATCGAAATCGTACGCGAGGGCGGCCGCCGTCGCCGTCGAGAACATCTGTCCGAGGATGCCGTGAGCGGGGGCCTGCAGATAGCGCTTGAGGGCGGACTCGTCGTCGAACTCGAGCACGAGCGCGAACTCGTAATCCTCGCGCATCTGCCGCTCGTATCCCGGGAGCCCATGGCGGATCCGCCGTCCGATGCGGAACCGGCGCACGTCGGGAATCGCCGCCGACGCCTGCGACATCGCGTCGATGGCGCGGCGCCGATCCTCCGCGGTGAATTCGGCGCGCGGCTTCAGGAGCACGATGTGCGCGATCACTCGTCCTCTTTCTTCTTCGGGAGACGCGGGCGAGGCGGACCCGGTGGTCTGCCGCCGCGGCGCAGCTTCGAGGCGAAGCGCTGGCGTTTGACGTCGCGCGGCACCTTGAACCGTTCGCGCGGATCGCGATGCTCGCCGCCCGGCCGCCAGTCGCGCCCGCGCCGTTCGCGCGCGTGACGCTCGCGCCGCACCATCGCGGCGAGCCGCGCCTCCTCGGGCGACGTCCACAGCCGCCCGCGCGCGAACCACTTCATGACGGCGTCGGGATGACGCGACTGAAGCTGCCTGAGGGTCGGCAGCAGCTCGTCCTGCCTGGCCGCGCGAAATGCCGTCGGCTGATCGCCGACGATGATCGTCCAGTAGGCGAAGCGCGGCGGCATCGTCAGTTCGCCCCGGGCCCGCCGCGCTCGAGGCGCTTCAACTTTTCAATAAGCGTCGTCCGCTTCAGGTTCAGGAGGCGCGCCGCCTGCCGCTTGTTGCCTTGCGTACGCTCGAGCGATCGGCGGATCAAGCCGAGCTCGACGCCTTCGATGTACCGCTCGAGGTCGAGTCCTTCGTCGGGAAACCACACCGCGCCACCCTCGTGGGCGCTCGCGACGGCCTGCATCTCGGGCGAGAGGTCGCCGAGTTCGATCTGCGAGCGGCCGTGGGTGAATGCAAGCGCGCGCTCGACCGCGTTTTCGAGTTGCCGGACGTTGCCCGGCCACGAGTACCCCATGAGCTGACGCATCGCTTCCTGCGAAACGGTGACCGTGCGTGGCGGCGTCAGCTCGGAGCCGAGCTTCTGCAGAAAGTGCTGTACGAGAAGCGGAATGTCCTCCCGGCGTTCGCGCAGCGCCGGGACGTGCACCGGGATCACGTTCAGCCGATAGAACAGGTCCTCGCGGAACGATCCCTCCGCCACCATCTTCGCGAGATCGGAATGGGTCGCCGCGATGATCCGGACGTCGATCTTGATCGTATGTGAGTCGCCGACGCGTTCGAACTCGCGCTCCTGCAGGACGCGCAGCAGCTTGGCCTGCAACGCCGGGCTCATCGTGCCCACTTCGTCGAGGAACAGCGCCCTGGCGCGTCGCGACGGCGCCCGTAAACGCGCCGCGCACGTGGCCGAACAGCTCGGCTTCCAGCAACGTTTCCGGGATCGCGCTGCAGTTGAGCGCGGCGAACCGGTTGCCGCGCCGGCCGCTGTTGTGATGAATCGCGCGCGCGGCGAGCTCCTTCCCCGTGCCGGTCTCGCCCGTGATGAGCACGGTGCTCGACGTCGCCGCGACGGTCTCGAGAAGCTGAAACAGATCGCGCATGACGCGGCTCCGCCCCACGATCCCGTCGATGCGGTATCGCTCTTCGAGCTGGGAGCGAAGGTATGCGTTCTCCGATCGCAGGCGGCGCTGCTCGAGCGCGGAGCGCAGCACGTGCAGCAGCGCGTCGAACTGAAATGGCTTCGTGATGAAGTCGGCCGCGCCCTGCTTGATCGCGTCGACGGCGTCCTTCACCGTGCCGAAACCGGTGATGACGATCGCGATGATGTCCGGGTAGCGTTCGAGCGCGGCCTCGAGGACCTGGCGGCCGTCGATGCCAGGCAGCCGCAGGTCCGTGATGATGATGTCGAACGCGAATTCCGCGAGCCGCGTCAGCGCTTCTTCGCCGTTGGCCGCCTGCTCGACCGCGAAGCCGTGATCGGTCAGACGCTCCGCGATCGCGGTGCGCAACGCGGCCTCGTCATCCACGATCAGTAGATGCTTTGCGTTTTCAGCCATTTAGTCGCGCGGCGGTATTTTGACACCAAGGCGCGGCCGAGGGAAGAGACTCTCGGGCGGCGGGGCTATAGGGTGCGCGAGTCTGCACCGATAAACACCAACGAACATGGCCGGGCGCCGGCCACCTTCGACCCTTCGACACGCGCGGGGTCGCGGTCGACGGGCGAGTGATCACAGCAATGATGATCGATCGCAAGACCATCTCAATCATGAAAGCGTGCGAGCTGGTGGGCGTGAGCCGCCGGACGATTTACAACTGGATCGCCGGCGGCAAGGTCGAGTACGTGCGCACCGCCGGCGGGTCCGTGCGAATCTTCGTCGATACGCTCTGGCGCGAGCCCGGGCGCGCGCCGGACTTCACCCGTAAGGAAGCCTCATGATGCCGGCTGCCGATGACCGTCCCCGCTCGAGCGTCGACGAGCCGCCCGAACTCGGGCTGCTGTTCCACCGGCTGAACAACCAACTCGGAATCATCCTCGCGAACGCGGAGCTGCTCGAAGCCAAGTCGAGCGACGACATGAGCCGCGCGCGCGCCGCCCAGGTCGTCGCCAGCGTTCTCGACGCGATGACGACCGCCCGCGAAATCCGCCTGCGTTCGCGTACATCGGGCGTCTGACCTCCGCACATCGCTCCATATCGTCAAATTCATGACGGAAAGGCGCCGCAGTCGTCATTGAATTGACAAGTCCCACTGGCTCGGCTGCGTCCCGCTGCCCGCGGCTGCACGCCGGAGCACACAACTAACTACATCTACACGAACGACTTACGTCTGGCAGCCGACCAAGCGCCGCGATTCGATCTTTGTTCGCTTTTCAGGTGGTATTGCCGTTGCGGATGGGGCAGCTCACCGCGGATCACCCGCGAGCCCCAAGGAGACGCCGTCCCCATGCACCATCAGCCACTCGCCGCGCGACAGCGTGAACGCATCGCCGCCGGTCTGCCCTTCGTGGAATCGCTCGCGCGCCGCGTCGCCGTCTCGATGCCGCACTCGATCGAACTGGGCGACCTCGTTCAGGACGGCATGCTGGGACTGATCGATGCCGCGTACCGATTCGACGAAGCGCGCGGGATCAAATTCGAGACGTTCGCCGAACGGCGCGTCCGCGGCGCGATGATCGACGCGCTCCGCCGCGACGCGTGGCCGCGCGGCGTGCGGCGGCAGCGCCGGGAACTGGAGGCCGCGCGCGAGGAGCTTCGCCGCGAGCTGGGCGCGGAACCGTCGCTCGCCGACCTCGCCGCCAGAATCGGGTCCGACGAAGCGCGCCTCGGCCGGACCATCGTGCGCATCAACACCATCGAATCGACGTCGCCGCTTTCGGCGGGCGACAACCTCGACGGCACGATGCTGCCGGCTGCGCTGGTGCCCTCCGAGCCTCCTTCCCCCGACAAGGCGTACGAGGAGCACGAGGTCCGCGATCGTGTGCGCGCGGCGATTGCCTCGCTGCCCTATTACGGCGAGGCGACGATGAAACAGATTGGCGCGGAGATTGGCGTCAACGAATCGCGCGTCTCGCAGTTGCACGCGCGCGCGATTCAGCGCCTCCGCAAGGCGCTCGGCGCCGATTGCTCCGCCGCCGAGGCCGCGCGTCTTCTGCGTCCGGCGATCCTGAGCTTTCAGCGGTCGATGCAACGGCTGCGGATGGCCAAAGTGTCCGCGTTACGCGAAACGCCGCGCACGGCCGCGCCGGCCGTCGTCCTCCGATACAAAGCGCCCGCGGCGCCGCGCGGCCGCCGCCGCGCGATCGGATCGCACGCGCGCGCGATCGCCCGGTAGCGCTAGTGGCTAGCCGATCATCTCGCGCGATACGCGCAACAGATCTTTGAGCCGGAACGGCTTGGCGAGCCAGCGGCAGCCCGCTTCCTCGAGGAAGCGCTCTGCCTCGGTGCCGGCGACATCGCCGGTGACGAAGAGGATCCGCCGCGCGATGTCCGGCGCCTCCCGCTCGAGCGCGCGGAAGAACGCCGTGCCGTCGAGCCGCGGCATTTTCAGATCGCAAACGATGAGGTCGTACGCGCGCCCTTTCACGCGCTGCAGCGCCTCTTCCCCGTCACCCGCGCGGTCGACGCTGAATCCGGCGTCGGCGAGCGATTCGGCGACCGCCGCGCCCAGCGCC
>QHWR01000077.1:3917-33527 GCA_003223835.1 Acidobacteriota bacterium | reverse complement strand
GACGAGCACCGCGGCGCCTGCGCCGACGTCCGGTCGTTCGGGTAGCGCCAGCGCGGGTTTGAGCGGCGCGTCGCCAACCGGCAACTCCACGTAGAACGACGCCCCGCGTCCTGGCTCCGATTTCACGCTGATGCGCCCGCCGTGCTCCTGCACGATCGCATACGCGACGGTGAGTCCCAGCCCCGTTCCTTTTCCCACTTCTTTCGTCGTGAAAAACGGATCGAAGATCCGCGGCTGCACGTCATCGGGGACACCCGGGCCGTCGTCGTTGACCTCCAGGATCACGGCGTCGCGGTCGAGGTCGTGCCACGTGCGCAGGATGAGCGTGCCGCGGCCGTGCGCCGCGATCATCGCCTGTTCCGCGTTGATGACGAGATTCAGGAGCACCTGCTGCATCTGGTGGGGATCGGCGAACACCTGCGGAAGGCCCGACGGGAGCGCTTCGAGAATCGCGATGTTGCTGAGGCGCTGTTCGTACGCGCGAAGCGCCAGCGTTTCGCGGACGACCTGGTTGACGTCCACCATCGCCCGCGTCGTGTGCCGCTTGCGCGCGAACGTGAGGAGGTTGCGGACGATCTTTGCGGCGCGCTCCGACTCGCTAAGGATCGTCTCGAGCCCGCGGCGTGTTTGATCGTCGACGGATTGCTGCGCGAGGCGCTCGGCCCACGTGAGGATCGTGGCGAGCGGGTTGTTCAACTCGTGCGCGACGCCGGAAATCGTCTGCCCGAGCGCGGCGAGTTTCTCCGCCTGCAGGAGCTGATGATAGAGGTCGCGCGCCTGATCCTCGAGGCGCTTGCGTTCGCTGACGTCTCGCATCAGCGCCTCGACGCGGAGTCCGCCGCCGGCGTCCGGCTCCGAGCGCGCCGTGACCTCGACCCAGATCGGCACGCGGTCGGCGCGCCGCAGCCGGAGCAGATAGTCGCTGACCGTGCGGTCGCGCTCGAGGCGCTCCACGAAGCTCTCGCGCGCCTGCAAGTCCACGAAGCGGTCCGCCTCGAACGGCCGGACGTCTTCCTGCGGCGTGTCCGCCGAGAAGCCGAACATCAATTTCAAATAGGGATTGGCCGAAAGCGTGCGGTCACCGCCAGGCGCGATCGTGCCGATGTACACGCCCTCGTGCACCCCTTCGAACAGACGGGCAAAGGTGTCGGCGCCGGTCGTGAGGTCCGTGGTCATCTCACCGCGTCACGGGCGGCGTCGGCGTCATGGTCGGAAAGGAGGATCGGTACCTCCGCTCGATGGCGAATCGAATGCTCCTGATGTCGGCTCCTCCCGCACGCATCTGCATCGCGTCCCGCGCGACGTCCAGGCAGATGCCTCAACCTACGCCGTGCGGCTCCCACGCCGTGACGCGTCCCCGCGCGTCGCGGGAAGCCACGAAGCAATCATCGTTGTTGCGATGCCCGCGCTGCTCGCAGCCACAGAAGCACGGGACGTGCGAGAGGATCTCCGGATGCCGCGCGGCGTATGTGAAGACGGCGCGAACGATCTCCGGCGGGCGGGCGGCTGGAAACGACGTCGGCGGCAACGGCGGCAGATCTCCCTCGAGCGGCGCCTGCGGCTCCGATTCAGGAACAGGCGCGGGCGTCGAGGCCGCGGACGGCGTGCTCGACGCGGTCGCGGCCGGCCCCGAAGCAGGCGGCGATCCTGCCGATGGCCCGGGCGCGGACGATCCGCAGCGCGCGACGATCGCGCACGCGAGAACGAGCAGCGTCGCGTGGACCGATCGCGGCCTGAACATGGGGTCATCTTAACATCAGGTGATAAGCTGGCCGGCCATGTTCGAGCCGGCACTGCTGAAGGATCGCGTCGCGATTATCACCGGCGGCGGGACCGGGATCGGCCTCGCCGTCGCGCGGCGGCTCGGGACGCTCGGCGCCTCGATCGCGATCGCGAGCCGCAAGGCGGAGCACCTCGAGCGCGGCTCGGCGGCGCTGCGCGAGAGCGGCATCGACGCGCTCGCCGCGCAGGTGGACGTGCGGAATCCGGAGCAGGTGGACGAATTGGTCGAGCGGACGGTGAAGCATTTCGGACGCATCGACATCCTGGTCAACAACGCCGCCGGAAACTTCGTCTGCCGCGCGGAGGAGCTCTCACCCAACGGATGGAACGCCGTTGTCGGCATCGTGCTTCACGGCAGCTTCTACTGCGCGCGCGCGATCGGCCGTCACATGATCGCGCGCAACGAGGGAGGATCGATCGTGTCGGTGCTCGCGAATTACGTGTGGACGGGGAGTCCTGGAACCGTCCACTCCGCATCGGCGAAGGCGGGCGTGATGGCGATGACGCAAACGCTCGCCGTCGAATGGGCGCCGCACCGCATCCGCGTCAACGCGGTTGCACCCGGACCGATCGAGTCGCCCGGAGCCGCCGCGCAGTTGTGGAACAGCGACGACGCGGTGCGCCGGATCACGAAGATGGTGCCTCTGGGCCGATGGGGAAAACCGGAGGAGGTGGCCGACGCCGTCGCATTTCTCGTCTCGCCGCACGCGGCGTTCATCACGGGCGAGATCCTGACCGTCGACGGCGCCGCGTGGCTCGGGCGCGGGACATTCGGCTTCCTCGGCTGACAAACTCAGCCATTTTGAGTGGCTTCGATCATGCTTTCTTTTCGCAGGAGGCGACCTGCGCCTGATTTGCCGCATTAATAACCGACAGAAATGAAAACGCCGGGCAGCGAAGCTGACATCAATTCGCGGCTGCGCGAGTTGACCAAGGAGACCCGACGGCTCCGCGACGAGCTGAAGGATATGCTGCGCCCGCCACAGCCGTCGCCGACCCGCGCCTTCATCCATCAGCAGACGTGGCCGCGCGACAAACCCGCCGTCGTGGCCGACCGGCGGCAGCGTCGGACCAAGACGGGGACGCCGAAGCAGAAACCACCTAAATAGATCGTCTGCGGTACGGCGCGTGCTTTTCAGAGACACCGGAGGAGTCTGTGGCGCGGAAGAAAGACAAATCGAAGACATCGACCGAGCTGGACCGTACTAAGGCGCTACAGGATGGCCTGCAGCACCTGATGGACGAGGCCCGCCAGATCCGCGCGATGGTAGAGAAGCTGAGCGACCGCGACGACGCCCGCGAGGTGACACGCCTGCTGAAGCGCCGATCACGAGAAGAAGCCTGGGCCGACGATAGTCCCGCCACGCGCGGTCCCCGAACCCGCCGCCCAAACTAGCCCAGAAGACGTGATAATATTCGGCAATAGGCTGGAATTGCCGAATGATCGACGAAATAGACAGCAAAATCATAGAACTTCTTCAGGACAACGCCCGCATCGCGCAGGCTGACGTCGCGCGCGCCGTGGGCCTCGCGCCGTCGGCCGTCCTCGAGCGCATCCGGAAGCTGGAAACCCGCGGCGTGATTCGCGGCTACACCGCGCTCGTCGATCCACGCACGCTGGGGCAGGGGATGTTGGCGTTCGTCTCGGTTCGCACCGAAGAATCCCCTGGCGATGACAGCGTTGCGCGCGCGCTCGCGCAGTGTCCCGAGGTGCTGGAGCTGCATCACGTCGCCGGCGACGACTGCTATCTCCTCAAAGTCCGCGCTCGCGATGCCGAGCACATCGGCCATCTCCTGCGACATCGTTTCGGGCGGATTCCCGGCGTGCGCTCGACGCGGACGACCATCGTGCTCGAGACCGTGAAAGAAACGCCGCGGATGGCCGTGCCCACCGCGGGCGAGGTCTCGCGGTGACGCCCTCATCGAAGCACCAGCAAAAGCTGGCGATTGTCGCGTGGGTCGCGGTATGCCTGATCTGGGGCACCACATACCTGGCGATCCGCATCAGCCTCGATACGATTCCGCCATGGTTGATGAGCGGGCTTCGCTGGACGGTTGCGGGCACGTTGCTCGGCGGCTTCGTCCTCGTGCGCGGCGAACGGCTGCCGCCGCTGCCGGCCTGGCGCGGTCTGGCGTGGCTCGGATTTCTGCTGCTCGTTCTGGGCAATGGCGGCGTCGTGTGGGCGGAGCAGTACGTCCCGAGCGGGCTTACAGCCGTCATCGTCGCCTCGTCGCCCTTCTGGATGTCGGCGGTGGAAGCGCTGCGATCCGACAGCGAACGGCTGACGTCGCGTGTCGTGGCGGGACTCCTCGTGGGGTTCGCCGGGATTCTGCTCCTGGTCTGGCCCGATCTGCAGGCCGGCGGCGCCGGGGGCCGCGCGTTCGTGGCGGGCGTCATCTCGCTGCAGATCGCGTGCGCGGGATGGGCGCTCGGCTCCTCGTACTCCCGGCGTTACGCGCGCGACGAGAACGTGCTGAGCACGACCGCGGCGCAGATGCTGGCGGGGGGCGCGATGATGGCGGCGATCGGGTTGGCGCGCGGCGAGTGGACGACGCTGCACTTCAGCACGAAGACGGCGCTCGCGTTCGGCTATCTTTCCACTATCGGCGCGATTGGCGGCTTCGTCTCGTACACGTATGCGCTGCGGCACCTGCCGGTGTCGTTCGTCTCGCTCTACGCGTACATCAACCCGATCATCGCCGTGGCGCTCGGTGTGGCGCTGCTCGGGGAGCCATTCACCACCCGAATGGCAATCGCGGCGGCGCTGGTGTTCGGCGGCGTCGCGATTGTTCGCTCGAAGGCGCCCGCGCAGACGCAGGCGAGTGGGCGGTCAGCCATGGCCGCCCGTCCCGGGTCCGTGCTCGTCAAACCGTCCGGCCGCTAATCAATCGCACGAGGAACAGCACGATGGCGATGACCAGCAGCACGTAAATGAAGTTTCCGAGGGTGTACCCGCTGACCATCCCAAGCAACCACAGAATGATCAGGATGATCGCAATCGTTTCGAGCATGGGTCCTCTCCTTCAGCGCATCTCCCGTGGCGCGTCGTTCCCGTTGCTGAGCAACCGTTGTGCCACGAGCATCCGCACGCCACGGATCCGCACGCTATTGCTTGCGTACGCGATAGTTGCTGCTGTTTTCGCGACGGCTGAGGTAGCAGCCGCGCAGACGTCGGCTTCCACGACGGCGTCTTCGAATGAGAAACACGTTGCCGCATTGCCGACATTCTGGGCGGGCGCGGCAACCGCGCTCGCGGCGCACGAAACCGGTCACCTGTTATTCGACGGCATCTTCGGCGCGAACCCGGAGCTTCGCAAGGTGTCGTTTCACGGCTTCCCCTTTTTCGCGATCAGCCACCGCCCGGGACTGCCCTGGCGCGAGGAATTCACGATCGATTCGGCGGGGTTCTGGGTGCAGCACGCCGGCAGCGAGTGGATCCTCACGCGGCACCCGTCCCTTCGGAACGAACACGAGCCGTTCCTCAAAGGCATACTCGCGTTCAACGTGCTCGCGTCGGTGGCCTATTCCGGAGCGGGATTCGCCCGCACCGGCCCGCCGGAGCGAGATACGCGCGGGATGGCGGACGCGCTCCGCTGGAAAGAACCGGCGATCGCCGCGCTGATTCTCGTCCCCGCGCTCCTCGACGGGTACCGATATCTCCATCCGAGTCAACGCTGGGCCGCGTGGGGTTCCCGCGGCGCCAAAATCGGGATGGTGCTGCTGGTCGTGAAGCGTTAGGTGGACGTGGCTTCGTTACGCGGTCCGAGCGCGAACGTCATCGTGCCCTCGACGACGACCTTGCCGTCGACGCGCGCGATGCCGTGCAGCACGCCCCAGCGGCTTCGCAGCCGCCGCACGAGCGCCTCGATGACGACGACGTCCCCCGGATGAACGGGACGCCGATAGCGCACGCGCTCGATACCCATGAAGTAGGGCAGCTTCTCGCGGTTCTCGGGCTTCGCGAGGATCAGGATGGCGCCGACCTGCGCGATCGCCTCCGTGAGAATGGTCGGCGGCAGGACCGGCGACTCGCCGTCGCGCCGCGCGAGATAGCGCTCGCTCAACGTCACGTTCTTGATCCCGACGATGCGCTTGTCGGGCTCGAATTCGGTGATGCGATCCACGAGCAGAAACGGATAGCGGTGCGGCAGAATCCGTTCGATCGCGCTGTAATCGAGCGGGAGCTTCAGCGTCTCCATGCGGAATTCTCAGTATAATCCGGGAAACATCTTTCACGTGACAGACGGACCTTCCACCGGCCCATTCCCCCTCACCGGATCGAGCGATGTCGATCGGACCGCGCCGCGCGAGCAGGAAATGCTCACGACGCTGTTCGATCTCGGCCGGCAGGTCACGTCGGTGCTGGACCTGGACGATCTGCTCGCGAAGATCCCGCGGCTGATCGGGCGTCTCATCTCCTTCGACGCCTTCGCGGTGTACCTCCTCGACGACAAGCGCGGTGAGCTGCGCATCGCGTATTCGGTGGGGTATCCGGAGGCGACGAGCGCGATGCGGCTGCGGCTCGGCGAAGGCCTGGTCGGCGCGGCGGTGACGGGCGGGGAACCGATCCTCGTCAACGACGTGACCCTGGATCGCCGGTACGTGTCGCTCGTGCCCGGCATGGCGTCCGAGGTCGTGGTTCCGCTGCTGCACAAGGCGCGGCCGATCGGCGCGCTCAACGTCCTGAGCCATCGCCGCGACCAGTTCGGCGTGGCCGACGTCGCGCTCGTGCGCCAGTTCGCCGCGCACGTCGCCGTCGCGCTGGTGAACGCCCGGTTGTTCGAGCGGAGCCGATCCGACGCGGACGCCTTCGAAACGCTGGCCGAGATCGGGCGCGAAGTCGCCGCGGTGCTCGACCTCGACGCGTTGTTCGAGCGGGTCGCGCAGCTCACGCGGCGCCTCATCGACTATCGTACCTTCGGCATCCTGCTCGTAAACGAGGAGCAGGGCGATCTGGAGATGAAGCTGGCGGTGCAGTACGGGGAGAAAGTGCAGGTGCCGCGCGTACGGCTCGGCGAAGGCCTCGTCGGCTACGCCGCGCTGCACAAGGAGCCCGTGCTCGTGCCCGACGTATCCGAGGACCCCCGCTACATCCAGCTGGTGCCGGACGTCCGGTCGGAGCTCGTCATCCCGATGCTCCTGAAGGACCGCTGCATCGGCGTATTCGATCTCGAGAGCCCGGAGCTGGACGCCTTCAGCAAGCGCGACGTCGAGATCCTGACGCTGCTCGCCAGCCAGGCGGCCGTCGCGATCGAAAACGCGCGGCTCTACGAGGCGGTCCGCGCGAACGAAGTCCGTCTGGAGAAGGAAGTGCGATTCGCGCAGCGCGTGCAAACGGCGCTGCTGCCGGCGGGCCTGCCGAAACGCCTGCGCGGCGTCGAGGTCGCCGCGCGGTTCGCGCCGGCCCGCGAGCTTGGCGGCGATTTCCACGATTACCTGGCGCCCGAATCGAACACGCTCGTCGTCGCGGTCGGCGACGTGTCGGGGAAAGGCGTGCCGGCGGCGCTCTACAGCGTGTTCGCCGCGGAACTCGTGCGCGGCCGCACGTTCCGGCGCCGTTATCTTCCGGATCGGTCGAGTCCCGCCGGCGTGCTGTCGTCGGTCAACACGATCCTCTATCAGCGTCAGCTCGAAGAGTATTACTGCACGCTCTGCTACTCGATCTTCGATCTGAAGCGGCGCACCGTCACGATCGCGAACTCAGGGCTTCCCTATCCGATCCGGTGCTCGCACGAAGGCTGTGCGCAAATCGAGCTGCCCGGCGTCCCGCTGGGCTCGTTCCACGGCTCGACGTACGACGAAGTCTCGTTCGCGCTTCACGCCGGCGACCTCTACGTGTTCTGCACGGACGGCGTGTACGAGGCGATGGACCCGAACGGGCAGGAGTTCACCGCCGCGCGTCTGCTCGAGGTCGTTCGCCGCGTGCACGGACAGCCGCCAGCCGCCGTCGTCGATGCGATCGTGGCCGCCATCGACGAGTTCCGCGGCGGCGCGGCGCCCAACGACGACATGACCGCGGTCGCCATCAGGATCACCGCATGAATCGCGTCGCAATCGTCGTCGCGCTCAGCGTGACCGCCGGCATCGGCGTCGGTGCGATCGCGTCCAGTTCCATGCCGCAGAACGCCAAAGCCGACGTGCTGCGCGAGCACGTGCAGCGGCAACTCAGGGACGTCGCCTCGTCGTTCGACGGCGTCATGGGGTATTACGTCGTCGATTTGACGGACGGTCGGACGTTCGGCGCGCTCCAGGACGACGTCTTCCCGACCGCCTCGTCTATCAAGCTCGCGCTGATCTACGAACTGTTCAAGCAGGTCGATGAAGGACGGATCGCCCTCGAGGACGTGCGCCCGCTGAACCCGGCGTTCAAGGTCGGCGGCAGCGGCGTGCTGCACGAGCTGACGACGCCGTCGTTGTCGATTCGTGACTACGCCACGTTGATGGTCGTTCTCAGCGACAACACGGCGACCAACGTCCTGATCGATGCGGTTCAGATGACGCGCGTCAACGATCGGATGACGGCGCTCGGACTCGGCCACACGAAACTGCGCCGTCGCATGATGGATCGAGAGGCCGCGCTCCGCGGCGACGAGAACGTGTCCACACCGGCGGAGCTCGCGAAGCTGCTGCAGATTATGTATCGCGGCGACGGACTGACGCCGGGGAGCCGCGACACCCTCATCGCGATCCTGAAGAAGTCAAAGGACACGCCCCTCAGGCGGGGGGTGCCGCCGAACGTCGACGTCGCGAACAAGCCCGGCGACCTCGAAGGCGTGGCGACGGACGCGGGCATCGTCTACGTCAAGAATCGGCCCTACGTCCTGGCCGTGATGACATCGTACGCCAACGACGGCGGCGGCGGCGCGCGCGCCATCGAAGCGGCGTCGCGCGCCGTCTACGATTATTTCCACAAGCTCGCGTCCGGCGGCGAGCTCGGACGGATGATTCGCTGACTTCAGCGATCCCTGAAGCTGATGTGCTCCTGCTCGATGTGGAGCCCAATCGACTGGCCGCCGAACGTCGCGAACTCCTTCACCTTTCCGCGCACCGACACGCGCGATCCCTTGGCGGGCACGCGGCCGTTCTGCGCGAAGACGGTGACCTCGCCGGTGCCGTCATCCACTTTATAGAGCTTCACCGGCAGGAGCGGAATGCCCCACGAGCTGGTCACGCGGCCGGTAACCTCGACGGACCGATCCTGATAGCGCCCGGGGTTGTATTTGAGTTCAGCGATCGACGGATGACGCGTGGTCAACGCGCAGCCCGCGATGAGCAGCGTGAAGGCGAGTGGAACCGTCAACCGGGTCAGCGTTCGCATGGCTCTCCTCCTCGAAAACCAGAAGGCCGGAGACACAAGTGGCCGCGCCAAAGTCGCCTGACTACGACGGGATGCGGCGATGCCAGCGCCTGCCTGAGTTAACGCACCCCGTTGACTTCGCGCGGCCGAGGTCTGGGTCATCAAAAGCCGTACCGCAACAAACAGGCCAGATCTCACGATTCCGCCGTCACTTCCGTCCATTCACGTGGACGCCCGTGACCTCGGAACTGGACTACCTGAACAACCTTTTCAAAAAGCCACGCGTCAGACAGATGACAGAAGACACACGGAGGAAGGCTCTATGCGACTGGTGAAATGGGGGGCGCTCGCCGGCGCTCTGGTGATCGTGGAGGCCCTGGCGCCGCCGGCGCACGGGCAGTCGGCAAGGGTGTCTATCGCGCAGGCGCCGCGCGCGGCGCGCGTGCTTCAACTCATGGGGCGCGGCACGCAGATCGGCGTGACCGTCCACGACCTGGCCGCCGACGATGCGTCGAAGGCGACGTCGGGGGTCGTGATCGAAGAGGTCGCGAAGGACAGTCCCGCTGAAAAGGCGGGCCTGAAGGCCGGCGATGTGATCGTGGAGTTCGACGGCGAGCACGTGCGCAGCGTGCGGCAGTTCAGCCGTCTGGTCCAGGAGACGCCGGACGGCCGGAAGGCGCAGGCGGTGGTGATGCGGGGCGGGCAGCGGACCACCGTCTCCGTCACGCCGGAGCGTGGCGACGGGTTCATGAGCGGTGACGCGTTCGACTGGCGGCCGTTCGAGGGAAAAGAATTCAACTTCGACATGCCGCCGGCCCCGCCCGAGCCGCCGCGGCCGCCACGCGCCCCCAGGGCGCCGCTCGCGCCGTCGTTGCCTGACTTCTCGTTTCGTATCTTCGGCGGCGGACGCTTCGGCGTCGGCGTCGAGGAGCTGACGGCGCAACTGCGCGACTACTTCGGCGTCAAGGAAGGGGTGCTCGTCAAATCCGTGACCGAAGGCTCGGCCGCCGCGAAGGCCGGACTCAAGGCGGGCGACGTCATCACCGCGATCGACGGCACGCACGTCGAGGACACGTCGGACGTCGTCCGCGCGATCGATCGGATGACCGAGGATGCGGAGTTCACGGTGGAAGTGGTCCGCGATCGGAAGACGCAGACGTTGAAAGGAAAGCTGGAGCGGCGGCGCGACGTCAACCGCACGCGGACGATCGTGTAGTTCGTATTGTCAGGCGCCGGCGGCTTCGGCTCGCGTGTGCGAGCGGGTCGCCGGCGGTCCGACCAGGCTCGCGAACTGCGCGGCAACGATCGCGGCCGCCGCCAGCTTCGCATCCTGCTGCTCACCTCGGTTCCTCACCTCAGCGGCCATCACGCCGGCGCAGCCCGACGCGGCGATGAGCGGCGCGGCGATCGCGCCGTTCGAGACCGCGTCCGCCTTGACGGTCTGAAGCAGCGCCGTCCTGAACGCTGCCGCCGTCACGTTCTCCGCCTCGCGTTTGATCGTTCCGAGCCGGGTGACGAGCTGCGGCGGGTACCCGTGCGCCACGATTGGATTCAGCTCGCGGCCGTCCGGGTCGGCGATCCACAGAATGATGCCGCTCGCGTCGAGGAGTCCGGCCGTGCGCTCGAGCAGCATGGGCAGAGTACGCGTGTCGGTCAGCCGGGCGAGGTCGCCGCAGAGCGACGCCATCGCCGCCAGATCGATCGCCGGCAGCGGCGGCGGGGCCGGTGTTTTTGCCGCGCGCTTCGCCGGAGTCCAGCCGTCCTCGAGCGGCACGTCGAGCGCGCGCGCTTCCTGCGCAACGGTGGGAAGCGTCACGACCGCCGCCTCGGCGGGCGTTTCCGCGGGACTGGCGGGGACGAGCAGCAGGACCGTGACGAACGCGACGGCGGCCGCTGTTCCGATCGCGAACACTCCCCGCCGGCGCGCCCCGGCAAGCGCGACGTCGGCCGCCACGCGGCCGGCCGTCCGCGCCTGAGCGATGGCGTCCGCCGCTTTTCGCGCCAGTTCCAGGCCGTCCGAGAAGATGAGGTCCGAGGCCGCGGCGGTCTGCCCGGCGCGCATGAGCTCGCGCGCGCGGACGTCCATTTGCTCGAAATCCTGGAGCGTGCCACCGGCTTCATCGAGCGACGCGGACGCGTCGGGCGGCACCTCGCTCTTGAGCGATGCGAGCCGCGCGCGAAGCGCGTTGAGGATCGACGCCGTGCGCTTGATCCAGAACTCTTCGCCCTGGCCTGCGGCGACGTACGCCTGCTGGGCGGCGCGCATCTCGGCCACTTGCCCAAGCGCGGCGACGGCAGCGTCGTCGAAGCGGCGCGCGGCGTCTTCGGTCGCCCGCGCGTCGTGCTCGCCGGTCCTGAAAACAAATGCCGTCGCGCCTATCGCCGCGATGAACACGATCAGCAGCATCAGGCGAACGGCTCGTCTCGTCATCAACGCCTCCGGCGACGCACGGTGTGCGAAGCTACTATAGCATCCGCTTCCATGAGTGTCGCAGCGATCATCAATCCGCTT
Source organism: Acidobacteriota bacterium (assembly GCA_003223835.1). Lineage (GTDB taxonomy): Bacteria > Acidobacteriota > Vicinamibacteria > Vicinamibacterales > 2-12-FULL-66-21 > Gp6-AA38. The sequence continues at coordinate 21,935 of QHWR01000077.1, read as the reverse complement.
TCGGGCGCGGGCGCTGATCCGCGCGTCGTCGAGCGGCGGATTTCATTTTTGCGCGATCGATTTCGAGACACGGATGTCGACGGCACGATTGCGGTGACGGAACGCGCGCGTCATGCGTACGAGTTGGCTGCCGCCGCGGCGTCGGCCGGCGTCGACGTGATCATTGCGTGGGGCGGCGACGGGACGGTTAACGAAATTGGAAGCGCGATTGCGGGTTCGTCGTCAGCGCTCGCGGTGATTCCAGCGGGATCAGGCCGCGTTTGACGTGGCGATGCGCGGGCGGACGCGGCAGATCGACGCGGGAGAGATCGACGGACGCCTGTTCTTCAACATCGCGGGGATTGGATTCGACGCCGAGATCGCGCGCCGCTTCAACACGCTCGCGCGCGGGAATCGCGGGATGGGTCCGTACCTGCGCATCGGGTTGCAAGCGGCCTGCACGTACCGTGCCCAGACGTATCGACTCCGTCTCGACGGCGAAGCCTTCGAGTCGAAGGCGCTGCTCATTGCATTTGCGAACGGCTGCGAGTACGGCAACAAAGCGTGCATCGCGCCGCACGCCTGCATCGACGACGGCAGGTTGGAGGCGGTGGTGGTCAACGACCGATCGCTCCTCAGCCGACTCTGGAGCGGCCGTCACCTCGCGCTCCGGACCGCGCAGCGCGCGCGCGGTGTGACGTTCCGATCGATTCAGGAGGCCGTCGTCGAGTCCGAGAGACCGATGGAGTACCACGTGGACGGCGAACCCGGACAGGCGTCGGGCCCGCTGGCCGTGCGCATTCGCCCGGGACTGTTACGTGTCAAAACACCGGCAGATACGGCTGGAGGGACCGGATGATGATCGTGAGCTGCCCGGTGAGAATCAGCACGCCGATCGCGATGAGGAGGGCACCGGACGCAACCTCGATGGCGTGATAGTGCTTGCGGATCCGCGCCGTCGCACGGAAGAAATGGTTGATCGCCAGCGACGTGATGAGGAACGGAATGCCGAGTCCGGCCGAGTAGACCGCCAGGAGGAGCACACCTTCAGAGACGGTGTTCTTGGATCCCGCAATCGCCAGAATCCCACCCAGAATCGGGCCGATGCACGGCGTCCACCCGAACGCGAACGCAATCCCCACCAGCAGCGCGCCGAAAAGCCCGATCGGTTTCTGTTGCGAGTGGACGCGTTTTTCCGTTTCGAGCAAGCCGATCTTGAACACCCCCATCGTGTGCAGGCCGAAGATGATGATCACCACGCCGGCGATCCTGGCAAGCAGCGGAAGCCGCCTGAGGAGGAAATGCCCGATGGCGCTCGCCGATGCGCCGAGCGCGATGAACACGAGCGAGAAGCCGAGCACGAACGCGAGGGACGTCAGGAAGATTTGACGGCGGGACTTCGAGGGCGCGAGCGCCGATCCGCGCATCTCGTCGAGCGACGCGCCGGAGACGAACGAAATATAGCCTGGGATCAGCGGGAGTACGCACGGGGAAACGAACGAGAGAAATCCCGCGGCGAATGCCGCCACCAGCGAAACGTTCTCGTTCATAGCGTGCCGGCTGTGAGACGCGGCCTAGCGCTCGACCTTCTGCAGCACGATCGCGCCCGGGATCGACGTCGGCTCCGGACGTCCCGCGAACTTGACCGGCGGCAGGTCCTGGAACATGACGTCCCACTTCCATCGCTCCGACGGGTTCGACGCCTGCAGCCAGTTGCGCGCCGACACGGGGCGCACGAACGCGAGCATCGCGAGCCCCGCGTAGCCCTCGTGTCCCTTCATCGCGCCCGCGACGTCGCCGCGCACGGCCGCGCTGCTCGTGTACTCGAGCGCCGCGCCGAGCGCACGGCCGACGTTGACGAACACCTGCCAGTCTTCCTGCGCGTCTCCCGGCGGAACGATCGCGCTCGACGAAGCCTGGACGCGTCCCTGCTCGTTGACGTAAGACGCGTCCTTCTCCGAGGAGGACGCGCCGGGGAGGACGATGTCGGCCGCCTTCGCCAGATGCGAGAAGAGCACGCCCTGCACGATCAGCAGCGGCAGCTTGCCCGAGTGCCGCGCGGCGACGATCCAGGACACGTCACCGATGGAGCCGTTCGGGCCGGGGTCGAAAACGTAAAGGGCTTTGACGCGTCCCTGCTCGACCGCCTGGCGAAAGGCGGTCACGTTCGCGGCGCCGTTCGCGTCGCGATTGACGGGGAACCCCAGGTCGCGCGCGCCGTTGACGTTCGGCGCATCGACCGCCGAAATCCTGAATTTCGTCTGCGAGGGCTGTGGCTTCTCACGCGTGCGCCAGCCGACCGCCACGCCGTCTTCGGGCACGCCGAACGCGGATCCGAGCCGGCCAATCAGGAACAACTCTTCGAGCGAAGCGTGCGCGGAGACGAAGAACCGGAGCGCGCCAGGGCCGCCGGCGGCCGTCACGTAATCGGCGAGCTTCGTCAGCGCTTCGCGCCAGTCCACCGGTTCCTGCGCGCCGGCGCCGGTGCGCAGCAGCGGCCGCTGGAGACGGTCGTCGCTCTCGATCCAGTGATAGTCGAAGCGGCCGATGTCGCACATCCAATAGCCGTTGACGTCCGGGTTGTACCGCGGCGTCACGCGGATCAGCCGCGCCCCTTTCGCCCATTCGGGCTTCGCGCGCAGCCATTCCGTCGTGTTGCAGCCCTTTTCGCAGAACGTGCAGATCGTATCGACGGCTTCGGGATTGTCCCAGGGCCTCGACTTGAACCGGTAATCCCTCGTCGTGATCGCGCCGACCGGGCACACGTCCATGAGGTTGCCCGAGATCAGCGAGTGGACCCCTTGTTCCTGGAACGTCGCGATCTTTGATCTGGGCGTCGGCGTCGATCTCTTTCATGAACCGCACGCACCGCGTGCAGAGGATGCAGCGGTTGCGGTTGAGCATCAGCGTCGGTCCGAAGTCGACGTCCGCCTTGACGCCCTCGCCGTCGAACACGCGGCGCGAAAACGCCATCCGGCTCTCGTGCGGGCCGAACGAGTACGAGAAGTCTTGCAGCGGACACTCGCCTCCCTTGTCGCACACCGGACAATCGAGCGGGTGATTGATCAACAAGAACTCGAATACGCTGGCGCGCGCCTCGACGACGTCGGGCGTGCCCGTATGGACGATCATCCCCTCGCCGACCGGCGTCGAACACGCCGTCTGCAGCTTCGCCATCTTCTCGATCTTGACGATGCACACCCGGCACGATCCGTCGATGCCGAGCCCCGGGTGATAGCAGTAGTAGGGAACCTTGATGCCGTGCTCGATCGCCGCTTCCAGCACCGTGCGGCGCTTGTCGACGGTCAGTTGACGGCCGTCGATGGTGAGGGTGACCGTTTCCATATCCTTTCGATCATATATCAGCTCTCCGGTTGAATCCGGCGGCGCCGGCGGTGTAGAGTGGCCGAAAAAGCGCAACCTCATCCCAGCAAGGAGGGGCCATGGACGCCCTTCGGGTCCGCCTCGGCTCGGCGCTGGAGTGGCTGATCGCGGCAACGTTCCTCGCCGCGACTCTTGCCGTCGGTTCCCTCATCCTTCGCGAAGTGCGCGTCGCGCGCCCGATTGCGACGCCCGCCGCGGCGCGTCCTGTCGCCATCGATTCGCCGGCGGCGATTCCTGCCGGTGCGGTCTCGGTTCCGGTATTGCCGTTCGCCGACGGCAAAGAGATTCATGTCGGCGACACGGTGGCGGGCGTCGCGACGCGTCTGGGACGCGCCGCCGAGACCGGACGTCTGGAAGTGGATCGCGGCGCCCTCGGCGAGCGCCTCTCGCGGTTCTATGAGTACGCCGGGTTCCGCTTCATCGTGGTGTACGAGCCGTTCGAGCGCAGAGGAGAGCCGAGAGTCGCCGCGATTTATCTGCCTTAGACCGATGACGGATGACGGATGACGGTACGGTCAGCGTTCGATTTCCGCCAGCGCGCCGTAGTCTCGATTCACCTCGATGCGGCGAAGCGTTCCTTTGAGCGCGAGCGTGCGCTCCACGGTGCGATCGTTGACGGCGACGACAACGTCTTCAGAGGTCCCGTCTGAATAGAAGAGCGTCACGGTGACCGGCACGTCCATCACCTCGCCCTTCTGTTCGAACCGGACGGCCACCTGGCGCCCCGCCGCGTCGGTCGTGGACGAGAAGCGCAGTTTCGGGATGGCCATCCCGTAAATCCAGCCCTCGAAGAAGCGATCCAGCGTGCGGCCGCTCGCCGACTCCATCGCCAGACGGAGATCGTTCGTGCTGGCTTTCTGGTACCGCCACGTCGTGTAGTACCGCCGCAGCCCCGCAAAGAATGCCTCGTCGCCCACGAGGCGCCGCAGCATGTGAAGCACCATCGCGCCCTTGTTGTAAACGACCGCGCGGAACACCCGTCCGTCCGACTTGATGTGGCCGAGCCGGTATCCGAGATACACCGGGCCTTCCGGCGACATCTGGATCGCCCAGCGGCGCATCTGTTTGAGGATGGTCTCGAATTCGTCGTTTCCCTTCTCGCGCTGCGCGTACAACGCGGCGAAGTATTGAGCGAACCCTTCGCTGACCCACTGCTCGTGATAGTTCTTCCAGCCGACCGCCTGTCCCCACCACTGATGCGCGACCTCGTGCGCGAGAAAGAACCCGGAAAAGTCGAACGAGACGGGATCCGATCTCCAGACGACGGGGGATATCGGTGGCGGCTGATCGAGCACGGCGAAGTACGCCGGGCTGTGACCGCCGGGCAGGTCCGCCTCCGTCACCGCGAGCGTGAAGCTCGAATACGGCGCGTCGCCGACGAGCGACGTGTAGAACTTCAGAATCGCCGCGGTACGGTCCGTCAGCGTGCGCGCGCGGCTGAGTTGATGTGGGTTCGCCTGGATCAAAAGGTTGAGCGTCGACGCGGTTTCGGCGCCGCCGCCATAACGCGCGACTTCTTCGCGACCGCCGGCGCGCGCGTACGTGTCGCCCGACGAAGGAAGACTGAGCTGCGCCGCTTCGAGCGCGCTGAACCGGCTGATCACGCACGCCAGGTATCGGACCGGCCTGGACGTGACGAACACGAACTGCTTGCGCGGCCGCTGCCCGGTCGCGCCAGGGACCGGCAGCGCGACCCCCTGTTGCGTGCCGCTGGCGATCGCGTCGAACTCGGAAGGCACCGTCAGCTTCAGCGTCGCGTCCGCGTAGCCGGTGACGGGAGCCTGCGGGTACCAGTAGCTGCGGTTGCTATAGAGGTACCGCGGCTCGAGCGGAATCGTCGATGCCGGCGGCTCGACGCGCTCCGGCGGTCCGCCCTGAATCGTTTCGTGCTCGATCGACTGCGGCGCCAGCCGCCCGCCGTACACGAACGTCAATTCGACCGGTTCGGAGCCCGACAACGCCGTCGGAAAGCCGACGAGCACGCTGTTCTGGCCGACGACGCGAAGGTGCAGGAGACGGCCGAAGCGCGTCGACGTCACGCTGCGCACCACGAGCGAATCGGCCAGCCGCACCGTCATCGTCGTCATGCCCGGCGAGCGGACCCGGAGCGTCAGCTTCGCGACGCCGTCCACCCAGAGACGATCGGGTGAGAACGTCGCGTCGATGTCGTACCGCGCGATCTCGTAATCGAGGTGTTCGTCCTCGCTGAAGAAGCGGCCGCGCGACGCCAGCTTTTCCTCGGACGCATAGACCGAGATGTTGCGGCGCCGCCGGCGGTCGAAGACAGAGACGTCCTCCGGTTCGCCCGTCGCGCGCGCGTAGGTGAGGGCGCCGTATTTCTTCGTGACGATCTCGGCGACGAAGTCCGCCCCGGTGGGCACGAGCGACCAGCGGTCCGCGCTCAAGTCCATCAGATCGATTTGAAAGCTCCGCCCGACGTACGTCTCGAAGATTTGCGTGGCGCGCCGGAGGTCCCCACGGTTCACCGCCCGCGGCGTCAGCGTTCCGGCGGTCACGTGCATGCCGATCAGGGCGGGATCGAGCCGCAGGTAAACCGACGTGAAGTCCGTGGCGAGGACGTCGGAGCCGCAGAAGATGCGAACCTGTCCGTGTTCGGCGGCCGGCTTCGGACTGAACGTGACGCGGCCGCGGCCGATGAGGACGATCGCGGTCGGACCGCCGCGGGTTTCGGCGACGAACGCCTGGCCGTTCGGCAGCTCCAGCAACAGATCCGGCGCGCGCACCGCCAGGTTCCGCACGTCGAATTCCTTCTGCTGATTCAGCTCGAGCCTGTGGAGCCCGCTGATGACGGTGAGCCGTTCGAGCGCCGCGATCTGCCACAGGCCCGGCACGAGCGTGCTCGGCTTGACGTCCACGCGCCACGTCGTGACGCTGCCTTCGCTCTGGCGATCCGTGAAGATTTCGAGGAGCAGCCGCTGCTGGCCGTTCTCGAGGAGTCCGCGGTCGCGGTCCCTGACGGTCGCGCGCATCGCGGGGGGCGACGTCAGGGTCGTCACGAATTCGTTCAGCGCGGATTCGTCGACGTCGAGCGCCGCCAACGCGCGCAGCCCGCGGGCGTTACCCGCGGCGATGGCCTCTTCGATCCGGTTGACGAGCAGATCGATCGGATCCGGCGCCGTCTGGCCGGCGCGTGCGCCGGCGGACCACAGGCAACACAAGGCGAGCAGCACCCGGCCGCGGACGCGCATGGGAATCGATCAATTCTAGAGCCGTTTGAGGATGAGGATCGTCAGATCGTCGGTGAACCGCGAATCCTTCGCGTGCGCTTCGACTTCTCGAAGCACCGTCGTCGCCAGCTCGGACGGCGGCAGGTGTGCGTGCCGCCCGATGACCCGCTCGAGGCCGCTTTCCTCGAACGGATGCCCCGAGGGATCTTCGGCCTCGGTGATGCCGTCGCTGTAAAGGACGAGCATGTCCCCGCTCGTCACGACCGTCTCCACCGCGTCATACGTGCTGGATTCGAACATCCCGAGCGCGATTCCCGTTCCGCCGAGACGCTCGATCGTGCCGTCGCGGCGCCGCAGGAGCGGCGGGTTCTGGCCGGCGTTCACGTATGTGAGCGCGCCGGTCCCGGGCGTATACACCGCGTAGAACAACGTGATGAACCGCGACCCGGGCGTGTGGCGGCAGATCTGCTTGTTCAAGCGCGCCATGAGCGGCGGCGGGTCGAGCTCCTCGTCAACGAGCGTGCGCAGCACGGCGAGCAACAACGCCATCAGCAGCGCGGCGGGACTTCCCTTGCCGGCGACGTCCCCGATCGTCACGATGACGCGACCGTCGGCGAGCGGCAGCACGTCGTAGAAATCTCCGCCGACGGTGTTTGCCGGCCGTGTGATGCCGCTGATCTCCGCGTCGCCGACCGTCGCCGTACCGCCGGGCAGCATCGCGAGCTGGATCTCGCGGGCGATCTCCAGCTCGCTCTTGAGCGTCAACCGATCCGCGACCTCGAGAAGCACGAGCAGGTTGACGAGGATCAGGCTGATGAGCAGCGCGAGCGTCCCTTCCTCCCAGCGCAGGGCCGGCAGCAGGATGTGGAAGAACGGCACGCCGAACGGAATGTCGATCAGGGCGATGCCGCGATAGAGCTTGAAGACGCCCAACAGCGCCGTCACGAGCGAGATCACGTAGAGCGCGCGCCGCGCGGGCGACAGCTTCAGCGTGAAGGCGACGAAGACCTGACGGATGCGCAGGAGCTGGCGGCGGGGCCACGACTGGGCGGCCAGCTCCTCTTCGTCGAGTCCGCGCGCGAAATACCGGTAGGCCTCGCGCGTGTCGCGCGTGAAGAGCCGCTGCAGGTCTTCCGTCGTGACGTCGCGCGTCAGGTCGCGCGTCCACGCGTCGAACCAGTGACGGTGCCGTCCCGTCTCAGTCCCGCTCATCCCCGTAACCCATCCACGGCCGCGCCATCCGCGGAGTATAGCCATGAATAGGAAGGACGGAGGCGGGCCGTCATCCGATCCGTTGGCACCCGCGTTGATCTGTTCCCCTGCGGAGTGAGAGTTCCGGGCTCAGGTGGACCGGAACCGCCACCAGAGCGGTAGCGGGATGGTGAATGTGAGCAGCCCGAGTATCACCCGGCGGTCTTTCTTCGGCGACACCGTGCTGGTGGCATTCCTGCTCGCCCAGGCCCTCGACGGCGTGCTGACCTACGTCGGCGTCAGCATCTACGGCCTCCGGATCGAAGGCAACCCCTTGCTCGGCTGGATGATGCACGCGTTCGGTCAGGGGTTCGCCCTCGCCACCGCCAAGGTAACGGCGGGCGCGTTCGGGATTGCCCTGCACCTCACGGCCGTCCATCGCGTCGTCGCACTGCTGACGGCGTTCTACGTCGCCGTCGCCGTGCTGCCGTGGATTGGCATTCTCTTTTACTGGAATTAGGCTCGAGGACCGGACGTCGGTCCCCGGTCCTCGGATGTGAGCTCCCCCAGGACCACCTGCAACACCGCCGCGGACGGCACCGCGAGGATCGCACCGAGGATGCCGAGCACCTCGCCGCCGATCAGCAACGAGGCGATGACGACGACCGGGCTCACGCCGACCTGCCGCGACATGATCTTCGGCACGAGCACGTGGCTTTCGAACTGCTGCTGGATCACGAAGAACAGGATGACGAAGAGCGCGAGCTTGTAGGAGACTGTCGCCGCGATGATCACCGCGGGAATCGACGAGAGGATCGGGCCGAGCACAGGGATCAGCTCGCCGATGCCCGAGATGAGCGCCAGGACCGAAAAATACGGAATCCCCATGAGCCAGAGCACGAGTCCCGCGCTCACGCCGATGATGCCGCCCATCAGCAGCTGACCGCCGAGCCACGCGCTCACTTTCGTCACGACCTCGCGGGTCGCCGCCTCGGCCCGCGCGCGCCGCTCCACCGGGAACAGCCGCAGGAAGGCGGCCCGCAGGTTCTCGGCGTCCACGAGGAAGTAGAAGGTCAGGATCAGCGTCGTGATGATGGCGAAGATCCCGCCGACGACGTTGACCATCGCGCCCGCGATGGTCCCGACCGTCTGTCCGCCGGCTCCCGGCGCGCGCTCGACCGCCTGCCGCAGCGTGATGTGCTCGTGCAGCCAGCCGTGATCGATCAAGTACTGTTGCGCCTTGTCGAACATGCCGGGCAGCGCCACCCAGAGCGACCGCGCCTGCGCGACCAGCGGCGGGACGGCGAGAAACCCGACGAGCGCGAGAAACCCGAGAATCGTCAGGTACAGGATGAGAATCGCGAACCAGCGCGGGAATCGTTTCGAGCCGATCGGGAGAATCTTCTGCCGCTCGATGATCCGGATCAGCGGGCTGAACCCGATTGCGAGCAGCCAGCTCACGTAGATGATGAGGAGCGCGCCGCGGGCCAGGTACGCCCACCACAGGATCACGATGCCGCCGAGGGCCATCGCGACCGACCAGGCGATCAGTGTCTTGAGTTCCGTCGTCGAGCGAGGCACTCAGTGTTTGGAGAGGAACTCGTGGGTGAAAGCCGCGACGTCGTCGAAGATGGATGAGAGATCCGGCGGGCTCGCGAGAAACACGACGCGGAAGTAGCCGTCCTCCGGACGCGTGCCGAAGCCGGATCCGTACACGCAGAGCACTCCGGTCGCGCGGAGCAGCGACAAGACGTAGTCCTCGTCGGTGACGCCGGGCGGCAGCGCGACGCGCGGCATTGCATAGAACGCGGCCGCCGGCGCCGTTACGGTGATCCCGTCGATGCCGTTGAGACGCCGTACCGTCAGCGCGGCGCGCTCGCGCAGGGCTGCGCGAAAACTCTCCTGGTGCGAGCGGTCGCCCGTCAGCGCCGCGACGATGCCGTGTTCCATCGGTCCCGTCGAACACAGCCGCCCGTCCGCGAGCTTTTTGATCCCCGCGAGCACTTCGTCGAGCCGATCCGTCCGGCCGACCGCCAGCCAGCCGGCGCGCCAGCCGGGCGCGAGGTACGCCTTCGACAGGGAGGAAAAAGAAATGATCGGCGCGTCCGGAGAGAGGCTCGCCATCGGCGGCACCGGTCCGTCGAACGCGAGGTCGCCGTAGACCTCGTCGGCGAGCAGCGGGAAATTGTGACGATCGGCGATCTCGATCAGCGCGCGCCGCACGTCGGTTGGATACGCCGCGCCCGTCGGATTGTTCGGGTCGATCACGACGAGCGCGCGCGTGGCCGGACCGACCAGGCTCCGCAGATGATCCAGGTCCGGCAGCCAGCCGCGGGCGGGATCCGTCCGGTAAAACACCGCGCGCGCCCCCACCTTGGCGAGGACGGCGGTGTACAGCGGGTAGGTCGGCGACGGCACCAGCACCTCGTCGCCCCCTTCCGCGAGCGCCGTCAGGGCCAGTTCGATCCCCTCCGACGTCCCCGACGTGATGACGACGCGATCGGGGGTCACGGGCATGCCGCGCCCGGACAGCTCCGCGGCCACCGCCTCGCGCGCGCGCGGAATGCCCGACGAGGGGGCGTAGCCGTTCTGTCCGTCCCGCAGGGCCCGCTCCACCGCCTCAATTAAATGAGGGGGGGTCTGGAACCCGAAGGTGATTGGGTCGCCGATATTCAGGTAGCGGACGGCCCGGCCCGACGCCTCCACCTTGCGCGCTTCCGCGACGATGTTCCGGATGGCGTAGACGAAGCCGCTGATCCGGCGCGCGACCGGGATAGCGGCGCTCGTGCGCATGACCAAAATCTTATCAGTAATCGCGGAAACGGCCATCTAATGACAAAGGATGTAAGAAGAACAGGGGCTTAAAGCCGAATCGTGTAATAATTACTCGACTTACACCTCTTCACGGTCTCATCTGTAGCAGGTTAATTCGGCAAAACCTTTGCGCCACAACAACTTAATCGGTTGGCAGAATCCTTGGACTACAGCGGACCGTGAAGTCGTCTCGGCTGACCGGTTCGTCGATGGTGGTGGTGCTCGTCCTGTTCACCGCGGCCACCCGTGCCCAGCAGACGACCACGCAGGAGCCCCGGCCGACGTTCCGGTCAAGCGTCGACCTCGTCTCGGTGGCCGCTGTCGTCCGCGATCATAAAGGGCGCTTCGTCCGCGACCTCAAGCGGAGCGACTTCACCATCCTCGAAGGGGGCCAGCCGCGCCCCATCGTCGAATTCCACGCCGAGCAGGACGCGCCGATCCGCGTTGCGCTGCTCTTCGACGTCAGCGGCAGCATGGGCGTCGGATCGAAGCTCGACGAGGCCCGCCAGGCCGCGCGACAGGTGTTGAGCGTGCTGCGGGTGAACGCCGCGCCTCGCGCCCGCGACGAAGCGGCGGTCTACAGCTTCGACACGCGCCTGCAGGCGCTTCAGGGATTCACGGCGGACCCCGGTGCCATCGAGGACGCGCTGTCTCGCGTGGAGCCGTACGGAGAGACCTCGCTGTACGACGCCATCGCGCAGACAGCGCGAGGGGTTGCGTTGTCCGGCAGCGCCGATCGGTTCGTGCAGCGGCGGGCCGTCGTCGTCATCACCGACGGCGTTGACACGAGCAGCGAGATGGCGCCTGCCGACGTGGCGTCGATCGCGAGCCGAATCGACGTGCCGGTCTACGTGATGGCCGTCGTCTCGCCGCTCGACGATCCGGGCCGCGCCGCGACACCCGGCATGCCGGGAGCGGATCGCCCGAGCGATCTGCGCGAGTTGGCGGAACGCACCGGCGGGGAACTGTTCGTGATGAGCGCGCCCGCGCACCAGAGCGTGGCCGCGCGACAGATTATCGACGAACTGCGGCATCAGTACATGCTCGCGTTCGACGCCTTGCCAGCGGGCGCGGTGCGCCCGCTCGAAGTGCGCATGCGCGACCGTCGGCTGACGGTCCGTGCGCGAACCGGGTACGCCGCAGGCCCGGTCGGATCGATCGTCTCGTCAGAACGACCGGACCGCTCCCAGGGGTCCTCAGGAGGAATGCAATGAAGAAGCTCGCGGTCGCCGCTCCCATTCTCGCGCTCGCGCTGGGGTCCAGCGCGTGCGCCACGAAGAAATTCGTGAAAGGCCGAGTCGGCGAGGTCAACGACAAAGTCGAAACGCTGTCCAGGGCCGTTGAAGAGAACCAGGAACGGACCCGCAACAACGAGGGGAAGATCGCGCAGGTCGATCAGGCGGCGCAGACCGCCAACCGCAACGCGCAGGCCGCGGGTCAGCGCGCCGAGGCAGCGCAGGCCTCGGCCGACAAGGTGAACGCGCGCGCGGACGCGATCGAAGCGGCGTCGAAGCGCCTTGTGTACGAAGTCGTCCTCAGCGAAGACGAGGGGAACTTCAAGTTCGGGCAGGCCAAGCTTCCGAAGGACGCGGAGACGAAGCTCGATCAGATCATCGATCAGCTCAAGGCGAACCCGAACGGCGGCTACATCGAGATCGAAGGCCACACCGACAACGTCGGGCCGAAGACCGTCAACTACAAGGTCGGGCTCGATCGCGCCGAGGCGGTGAAGCGGTATCTGTACGAACAGCACCAGATCCCGCTGCACAAGATCAACGTGATCAGCTACGGCGAAGACAAGCCGATCGCGCCGAACAAGACACGGGCCGGCCGCGCGCAGAACCGCCGCGTCGTAGTCAAAGTGCTGGTATAGGCCAGAGCCGCCAGCCTGAAGCTTCCAGCTCCCAGCTTCGAATCAGCCAGGAGCGTTCCGGGCTGGCAGCTGGCGGCTGGAAGCTTTGACGCCGCTGCATCGGGTCGGGGACGGATCGCAGGAATCGGCGCCGGATGGTCCGGTGCCGGGTCCAAGATTCAAACGTCAGCACTTTCGCAGGGTGCTTCGCGTTCCGTCCCCGACCGGGTGCAGCGGCGTTTCGTCTGTACAAGCGGCATCGTCGCGATGCTCTGCAGAACTCGGGTCCATCCGCCGATAGATCTATCGGAGGCTTTATGCGGTTGTTCGCTCGCTGCGGCGTCCTCATGACGGCGATGGCGATGACGGCGCCGGCCGCCGCGCGCGCGCAAGGGTTCGGCGTGGGCGTCCGCATGGCGATGATCCGGGGCGACGTCGAAGCGGATCCGTCCGCCACCGCGCAGCGGTTCATCGGCGGCCAGATCCGCGCGCGCCTCTCGCCGCGTACCGGGATCGAGGTGTCGCTCGACACGCGGTCGCAGACGAACGACGACCAGACCAGGCGCGTCAAGGATTATCCGCTGCAGGCCTCGCTGCTGCTGTTCCCCATTCACTCCACGTTTTCACCGTTCGTGCTCGGCGGCGTCGGCTGGTACACGCACAAGCTGGAGACCCTGTCGAACGGGTCGGTGACCGAGTCCACCTCAACCAGAAAGAGGGGCTATCACGCGGGCTTCGGCGCCGAGCTGTTCGCGGGGCGGCACGTCGGCGTCCACGGCGATTATCGCTACACGTTCATCCACTTCGGCGACAGCCAGAGCTCCTCGGGCCTGTTCAACAGCCTCCGCCCCTCGTACGGCGGCTCCATGTGGACCGCGGGTGTGACGCTCTATTTCTGAAGGCCAAAATCCAAGCCCCATTGCACAACCGTCCCACCGGCAGTAACGTCTGATTCCTGTCGGCATCGGAAGGGGAGGCAATCATGCGCAGGTTCAGCCGGCTCTCCGGAGCGCTGGTCGCGGCGGCGGTCTGCCTCGGCGCCGCAGCCGGTCCGTCGGTCCAGTTCACCGACACGAAACTCAAGAACGGGTTGCGCGTCCTCATCGCCGAAGATCCCTCCGCGCCCCCGTTCAGCGTCGCCGTCACGTACAAGGTCGGATCCGCTGACGAGCGCGCCGGCCGCACCGGCTTCGCGCACTTGTTCGAGCACATGATGTTCAAGGGATCCGAGAACGTCGGGCCGGGCGAGCATCCCACGCTCATCTTCAATTACGGCGGGTCGATGAACGGCACGACGAACCAGGATCGCACGCTGTACTACGACACGCTGCCGTCCAACCAGCTCGAGCTGGCGCTGTTCCTCGAAGGGGACCGCATGCGGTCGCTCGCGATCACCAAGGAGAACCTCGACAACCAGCGCAACGCCGTCCAGGAAGAGCGGCGGCTCGGCGTGGACAACCAGGCGTACGGCCGGACGTTCGAGCGGATCATCGACCAGGCGTACGACAACCCCGCGTACAAACACTCCACGATTGGATCGATGGAGGATCTCAACGCGGCGAACGTCGACGATGTGGCGAGTTTCTTCAGGACGTATTACGCGCCGAACAACGCCGTCGTCGCCATCGTCGGCGACGTCGATACGCAGCGTACGCTGGCGCTCGTCGAGAAGTACTTCGGCCGGATCGCGTCGCAGCCGGCGCCGTCCCGCCCCGATCTCAGGGAGCCGGCGCACGCGGCGGAGCGGCGGAGCACGATCGACGATCCGCTCGCGCGGCTCGCGCGGATCGATATCGCGTGGCTCATCCCGCCGGGCGGCTCGCCCGACAGCGACGCGCTCGACGTGCTGCAGGACGTCCTTGCCGGCGGCCGCAGCTCGCGGCTCAATGAAGTCATCGTGCGGCAGAAGCAGCTCGCGAGCAATGCCGGCGCGTTCGGCGACGAGAACCGCGGGCCGGGCTTGTTCCGGGTCACCGCCACCCTTCAGCCGGGAAAGGACCCCGCCGCGGTCGAAGCCGCGGTCTACGAGGAAATCGACAAGCTGAAGGAGACGCCCATCGCCGAGTGGGAGCTGGACAAAGCGCGCAACAACGCGCGGCGGAACGCGGCATCGGCGCTCGGCAGCACGCTGCGCCGGGCGATCATGCTCACCGAGTACGCGGCGTTCTACGACGACCCCAACCTGATCAACACGCGTACGGACCGCGTCCTGAAGGTCACGGCTGCCGATGTTCAGCGCGTCGCGGCGAAGTATCTGACGAAGGAGAATCGATCCGTCGTGACGACGATGCCCAAAGCGGGTCCGGGGAGAGGAGGCGCGCAATGAGCCGCCACCAGACACTCATCGTCGCCGGCGCGGTCGCGCTCGCGTCGCTGACGGCGCTCGCGCAACAGCAGCAGCCGCCCCCGGCCGGCACGGTTGTCATGAAAGGACGCGCGCCGGTCAACAACGAGGTGCTGAAGATCAACCTGCCCAAGCCGCGCGAGGCGGACCTCTCGAACGGCGTCCACCTGATGGTGCTCGAAGACCATCGCGTGCCGCAGGTCGGCTTCCAGTTGCTGATTCGGGGAGCCGGCGGCTATTACGATCCACCGGACATTCCGGGGCTCGCCGGCTTCACCGCGAGCCTGATGCGCGAGGGGACGACGACGCGGCCGTCGGCGAAGATTTCTCAGGATCTGGATCGGCTCGCCGCGAGCGTCACGGTCGGCGCCGGGTTGTCGTCGCCGTTTGCAACCGTCTCGGGATCGAGCCTCACGGAACACCTCGACACCGTCCTCGCGATGACGGCGGACATTCTGCTCAACCCGTCATTCACCGAGGAAGAGATCGCGCGTTACAAGACGCGGACGCGCGCGCAGCTCATCTCGCAACGCTCGAACCCAGGGTTTCTCGCGGTCGAGCAGTTCCAGCGGACGATCTACGGCGACCATCCGGCGTCGCGCGTGTCGCCGACCCCCGCGGCGCTCGATGCGTTGACGCGGAACGCGCTCGTCGAGTTCCATCGCGCGCACTATCTCCCGGACCACGCCGTCCTGGCCGTCGCGGGCGACATCACGATCGCGGAGGCGCAGCGCCGCTTCGAGGCCGCGTTGAGCGGCTGGCACAAAGGCCACACGGCCGCGCCGGCGACGGCGGACCCCGCCGTCGTCTCAGGCAAGACCGTGCTGCTCGTGTCGCGTCCCGGGTCGGTGCAGACCAACCTGATCGTCGGGACGCAGGCGATCGAGCGCACCAACCCGGACTACGACGCGCTGGTCGTCGCCAACAAGGTGCTCGGGTCCGGCCCGGCGTCGCGGTTGTTCATGCACCTGCGCGAGCAGAAGGGATACACCTACGGCGTCGGCAGCGGTCTGAGCGCGCAGCTCTATCGCGGCGACTGGCAGGCGTCGATGGCCGTGCGCACCGACGTGACCGATCCGGCGCTCACGGATCTGCTCGACGAAATCCGGCAGATGCGGGAGGTGCCCGTGCCCGCCAGGGAACTCGCCGACGCGAAGCGGTCGCTCGTCTCGAGCTTCGCGCTGTCGCTGGAGAACCCGACGGCGGTGCTCAACAACTACGTGACGCTGTGGATCTACAAATTGCCGGCGGACTACTGGGACACGTATCCGCAGCGAATCGAGGCGATCACCACCGCCGACGTCCAGCGCGTGGCGCAGAAGTACTTCGCGCCCGACCGGATGCAGATCGTTGCCGTCGGGGACGCCGCGAAGGTCACGCCCGCGCTGAAGAAGCTCGGCGACGTCAAGACCTACGATGCGGAGGGGAAGCCGATCGTGCCGTAATCAGTCAAGCGTCAGGCTGACGCGATCTTCTCCATCGCTCCCGCAAACGTGTCGATCTCGTCGAGGGTCGTGTAGACGTTCGGGGTCACGCGGACCCCTTCGTATTCGGCGTGGACGATCGGGGTCGCGATGATCCGCCACTTGTCCCACAACTGCGTCGTCACGGTGCCGGTCGGCACGCCCACGATCTGCACCGTGCCGATCGCGCACGACTGCGCCGGGTCCATGCTCGTGTGGATCCTGATGCGCGGGTTTGCGCGCAGCCGATCCGCCCAGCGATTTCGCAGATAACGCAGCCGCGAGGCCTTGCGCTCGCTGCCGATCCCCTCGTGGAACCCGAGCGCCTCGGCGATCGCGTTGTGGTTCGCCGCCGGGTGCGTGCCGATCTCCTCGAACTTCCTGATGTCTTTCGCGCGCTTCGCGCTGGCGGGTTGCAGCGGCCACAACGACTCGATGTTCTCGCGCCGGACGTACAGGAAGCCCGTGCCGATCGGCGCGAGCAGCCACTTGTGGAGGCTGGTCCCGTAGTAGTCGCACCCGAGGTCGCTGCCCCTGAACGGGAAGTGCGCGAACGCGTGCGCGCCGTCGACGATCGTCTTGATCCCTTTCGCGCGCGCGGCGTCGCAGATCCGGCGGACGGGGAAGATCTGTCCCGTGAGGTTCGTGATGTGACAGAAGTGCAGGACCTTCGTCCGCGCCGTGACAGCGCCGAGCAGCCGATCGGCGAGGTCGTCCATCGAGGCCGGCGGCACCGGAAACGAGATCTTCTTCAGCGTGACGCCGTCGCGCTGCACGCGCTGATCCCACGTGTCCAGCATGCGGCCGTAGTCCTGGTTCGTCGTGACGATCTCGTCGCCCGCCTTCAGATCGATCCCGAGCTGCGCTATTTGCAGCGCCTCGCTCGCGTTGCGCGTGATCGCCATCTCCTCGGGGTCGCAGCCGAATTCCGCGGCGAGACGACGACGGACGGTCTCGATGTTCGGCTCGAGGATCTGCCACATGTGGTAGACCGGCGCCTGATTCGAGATGTCCAGGTAGCGCTTGAACGCTTCATGGACGACGCGCGGGCTGGGACAGCAGCCGCCGTTGTTCAGGTTGATCACCGTGCGATCCAGCGTGAAGGCCTGCTGAATCTCACGCCAGTAGTTCTCGTCGCGCGCGAGATCCGAAACATCGCGCCCGGCCGCCCGGCTGGCGGCCGCCGTCACGCGCGCCAGCGATTCGTTGGTGAACGCGGCGAACGCCGCCGCGCCGATCCCGCCCGTGCGAAGGAACGCTCGTCTCGTCCACATGCGCGCAAGAATACTCCGGTCGTGGCAGAATGGCGCGGAAAAGACGGATGTACCGCTACGCCCCAACCCTGTTGCGGATGGCGCTGGGTGCAGTGTTCGTCGCGCACGGGGCGCAGAAGTTGTTCGCGGTCTGGGGCGGCCCGGGCCTCGGCGGCACCGCTTCGTACGTGGGCTCGCTCGGACTGTCGCCGGCCTACCCGCTGGCACTGCTGCTCGCCGTGACGGAATTCGGCGGGGGACTCCTGCTCATCCTTGGCGCGCTGGTGCGCTGGGTGTCGCTCGCGCTCGCGATTGCGATGGCCATTGCAATCTGGAAGGTCCACCTGGCCAACGGCTTCTTTCTGAACTGGACGAATGCGCCGGGGCGCGGCCACGGCATCGAATACAACGTCGTCCTGATGGCGGGGCTGCTCGCGCTGGCGCTGACCGGAGCGGGGGCGTTGTCCTTCGACGAACGCCGCGCGCGATCGGCTGAGGCAGAGGCCGCGGGCCGCGCCCGCCTTCGCGCCGGCGGGGTGTGACAGACCCC